>NZ_JBXWNC010000013.1:0-134754 GCF_059610165.1 Ruegeria sp. YTSA135 | reverse complement strand
ACATGTCACCGCTCGTTTGTTTAAGCCGTGAATCACGACATTGGCCGGAAATCAATGGGTCCTGAGCCTAAACTCTTCGAGATAGGTTGCATCCCAGTCATTCATCAACACCACAGAGTTAGCCGGTAGTAAGTTTCAACCATGACAGAAACCGTCGAGACCAGCTATTCAAACGCCATATCCCTCGTATGTCGCTTCCCTTGAGCGAGGTTCTTATGGCTGCATGTGACGCGAATGTCTGCCTACCAAAAACATGCGGCGATAAACCAGAAAATCTCATTGTTCCCGTGACCAATACCCGCTTTGGGCAGGAGGCTGCTATTCGAAATCTTCCTCGGCAATACGACGATGCCGCGAAATCAGCCAAGAATGAGACCCGAAGATACGGAACCTCTAACGGTAAAAAATTGAAGGTTAGTGCGCCCAAGCTTTGGGCGAAATGCAAAACTATGGGCGCACCTAAAACAGCTGTAGGTGCGCCCATAGCGCTGCATTCCTATCATTGATTTCATTCAGATAATTCGGGTGTTTTCGCCCATAATCTTGTGCTACGTTTGCGCATAACTTTGCACGATTTGCCAATAAGTTTGCGCGCTTAAAAGTACGCGGTCAATTTACAGTAGTTTCTGTATGGTTCCTACAACATTCACGCATTTTCCTTCAATCAAAAGTGCACTTTGATTGGCAAAGTTCAACCCCTGTTTGATGAATGCGGTTCGCTCGTACGCTTTCGATAGATCGCCAAAATAAACTTTAGCGGCGGCGGCTTGAGTTCTGTGGCAGGCCCTTTGAAACGAATAACAGCCCAAAGGTAATCACAAAGGGTTGGTACTGCATTCATCTGACCGGACATCAAGACCACGATGTGATATAGTCCCATGATGAGCACCGAAACGTTAATCAGCCTTACCGCATCATTTGCTCTCACCAGCCCATGCATTTGGCTGGTACGTCACGTCGTAATACATTGCGGTCGAGACAGATCAGTAGATCCAGAGGCCATGAAAGAGCTGATGCGAACCATGGACTGGTCACAGCTTGATAGAGTCTTGGATCGGTCCAGTGACAAGCAGCCCAACGCTGATTGCTCGTAGCGTTTGCCTCAGGGATCGCTTTGCGTTGAACTGATGTTGAGCAAATTTGAAAACCGACAACAGACAATGAAAATAGAACGCTGACTTGGAAGCGCTCAACTGACAGTCACCCCGATAGCTTCAGATGTCGAACAGCGACATTCTTCGCGGGCATTTCACCGGCGATTGAAAATCAATATCCTAGGGATTTTATGAGCGGCATTTGGCCTGATTGGATTTGGCATCTAATACCGACGGTGCACTCTCTTTTTGGCGACTACGTTCCGGTTCTTCTGACGCTCACGCAAAAAGACGAACAGTCCTGAGCCCAAGATCAGTGTGATGCCAATTCCGACAGGAAGGTTTGGGAGTTCTCCCCAGATGACCCATCCCCAGAAAATAGCCATGGGAAGACCGACATATTCAAACGGCGCCACAGTAGCTGCGTCTGCCATGCGGTAAGCCTGGCCGAGGCAATACCCGATGATTGCGGAGTTGAAACCGAGGCCAATAAACAACCAGCGGTCAAATCCTTCGGGCCAAACCCAGGCACGCAGTAAGAAGATCAGGCTTTCGTTTTCAAACTCGTTCGCAAATCGCCCATCCCCCGCCACTGACCAAAACAAAAGGCTGACAAAGATAAAGCACGCCTGAATGTATATAGCCATTGCTGAGGCTTTGGACTTTGCGCCAAGAAACCGGGTCATGACGTTGTTGAGGGCATAGGTAAACGCAGCAAGAACCGGCAGTGCATACATCAACAGACCAACCTCACGCGCGCCACCGGCCTCCCATGGGCGGGTCATGATCACCACGCCCAAAAAACCCACTAGAACGGCACCAATCCGCATCGGCCCAACTTTTTCGCCAAGCAATGGGATACTCAGCAAAGTGATCATCAAGGGGGCTACGAAGAAAACAGCCGTGGCTTCCGCCAGGGGCATTACCGCCAAAGCTGTAAAGAACGTCAGATTGGCAATGACAATCAATATACCGCGCAGTAGGTGAAGTCCCGGTTGATCGGTTTTCAGGATGCGCCAACCGCCCTCCATCTGGACCAGGGCAAAGCTGAACCCGATCCCGATCAACGACCTTGTAAACACCATCTGGTGCAAGGGGTAACCGCCAGACAGGAATTTGATCAGCATATCATTGATAGAAATCGCCAATATTCCGATCAGTACAAACGCAATACCAGCTGTCGGATTTTGTAGTTTTTGTTCCGCTGTCATGGAGTGCCCTTTCAAAAGGCCACTAGCACGGACCATTGAGCGGGTCACGTCACTTTGCGACACGGCATTTCGGTCAGGTATCCGGGACCGTTTCCCTTCTTGCTCTCGAAATCTTTGTGCCAATGGCAGTCGTTCGCAACCTCCCTTACCCCATTATTGTCGGGTCGCTTTAGGACAAGATCATCGGCAAAAGTGAGGTAAGCTCATAAATGCAGCTATGGAGCCTCCGAATGCCGACAGGAAAACGACCAAATGTGATTCTGATTTTGGCTGATGATCTGGGTTTTGCGGATTTGGGTGTTACCGGATCAGAAATCCGGACACCGAACATCGATGCGTTAGCCCGTGACGGCGTGTTACTTTCGGCAATGTATAACTGCGCCCGCTGTTGTCCGACGCGGGCCTCTCTTTTGACCGGGCTGTACCCGCACAACGCTGGCGTTGGTCACATGGGAGCCAACCTGGGAACGCCCGCATATCAGGGGTTCTTACGCAATGACAGCGCCACAATAGCGGAGCACCTCCGGGCAGGTGGTTATCGGACCTTGATGTCCGGCAAATGGCATGTCGCGGGAGACTTCATGGCGCGCGAGGTTGACAGCTGGCGGGTTGGAGATATTGAGCATCCGACGCCGAGACAGCGCGGGTTTGATCGCTTTTACGGCATTGTCGACGGCGTCACCCACTTCTTCTCGCCGCATTACATGCTCGAAGATGACAGCCGTGTCCTGACGTTCCCGGATGATTTCTATTTCACAGATGCGATCACGGAAAAAGCGATTGGAATGATCGAGGAAACGCCCGAAGATCAGCCCTTTTTTCTTTACCTCGCGCATACTGCAGTGCATTGGCCCCTGCATGCCCATCCCGAGGACATCGCGCGCTATGACGGGGTGTATTCAGTTGGCTGGGACGCAACCCGTACTGCACGGCACGAAACCATGAACAGCATGAACCTGTTTCAGAGAAACTGGGAAATTTCTCCGCGTGACACGGGCGTTCATCCCTGGGAGACCGAGCAAAATACCGATTGGGAGGCACGAAAAATGGCCACCTATGCAGCGATGGTAGACCGGATGGATCAATCTATCGGCCGACTGATCGCTGCGCTAAAGCGATTGGGGCAGTTTGAAAATACCTTGATCATGTTCTTGTCCGACAATGGCGGTTGCGCTGAATTCATGGCCGAGGACGGATGGGCAAAGTTCTTCCCTGATACCACAAATGACGGCCGTCACATCGAAATGGGAAATCGCCCCGACGTGATGCCGGGTGATGCCCAGACCTACCAGAGCTATAACAAACCATGGGCAAATGTTTCGAATGCGCCGTTTCGATTGTTCAAGCACTACGTCCATGAAGGCGGTATTTCGACACCGCTCATAGCGCATTGGCCCAAAGGATTTGCCTCTGGTGCAAACGTGCATGCCGCCTGCCACGTTGTCGATATTTTGCCGACTATCCTGGAGGCAACGGGTTGCCAGTACCAAGGCGAGGTCGGCGGTCACGAAATTCAGCCCCTGCAAGGGCAATCTTTGTTGGACCTGTTCTGCGGCAAGGACTGGTCACGAGAAGAGCCTATCTTTTTCGAACATGAAGGAAATTCGGCGGTACGGCTGGGTCAATTCAAACTTGTCAGGCAAGACGGACAAGATTGGGAACTCTATGACATCGAAGCGGATCGCACGGAGTTGACGGATTTGAGAGGCCGCAACTCCGAATTGGAAGCTGACTTGATTGGTCAGTATAATAACTGGGCCAAACGGACAGGTGTCATGGATTGGGATGTGGCTCTTCCCAGGCTACTTGAGGCATGGAAACTCGAAACAGCAGAGGGATAGTTGGCTTCACCCAAGGTTTAGCGCCGCCGATCTTGCGCTCCAAGTAAATGACTGCCCCAGCCCGAAGCGGGCTTTCATTACTGTGATTTGTAAAAGCTGAGACGCGAAAAAACTGGCCATCTAGGGCAGCGCAGTGGATGGCAAGCAAAACAAGAAAAACGAAGCCCGTCGAATTTTAACTCGGCAAAACGAGCGGCGGCGTAAAATGTGTTATCGATTTAAAGCGACTTCGTTGTAGACGATCAGAGGTTATTGTGACTGCCGATTTAGAAAGCGTGAATGCCGAAGCTGAAATTTTGCGTGAACGCGAGGCGGCGATGCGTGAAATTCTGCGCTTGATTAGCGCTTCTCGGACTGATCCTGCGCCAATTTTCGAAACAATCGTAGCAAATGCAGCGCGCCTTTCAAACGCACCATCGGCCAATCTGGTCGTCCTTAATGATACCCGTAGTCATTGGACGCTAGAAGCGCATTACGGCGAAGGATTGCGTCATTTGAGCGTAGGACAGGTAACCCGTTTGTCGGACAGTAACTTAGTCCCGGCCCAATCGATGCGGACTGCTTCCATCGTCGAGGTTGAGGACTTGGTGGAAACGGACCTTTACCGGCAAGGTGATCCGGGCCGGGTCGCGATGGTTGAAAAGGAAGGCATGCGAACCATCGTAGGTGTTCCACTTATGCTTAATGGCGAAGCAATTGGTTGCATCACACTATTTCGACGCGAAGTGAAAGCCTTTACCACCGATGAAATTGAATTAGTGGAAACCTTTGCCGCACAAGCTGTAATCGCAATCGAAAACGTGCGCCAGTTTCGCGAAGTACAGACACGGCTGGAACGGGAGCGCGCTTCGGCTGAAGTATTAGAAGTTATATCGACTAGCCGCGACGATGACGCCCCGGTCTTTGACGCAATTCTCAAGAGGGCTTCAGCACTTTGTCGCACCTCCTATGCAGGGCTCGCGCTAATCAACGAAGCTGGCACGCATCTCGTCTATACTGCGTCTCACGGTCCTGCACTCGCGCATTCCCAGATCGGGGACATGCAGTGGGCGCTCAACGGTGAGACGAGTTTTGCTGAAGCAGTTCGCAAAAAATGCCCTGTGCAGATCGAAGACATGAAGAAGAGCGCACTCTATTTGGCGGGCGATCCGCAGCGCGTGGCGCATGTTGATCAGGACGGAATTCGAACCTTTTTGGCAGTTCCGATGTTTCAAAATGGAGAGGTGATCGGCGCGTTTGGTCTCGCCCGGTTTGAAGTGTCGCCTTTTTCCCAGGACGATATCGACCTTGTGGAGACGTTCGCCGCGCAGGCAGTAATCGCCATCGAAAATGTGCGGCAGTTTAGGGAAATCCAGACGCGGCTTGAGCGCGAAGCGGCCACTGGAGAGGTCTTGAGCGTCATAAGTCAAAGCCGTTCGGACGCACAGCCGGTCTTTAGCGCGATCTTGGAAAACGCTGCGCGGCTTTGCTCAGCGCCGCACGCAATACTGCTTCTACTTGACCAGAACGACGAACACCTTGTGGTCGAAGCGAGCAATGCGGCGCAATCTGCGTTTATTGATCACCTCAGGAAGACGCCGCATCGGCTTGACAATGAAGCAAGTTATGCTGTGCGTGCGGTGAAGGAAAAGCATGTACTGCATATTCCAGATCTTCGCGAAGCCAAATCCTTGTCCGAGCACGTTCCCCAGATCAAAGTCGCCTTGGATCTCGAAGGGATGCGCACTGTTTTACAAGTGCCATTGCAACAGGGAAATAAGGCGATAGGGGTCATTGCGCTCTATAAGCTCGAAGTCGCGCCTTTTACCGATGATCAGATCAAGCTCGTTGAAACCTTCGCTGCCCAAGCGGTGATTGCAATCGAAAACACCAACCAATTTAGAAATCTAGAGGCTTTGAACGCGGAACTGGGCCAGCGGGTCGATCAACAGGTTGGGGAGATAGAGCGCATGGGCCGATTAAAACGCTTCCTTCCCTCTGCTGTCGCTGATGCGGTCGTGACTTCCGGTGACGAAAGCTTGCTTACTTCACATCGCGCGCTTGTCGCGACCCTTTTCTGCGATTTGCGTGGGTTCACAGCCTTTTGTGAAAGCGCTGAGCCTGAAGAAACCATCGAAGTTCTTCAGGCCTACCATCAGGAGATGTCGATTTTGATCGACGAGTATGGAGGAGGTGTAGATCAGAGGGCTGGCGATGGGATAATGGTCATTTTCAACGATCCAATCACTGTTGATGATCCAGCGGGCGACGCAGTGCGTCTGGCCGTGGCAATGCGAGGAAAGATGCGTGAACTTTGCGCCGACTGGAAAAAATTGGGTCATCGGCTCGGCTTTGGTATCGGGATCTCCTACGGCTATGCAACGGTCGGTATCGTCGGCTCCGAAGGTCGCTTCGACTACACTGCCTCAGGAACGTCAATCAACACAGCTGCTCGGCTCTGCGACATGGCGGATAATGAAGAGATTCTTATTTCCCCTCGAACCTGGGCCGCAATTGAAGGTGAGCTTGAAGCCGAAAGCAGGGGCGAAGTAAAGATCAAGGGCATTAGGGAGCCGGTCGAAGTCTTCGCTGTGTTAGTTGAATAGAACTAGATGACGAATAGAGGCGATAGCACGTATATTGCAAAGTCTACTTTCTACGACCGCGTTGCAAGAATGGCGCTTTGGCCGCATTTGCCCCTTTCCCCGGTTCGTTATGTGACACGTTCATAGGTCGCACGACCGAGATGTGTCATGCGGTTGAGAGCTTTGACAGCGATCTTGGTTTCGGTTGTCTGGGTCTCCAATTTGCGGCTGCGCAGCTCTGATCCGTTGACTTGTTTGTAACGCCCAATCTGGGCTTCGCCGCGTGATCTTTGGCCATAGCCAGTGGCCTTCTGCCATGCCATACGACCGCCCTTGGCGATCATGTCGATTTGGGCGTTGCGTGCGGCGCATTCTCCGGGAACGGCGTTCTTCGGAGGCGGAATGATCAACTCGACATCCGCACCGAAAGCCTGTCGGATCGTTGCGGCGGTTGGTGTACCGTCATAAGCACCGTCTGCGATGAAACGGTGAACGGTACCGGCCACCTCGGCAAGAAGATCAGGCAGTGCGCCGGGATTTCCGACATGCTCGGTTGTTAGGCGTGACGCGACGAGCTTGCCGCTCTCCGGGTCGAACCCGATATCAGTTTACGCCATGTTCTGCGAGCCTTTGGCAGTCCGTGCTTTTCCCGCATCCAGTCGCGGCCGCCACAGACACGCAACCCGGTGCTGTCCACAATCAGGGCCACTGGCTGTCCGGGTGTCAGGCACGATCTCGAGCGTTTGCGCACGCCGGCAGAGCGTCGAGTAATCCGGCACGGGGAGAACCCGTTCCATGAGCCGCAGCAGGCTGCGCACAAAGCCCTGCGTCTGTCGAAGCGGCAGGCCAAATACCACGCGCAAGGTCAGGCAGGTCTCGATCGCCAGATTCGAGTACCGTTGCAGAGCACCGCGCTTGCCCGAGCGCTCGGCAGACTATCCAGACACCGCGTCCTCGCTAAACCAAACCGTTACGTCACCACGCTGGCGGAGCGCCTCGTTGTATTCGGCCCAGTTCGTCACCCGGTACTTTGCCTTCGCAAACCTATCCCGCCGCGACGCATTGAATTTGAAAGGCAGGCCGGCAGCCCACAGTCTATTCGAAGGACCAACTACGCATCGGAAACGATTTGTGCAACACGCTCGATTTTTTCAGCACTACACATGATGATAGAAGCACAACTATCGGTTGCGTCAAGAGTTTCCGCAAGATAGCCCCGTTTATTAGACTTTAGGTTGCCGCGTCCAAGGTTTTGGGCCAAAGATGAAAACCTTTAGGTGAAATGCAAAGCTATGCGCGTCCCTACACAGCTTTAAAAGTCCAAATTCTCAACGCTCAGCGCGTTTTGCTGGATGAATTCCCGGCGCGGTTCGACCACATCGCCCATCAGCTTGGTGAAAAGGTCATCCGCCTCGACCATGTCATTCACGCGCACTTGCAATAGAGTGCGCGCGTCCGGGTCGAGCGTGGTTTCCCAAAGCTGGTCGGGATTCATCTCACCCAGCCCCTTGTAGCGTTGCAGTGACAGGCCCTTTTCGCCCTCTTCCAGAATTCCGCGTAGCAGATCCAGCGGACCGTGGATGACCTGAGACCGGTCGCGGCGCACCAAGGTTGCAGGGGTATTGTAGATTTCTTGCAAGCTTTGCGTGAAGCTGCCGGTTTTGCGCGCCTCACCCGAGCGCAGCATCGGGCCGTCCAGCGTACGAACTTCTTCAACGCCGCGGAGGATACGCGCCAGTCGGATACCGTGATCCTGAGTGATGCGCCCTTGCCAGCCGCGCTCATATTCCAGCGCAATCAGATCCAGGCGGGCGGCAACCTTATCGGCCACGCCCTGCAGGTCAGCATCCACGGCGCCCGGCACAAAGGCTCCGGCAACCGCAGCCTGCTCCAGAATGTGACGCGGATAATGGGTTGGGAAAGCGTCCAGAACACGTTTCAGTTGCCGGGCCTCATCAACGACACGGGTCAGGTCCTGCCCGATGATCTCTTCGCCCGAGCCCAATTTCAGCACTGCACCTTCGACGCCCTGATTGATCAGATAGTCATCCAGCGCCGCTTGATCCTTCAGGTAAACCTCTGACTTGCCACGCGAAACCTTGTAAAGCGGCGGCTGCGCAATATAGAGGTACCCGCCCTCGATCAGCTCAGGCATCTGCCGGTAGAAGAAGGTCAGCAGCAGCGTCCGGATATGCGCGCCATCAACATCGGCATCGGTCATGATGACAATCTTGTGGTAGCGCAGCTTTTCGATGTTGAACTCATCGCGGCCAATGCCTGTGCCCAACGCCATCACCAGGTTGCCGATTTCCTGCGACGACAACATCCGGTCAAAGCGTGCGCGCTCAACATTCAGGATTTTCCCGCGCAGCGGCAAAACGGCCTGAGTCAGACGATCCCGCCCTGTCTGCGCCGAGCCACCGGCCGAGTCCCCCTCGACTAGGAAGACTTCGGTCTTGGACGGGTCTTTCTCAGAACAATCCTTCAGCTTACCCGCCAGATAGTTCACATCCATCGCCGTTTTGCGGCGGGTCAGTTCGCGGGCCTTGCGGGCGGCTTCACGTGCCAGCGCGGCCTCGATGATCTTGCCAACAATGGTCTTCGCTTCGTTAGGGTTTTCCTCAAACCATTCAGCCAGTTTTTCGTTCATCAATCCTTCGACCGCAGGGCGGACTTCGGACGAAACCAGCTTGTCCTTCGTTTGCGACGAAAACTTTGGGTCGGGCACTTTGACCGACAATACACAGGTCAGACCTTCGCGCGCATCGTCACCAGTGAAGCTGACCTTTTCCTTTTTCGCGATCCCGCTGGACTGCGCGTAGTTGTTGATCGTCCGTGTCAGCGCCCCACGGAACCCAGCCACATGCGTACCACCGTCACGCTGCGGAATGTTGTTTGTGAAGGGCAGAACCGTTTCATGATAGCTGTCGTTCCACCACATGGCGATCTCAACCCCGATATCGTCCCGCTCACCCTGGATATAGATCGGCTCGGGCATTGCAGCGGTTTTGGACCGGTCGAGATACTTCACGAACTCCTTGACGCCGCCCTCATAAAACAGCTCGGTTTCCAGCCGTTCCGCCGGGCGTTCGTCGATCAGGATAATGCGGACGCCTGAATTCAGAAAGGCCAGCTCGCGCAGACGCTTTTCCAGCGTTTCAAAGGAATACTCAAGGTTCGAGAACGTGTTGGTCGAGGCCAGAAAGCGCACCTCGGTCCCGGTGCGGTCGCCGCATTCACCCACGACCTTCAGGTGCTCTGCCGTTTCGCCACCTTCAAAACGCGCGACGTGTTCCTTGCCGTTGCGCCAGATGCGCAGCTCCAGCCAGTCGGACAGCGCGTTCACTACCGATACACCCACACCGTGCAGACCGCCCGATACCTTGTACGAGTTGCTGTCGAATTTACCGCCCGCGTGCAATTGAGTCATGATGACCTCGGCGGCCGAGACCCCTTCTTCGGGGTGAATATCAACTGGAATTCCGCGCCCGTTATCGCTGACCGAAACGCTGGAATCGGCATGAATTTTAACGGTCACATGGTCGGCGTGACCGGCCAGAGCCTCGTCAATTCCGTTGTCGACGACCTCGTACACCATGTGGTGCAGGCCCGACCCGTCATCGGTGTCGCCGATATACATACCGGGGCGCTTACGGACCGCCTCTAAGCCTTTGAGAACTTTGATAGAATCTGCGCCGTATTCTTGTGGTGCCTGTGCGTCTTCGGACATGCCGTTAGTACCTATATTATTTTGGTAACTTATACGTTTTCTGGTGGGGATTGTCACGCGCTCCCCCAATATTTTGTGGTCTGGATTGGTGGTCCTTGCGGATCATAGCCGGTCGAGGTCTTCCGCAATATCAACGGCGATTTCTGACGCGTTTACATCATCGCGCTCGGCAGACAACCTCAGGCCCAGAAGGTCGGATTGGTATCGGGCTGCAAGACGATCTGGGTCATGTTCCGGGCTGATTTCTCCAGCCGCTTGGGCGCTGCGAAACAGGTCCGCAAAACAAGACTTCATTTCGACCATATGCGCGCGCGCCTGATCTGCCAGATCATGATTTCTGGCCTGTAACTCGGCATAGGTCTTGGACAGCATGCAGGCTTTGGTCGGCAGGCCTGACGCCTCAACCACCAAACGCGGCTGCGCTTTGAGCGCCCCCAACGGGCCAAGCTCCTGCGACAAGGCCATTATGTTCGCAAACCCATCCTGCGCGTAGCGTTTCAGAGCCAACGCATAAAGCGCATCCTTCGATCCGAAGGCGGCATAAATGCTACCTGGATTCAGCTTCAGCTCACGCTCCAGGTCTTTCAACGATGTACCCGCCCAGCCATGACGCCAGAAAATGTCACGGGCTTTGGCGATCAGCGCGTCTCGGTCATAGGTCGGTTTGCGAGGCATCGTCTATTACAATTCTTGAACGTTTGCTCAAATATATACTTGAGTGATCACTCAAGAAAGCCTATTTATGCGCCATACGCCAAAAAAGGAGTTCCGACATGGCTGATTTCCCCTCGCATGACCTCGAAACCGCCCCGGAAGGGTCCAAACCTTTGCTGGAAAAATCCCAAGCCGCTTTTGGCCGTCTTCCCGGCCTGCACAAAGTGATGGCCGAAAGCCCCCAGCATCTGGAAGGCTACCAGGTACTGCACCACCTGTTCCTGCAAACGGATTTCGACAACGATGAGAAAACCGTCGTCTGGCAGACCATCAACGTGGAGAACGAATGCCACTACTGCGTGCCCGCGCACACGGGCATCGCCAAAATGATGAAGATCTCGGACGACATCACCGAAGCGCTGCGCAACGAAACCCCACTGCCGAACGCCAAGCTCGAAGCATTACGCACTTTCACGCTGCAGATGATGCACACACGCGGCAACCCCAGCGAAGAACAACTGCAAGCATTCTTTGACGCCGGTTACTCGCACCGCGCTGTTCTGGACGTAGTTCTGGGTCTGGCGCAAAAAACCATGTCAAACTACGTGAACCACATGGCAAAAACACCGGTTGACGAAGTCATGCGCGGCTTCCTGTGGGAACGTAAGGTCAACGAACCCGCCTAATTAGTCACGACCGAGCCGTCTGTGCCTTCGGTCACAACTAGCGATTGGGCCCTGTCGCCCAATTCCGCGAACAGTTCAGGCCCGGTGCCCGTCATCCAGGCCTGAGCGCCCAGCGCGCAGATCTCATCATAAAGCGCCGCGCGCCGCGCCGCATCCAGATGGGCAGCGACCTCGTCCAACAAAACGATCGGGGGCGACCCAACCATTCCGGCCAGTGCCCGCGCATTTGACAGGATCAGTGAAACAAGCAGCGCCTTTTGCTCTCCGGTCGAGCAATCCTTGGCGGGCACACCCTTAGCCGCAAACACCCCATACAGGTCGGACCGATGTGGACCGACCAGCGTGCGACCCGCTGCCAAATCGCGAAATCGACTTTCGTTCAGCGCCTCGCGCAAGTCTTCAGCGCTCTCTGGCATTGCACCCTCTGTCTGCACCAATTCCAAATCCGCCGAGGGGAATGCAGTCTCAGCCTGTTCCTGAGCCGTGCGCAGATGATCCAGCGCCGCCAAACGGGCGGCGTGAATCCGGTGTCCTGTCTCGGCCATCTGGCCTTCCAGCGCCGCGTACCAATGGGCGTCGCGCACCTGCTCTTTCAGCAAACGGTTGCGTTCCCGCATGGCTTTTTCGTACGTCAAAGACGCCTCGGCATGCGCGGGATCAAAACTCAACGCCATGCGATCCAGAAACCGTCGCCGCCCTTCGGCCCCTTCGATCCACAGCCGATCCATTGAGGGGATAAGCCAGACAATTCGGGCCAGTTTCCCCAGATCGATCTGACTTGAAGCCTTGCCATCAATCCGAACCTGTCGGGCTGCTCCACCCTCGGACCAGGTTTCGACCTCGTAGCTCCGCCTTTGCACTTGCAGCAGCCCGGTCAATTTCCACCCCAGCGCTTCGGGCCTGCGGGTCATCTCAGCCGCGCTTGCCCGCCGCATGCCGCGCCCAGGTGAAAACAGCGACACCGCTTCAAGAATATTCGTCTTTCCGGCTCCGTTCGGCCCATGAATCGCGACGGGGCGTCCATCCAGAGACAAGCGCGCCAGTTTATGGGACCGAAAATGCGAGACCGTAAGCTCGGTCAGGGCCAAAGTCATGACCCCTCCCCTTCGTTAAAGACCACCCCGAGGGATCGATCAGACGCGCATCGGCATAACAACGTAGACCGCGCTTTGATCGTTGCCTTCGCGCATCAGTGTTGGATCACCAGCCGAGTTAAACAGGAACACCGCGTTCTCGCGGTCAACCTGCGATGCGATTTCAAGCAGGTATTTCGCGTTAAACCCGATTTCCAACCGCTCATCACCGTAAGCCACAGCCAGCTCTTCCTCGGCCGCGCCACTGTCGGGGGCGTTGACCGACAACACCAGTTTATCTGAGTCCAATTGCAGCTTTACAGCGCGGGACCGCTCGGACGAAACGGTCGCGACGCGATCCACCGCTTGCGCGAATTCGGCGGCATCCACCTCTAACTGACGCGTGTTCCCCTGTGGAATCACACGGGTGTAGTCAGGGAATGTTCCGTCGATCACTTTCGAGGTCAGGGTAATATCTGGCGTTGCAAACCGTACCTTGGTTTCGCTGACCGAAACGGCGATATCCATATCATCATCGTCCAACAGTTTGCGCATTTCACCCACTGTTTTGCGGGGCACGATCACACCGGGCATACCCGCCGCGCCATCAGGCAGATCCGCGTCAATACGGGCAAGCCGGTGGCCATCGGTGGCCACGCATCGCAGCACTTTGCCACCATCCGACCCGTCTGCCACATGCATGTAGACGCCATTCAGATAATACCGGGTCTCTTCGGTCGAAATGGCAAATTTCGATTTGTCGAACAGCCGACGCAGCAAAGCTGCCGGCGCGGTAAAGTTTGACTGGTATTCCGAGGACGCCATCACCGGGAAATCTTCTTTCGGCAGCGTCGCCAGCGAGAAGTTTGAGCGCCCCGCCTCAACCGTCAGACGCCCCGCGGCGCTGTCGGCCGTCAGGGTGACCAGCGCCCCATCGGGAAGTTTGCGCACAATTTCGTGCAGGGTTGTCGCGGCCACGGTCGTCGCACCGGCCTTTTCAACCTGCGCCGGGGCCTTGTCGACCACTTCGATATCCAGATCAGTGGCGCGGAACTGGACCTGGTCGCCTTCGGCTTCGATCAACACATTGGCAAGGATCGGAATGGTGTTGCGACGTTCCACAACGGATTGGGCCTGCGAAACGGCCTTGAGAAGGGTGCCGCGTTCGATGCTGATCTTCATACCCTCAATTCCTCTGACTTGCGTGCCGAAACAGGCGGGACTGGCACGTTAGCGGTTCCGCCCTGAGGCACAAGGATTTTTTACGGTTTTCTGGGTTGGAACATCCAAAGCGTCAAGAGGCGCGTTGCCCTGCGGGCACAGTTCCTTGGCAACCGTGGATAAAAGCGCACAAGAAAACACCCCGGGCACAAAGGTCCGGGGCGCTTCTCAAGCGGTTAGAAAAACCTCAGGCTTCCAGCGCGCGACGCAGCATTTCCACGTCTTCGGCGATCTGGCCATCGGTGACTTTCAGCTCTTCAATGCGTTTGACCCCGTGCATGACGGTTGTGTGATCGCGCCCGCCAAAGCGGCGGCCGATCTCGGGCAGGGACCGGCTGGTCAACTGCTTGCACAGATACATCGCCACCTGACGCGGGCGCGCATAAGACCGCAGGCGTTTCGGCCCGATAATATCGGACAGGCGGATGTTGTAGTAGTCCGACACTTTGCGCTGAATTTCTTCAACCGTGATTTTACGCTCCGAGGCGCGCAGCACATCCGCCAGACAATCCTGCGTCAACTCCATATCGATCTCGCGCCCCACCAGAGAGGCAAAAGCGAACAGCCGGGTCAGCGCGCCTTCCAGCACACGAACATTGGTCGAAATACGATGCGCAAGGAATTCCAACACACCATCGGCAATGGTCAGGTCGGGATATGTGCTGCTGTATTGCTGTACCTTGTTTTGCAGAATGCCCAGACGCAGTTCGTAATCCGTAGGGTGCAGGTCCACGACAAGACCACATTGCAGACGCGACTTTACACGCTCTTCCAGGTCCTTGATCTCACCCGGGGCGCGGTCGGCGGAAATGATGATCTGCTTGTTCTGATCCACCAGTGCATTGAAGGTGTGAAAAAACTCTTCCTGGGTCGAATCCTTGCCGGCGATGAATTGCACATCATCGACCATAAGTACATCGACAGAACGGAACAAATGTTTGAAATCCATCATCCGGCGTTCGCGCAAGGCCTGAACAAAACGGTACATGAACTGTTCTGCCGAAAGGTAAAGAACATTCAATTCGGGTCGTTTGTTCTTCAGTTCCCACGCGATGGCGTGCATCAGGTGCGTTTTACCAAGACCGACACCGCCATAAAGAACCAGTGGGTTAAATGTAACGGGGCCGCCTTCTGAAACACGGCGCGCGGCTGCATGAGCAAGTTCGTTGGGTTTGCCGACCACGAAACTATCAAAGGTAAAACGGGCGTCCAGCGGCGCGGCCTGAAGCGATTCCAACGCATCCTGCGCAGGCTCGGCCTGCTGCGACAGCGGTTGGCTCTGCGGCGTTTTCCGGGCGTCAGCAGAGTCGCCCTCGTGTTCGTTGGACGGCCGCACCGGTGAGTTAGCCGCCACACGAAATGCGAGCCGCTGAACCGATTCCCCCGCAGTGTTCATTTCATACAGAATCAAGTCCGCGAAATTCTGACTGACGTAATTGCCCATGAAGTTCGTCGGAACCGAGAATGTCGCAACGCCATCCTGAAGCTCCTGAAATTCAAGAGGTTCGATCCAGGTGGTATAGTTGTTTTTTCCGATCGCCTTGAGCAGCTTGCTACGCAGTTGTCCCCATTTCTCTTGTGTCATTACGCGCCTCACGCATCCCATTCTTTATTGGCCTGTCGGCCTTATTTCTCAATCCCGGTTGCCCGGTTCTTTTGCTTTCACTCGCAAAAGGGGTCGCGTTCACCAAACCACACAGATTTGGCGGGCCTGTCCTTCATATTCAGCAAGGCCTGATACACAGGCACCCAAAAAAACCGGGTCGCCCCCTGAACAGAGGTGCGCTTCGCAATCAATTTTGTCGACAGGGCTCAAGTCTTTGGAAATCCCAAGACCATTAGCAGATCGGAAAAACGATCTTCATCGTTTTCCGACAATTGTTTCACGACCATCCTGATGCCCGTCAGTATGATCAATGAAACAGCCTGTCCCCCCAAGCGAGTGAGTCGCTGTAACAGTGGTAACAACAGGTCGCGGTGTACGGCAACGAAACTCTGATATTGACTCGGATGTTTGGTCGAACGAATCTCTCGGCTTTATTAAGGCGCGGCTTTCCGGCAACAGCAGCGAAAAGGCGCCACGTGAAGTGACGCCTTTAAAAGGAGTATAGCGTTGTTTTGTTGACCCTAGGTCAACTCAACATATCAGCCGAGCGCCTTGACGCGGGCCGACAGGCGCGACATTTTTCGCGACGCAGTGTTCTTGTGGAAGACGCCCTTGGTGACGCCGCGCATCAGTTCAGGCTGGGCTACGCGCAGGGCTGCGGTTGCGGCCTCTTTATCGCCGGATGCGATCGCTTCTTCGACTTTGCGCAGGTAGGTGCGGATGCGCGACCGGCGTGCTTTGTTGATTGCAAAACGCTTCTCGTTCTGACGAGCGCGTTTTTTGGCCTGAGGTGAGTTTGCCATGTGTTTCTGACCTTCGTTCGGTACGGTTATCTAGGGTTGCGCGCCACGGAATATCCGCACCGGATCAGAATCACGAGTGTGAGTCGGGCCAAGCGGGCCGCACGCGCATGTATGCGGCGCTAGTTATCCAAGTTTTCAGATTTTGCCAAGCCGATTCTTCATTCGCGCATAGCGACCAAAGAAATGGCGGATCGGGCCCGCCTTTCTTAATTCGTTGCGCGTTTACTTGTCGCGGAACTGTGCCGCGCGTTTTTCCAGGAACGCGGCCATGCCTTCTTTCTGATCTTCCGTCGCGAACATCGAATGGAAGACACGGCGTTCAAACAGCAGACCTTCGCTTAACGTCACTTCGTAGCTGCGGTTCACAGCCTCTTTCGCGGCCATTGCGCTTAGCTGTGATTTCTCCGCGATTTTCTGCGCGGCGCCGATAGCCTCTTCCATCAGCTTTTTTGCAGGAACGACACGGCTGACCAGTCCGGCGCGTTCGGCTTCTTCTGCATCCATGAAACGGCCGGTCAGGTTCATGTCCATCGATTTGGATTTGCCGACAAAACGCGTCAGGCGTTGCGATCCGCCCAGCCCGGCAATAACGCCCAGATTGATCTCGGGCTGTCCGAACTTGGCCGTGTCGGCCGCGATGATAAAGTCACACAGCATGGCTAGTTCACACCCGCCACCCAGGGCATACCCTGCCACGGCTGCAATAATCGGTTTTCGGATCGCTGACACACGGTCATTGGCGTCAGCAAACAAATTGATGTTGAAAACATCAACAAAGCTCATCTCGGACATCTCCTTGATGTCCGCACCGGCGGCAAAAGCCTTTTCCGAGCCAGTGATTACGATGCAGCGCACCTTGTCGTTCTTGTCGGCATCTTCAAGCGCATCGCACAACTCAGCCAATAGCTGGGTGTTCAGCGCATTCAGCGCGTCTGGGCGGTTGAGCTTGATAAGGGCGACGTGGTCTTCGATTTCGACGATGATCGTCTCAAAAGCCATGAGATGTAAGCTTCCGGTTGTTCTGTTCAGATACAATTCCTTATCACGCGATTTCGCTGGATCAAGCTATCTTTGGCATTGCGCGCAATAGAAGGATGAGCGACCGGACTGGGTGATTCTTCTGATAACCGCACCGCAACCGTCGGTTCGGCACGGCTGGCCTTCGCGCCCGTAGACGTCAAAGCGGTGTTGAAAATATCCAAGCTCTCCATCAGCTTGACGGAAATCACGCAGGGATGAGCCCCCCGCCTCGATGGCGTCCTGCAAGACCTGACGGATGATCGGAACCAGCGATGCCACGCGTGCTGCGGAAATCTGACTAGCTTTGCGACGTGGCGACACACCGGCGCGATAAAGCGCCTCGCAAACGTAAATATTGCCTAATCCGGCAACGATTCCCTGATCCAGTAGCGCAGATTTGACCGGAGTGTTCTTTCCCTTGAACGACTCGATCAGGTGTTGTTCGTGAAAATCATTGCCCAAGGGTTCCGGCCCCAGAACTGACAGCAGCTTGTGTTCGTCGGCGGTGACTGTCGGCAGTAGGTCCATCGCTCCGAACCGGCGCGGATCATTAAAGGTCACGCGGGCGCCATTGGCCATGTGAAACACGACGTGATCATGTCTTTGCGCCATCGGATGTTTCAAGGCAAACTGCCCCAGCGGGTCGCCCGATACCGTCATTCTTCCAGACATGCCCAAATGAATCAGCAAGGTTTCACCGCTGCTGAGATCCGCGAGAATGTACTTGGACCGCCGCCGTAAGCGGTCCACGCGCTGCCCGGTCAGCCGCTCGGCCATCCGGTCCGGGAAAGGCCAGCGCAGGTCGGGGCGATTCACATCCGCGCGTTCGATCACCACACCCTCCATTGCAGGGCTCAGGCCGCGTCTTACTGTCTCGACCTCGGGCAATTCGGGCATTAGATGGCTCCTAATCCAAAGGGCCGCATTGTGCCCGGTTCGTATAGCCCTATAACAGAGGCGAAATTCGACAAACGGCAAGGCAAATGTCCGACAACAGCGACAAGACCACTCATTTCGGGTTCGAAACCGTGCGCGAGGCTGAAAAAGCCGGGCGCGTACAGGGCGTTTTCAACTCAGTCGCCTCGAAATACGATGTGATGAACGATGTCATGTCGATGGGCATTCACCGGGTCTGGAAAGACGCGATGATGGATTGGCTGGCCCCGCGCCCCGGTCAGCGTCTGTTGGACGTCGCGGGCGGTACGGGCGACATCTCGTTCCGTTTTCTGAAACGCGCGGGCTATGGCCATGCAACCGTGCTGGACCTGACCGAACCGATGCTGATCGAAGGCCGACAGCGCGCCGAGGCGGATCAGATGGCCGATAGCCTGAACTGGGTGGTTGGCGATGCCATGGCGTTGCCGTTTGATGACAACAGCTTTGACGTCTACACGATCTCTTTCGGCATTCGGAACGTGACCCGCCCGCAAGAGGCACTGAACGAAGCGTTCCGTGTTCTTAAACCCGGTGGTCGCCTGATGGTGCTGGAGTTCAGCCAGTTGCCGAATGACGGGCTGCGAAAGCTCTATGATCTTTACAGTTTCAACGTCATCCCCCGGATGGGCAAGCTGATCGCCAACGACTACGACAGTTATCAATATCTTGTTGAGTCGATCCGCAAGTTCCCGGATCAGGAGACGTTTCTGGATATGGTCCGCACCGCTGGTTTCGAAAATGCCAAATACCGCAACCTCAGCATGGGTATCGCCGCGCTGCATTCCGGCTGGAAGATCTGACGCATGCGCGGCCCCCACAACATTATCCGCCTGATCCGGACAGGCGCCACGTTAGAACGCACCGGCGCGATGAATGTGGTTCTGGATGCTTTCGAAGCCCCGCGCGCCTTGCGCATTGTGGCGCATGCACTGGGCAAACCCTTTCAGTTTCTGGGCTACAAAGGCGATCCGAAAATGCCGCCCGCCACGCGGGCGCTGACCGCGCTTGGCCCGGCATACATCAAATTCGGCCAAATTCTTTCGACCCGCCCCGACGTAGTAGGTGCGGAGCTGGCAGCGCAACTGCGCGTTTTGCAGGACAAGTTGCCGCCCTTTTCGCGCGCCGAAGCCATGGCAGAGGTGCAGAAGGAACTTGGCCAGCCCGTCGAAAGTGTCTTTGAGGAATTCAGCGAACCAATCGCCGCGGCCTCAATTGCGCAGGTACACAGGGCGCGGCTGGTCAGCACCGGGGAATATGTCGCCGTCAAAGTGCTGCGCCCCGGGATCGAGCGCGCCTTTAAGAAAGATGTCGACGCCTACTACCTCGCCGCCCGGATCATTGAGCTTTTTGCGCCCGGTGCCCGCCGTTTGCGCCCCATGGATGTGATCGAGCATTTTGATGGCGTGGTGCGGGGCGAGCTTGACCTGCGCCTGGAAAGCGCTGCCGCTTCGGAATATGCCGCGAACACCAAGGACGATGCCGGGTTCTGGCTGCCTCCGATCGTGTGGTCGCTTTCGGCGCGACGGGTGATGACGCTGAGTTGGGCGGACGGAATTCCGCTGGGTGACAACGCCGCGCTGGACGCCGCAGGTCACGATCGCCGCGATCTGGCTGAGCGCGTCCTTCGCCTGTTCCTGCTGCACGCGCTGCGTGATGGCTTTTTCCATGCAGACATGCATCAGGGCAATCTGAAGGTCGCCGCGAATGGCGACATCATCGCCTATGACTATGGCATCATGGGCCATATCGACGAATACACGCGTCGGGTCTATGCCGAGATATTGTTTGGCTTCATCCGCCGCGACTATAAGCGTGTGGCCGAGGTGCATTTTGAGGCCGGATACGTCCCCGCAAATCAGGATGTCGACGAATTTGCCCGTGCCCTGCGCGCGGTGGGCGAGCCGATCTTTGGCATGGATGCCTCTCATATCTCGATGGGACGCCTGCTGAACTACCTTTTCGAGGTGACTGAGCGTTTTGGCATGGAAACCCGGACCGAGTTGATCCTGCTGCAACGCACCATGGTTGTGGTCGAAGGTGTCGCTCGTTCGTTGGATCCACGCATGAACATATGGGAGGTCGCCCGTCCGGTGGTCGAGGATTACATCAAGCAATCCATCGGCCCCCGCGCGGCACTGAAGGACTTGGGTAAAACCGCAAGGGTTCTTGCCCGGTTCGGCCCGCGCCTGCCCGGCCTGGTCGAAAACGCCTTGATCGCGCAGACGCAAAACGATCAACCCCAGAAATCGGCCTTCTGGTCCACCGTGTTGCCGGCTGCTGTCGGGGCTGCGGCGGGTGCAGCACTGGTCCTGTTGTTGAACGCACTCAGCTAAGATCAACCAAGCTTACAGAGACTATGGGCGCAGCGCAATCGTTGCGCGAAAAAGGGGGCCAAGCGGCCCCCTTGATCAGTATCTGATCAGAGCCGCTCAATCGCGATGGCAATGCCCTGACCGCCACCGATACACATGGTCACCAAGCCCTTGGATCCACCTGTACGTTCCAATTCATAAAGCGCTTTAAGCGTGATGATCGCCCCAGTCGCGCCCACCGGGTGACCCAAGGCAATCGCACCGCCATTGGGGTTCACCTTGGCTGCATCCAACCCAAGCTCTTGGTTTACAGCCAAGGCCTGCGCTGCAAAAGCTTCGTTGCTTTCAATCACATCAAAATCGCCTACCGACAAACCAGTTCTGTCCATCAGGTTCCGCACTGCAGGGACCGGGCCGATGCCCATCACTTCGGGGCGCACGCCAGCATGCGCATATCCCAGAATACGCGCCTTGGGTTTCAGTCCTGCCTTTTCGGCGGCTTCCGCAGTTGCAAGAACCATCGCGGCAGCACCGTCGTTGATGCCCGACGCGTTACCGGCAGTTACGCGGCCGTCTTTCTTAAAGACCGGACGCAAGCCGGCAAGCGCTTCGACCGTGGTAGCCTTTGGGTGTTCATCGACCTTGAAGTCGACCATGTCGCGTTTGACCTTGACCTGAACAGGTGTGATCTGGCTGTCGAAATATCCGGCGTCGATTGCCGCTGCCGCGCGGGTTTGGCTGGTCAGGGCAAATTCATCCATCTGCTCGCGGTTGATTTGATGTTCGTCCGCAACGTTTTCAGCCGTGACGCCCATATGACCCGTGCCAAACGGACAGCTCAGCGCGCCCAACATCATGTCGAGCGACGTGACATCGCCCATCTTCGCCCCCCATCGTGCCTGCGGCATGATATACGGGCTGCGCGACATGCTTTCCGCGCCACCGGCAACGGCGAATTCGGCGTCCCCAAGCATCAGGGCCTGTGTCGCCGAGACAATCGCCTGTGCGCCCGACCCACACAGCCGGTTCACATTCATCGCAGGGGTGCCGTTGGGAATACCCGCCTGCATTGCAGCAACGCGGGACAGATACATATCGCGCGGTTCGGTGTTGATCACATGTCCGAACACGACGTGTCCGATTTGGGCTCCTTCGACGCCCGAACGTTCCAGCGCAGCTTCGGTCGCAACCGTCGCCAGGTCGATGGGAGCGGTCGAGGCCAGCGCCCCGCCAAAAGTTCCAATCGCGGTGCGGGCACCATCTAGAATTACGATGTCTTTCATGGATCACTCCTTGTCGATTCGGCGAGATTATGCACTTGCAGCATTGGGCTGTCGCGCAAAACGTGTCGTAACACACAGAATTGACATTCACCCGCTTAAGACGCAAGAAATTCCGTCATGACGGACAATGCCGACGATATCCTGACACGCCTTCCTGCCCGCCTGAAAGAGGCGCGCCGGTCCAAAGGTCTGTCGCTTGAGGCCGTAGCAAACCTGAGCGGAGTATCCCGCTCGATGGTCAGCCAAATCGAACGTGGCGAAAGCAGCCCGACCATTTCAACCCTGTGGAACCTTACCCGTGCCCTGCAGGTGGATTTCGCGGGCCTGCTGGACGAGGCCAACACCACCGATCAGGTCGAAGTGCTGCGCAACGCCGAAGTGCCCAGCATCGACAACATGGGGCGGAACTGCCGAATTCGTATCCTTTCCCCACCAGAAGAGGCCGGTGGGCATGAGGTCTACGATATTCAATTTGAGGCGGATGGTGCCTTGTTAAGCCAACCTCATGCGCGCGGCGCACGGGAACAACTGACAGTTCTTGAAGGTTCGGTTCGTGTTTCCTCTGGCAGCGCGTCCCGCGACCTGCAAAGGGGTGATACCGCGCGGTATGCTGCGGATGTGGCGCATTCGATTGTGGCTGAGGGTCCGGCCCGCGTGTTCCTGATTGTAAAAAACGCCTGACGGTCGCCGCGATCCGTTTTAGTGGATTTTTTTCCCATATACTGAATTCCCCCATTTGGGAATTAAATCCGTTATGTTAGACATGCGACTCACAGAGACGGAGACCGCCATGGCAGATGCATTCCTGTCCCACATCACGGACACACTCGCACAGATCGAATCCGAGGGGCTTTATAAACGCGAGCGGATGATCACTTCGCCGCAAGGCGGTGAAATTACGGTGGGCGAAAAACAGGTTATCAACCTGTGCGCCAATAACTACCTTGGTCTGGCTGATCACCCTGCCCTTATCGACGCCGCGAAGGGCGCGATGGAACCCAGAGGATTCGGCATGGCTTCGGTCAGGTTTATCTGCGGCACGCAGGACATACACCGCGAGTTAGAGCAAAAGCTGGCGCAATTCCTGAAACAGGACGATGCAATCCTGTTTGCCGCTTGTTTCGACGCGAATGGCGGGTTGTTCGAACCTTTGTTAGGGCCGGAAGACGCTATCGTGTCGGACAGTTTGAACCATGCCTCGATCATCGACGGGGTGCGGTTGTGCAAGGCCAAACGCTATCGTTACCAGAACAACGACATGAATGATCTTGAGGCGTCGCTGAAACAGGCGCGCGAAGACGGGGCACAGCATATCATGATCGCCACCGATGGTGTGTTTTCGATGGACGGCTATCTGGCCAACCTGCCGAAGATCCGGGAACTGGCCGACATATACGACGCCATCGTCATGGTCGACGACTGCCACGCCACCGGCTTCATGGGACCAAACGGCGCTGGCACGCCGGATCACTTCGGGGTCAAGGTAGACATTCTGACCGGAACCTTGGGCAAGGCGCTTGGGGGGGCAATCGGCGGCTATATCGCCGGGCCGCAACCAGTGATCGACTTGCTGCGACAGCGGGCGCGGCCCTATCTGTTTTCGAATTCACTGCCGCCAGCCATCGTTGCCGCTGGTATAGAAGCAATCCGACTGGTCGAAGAAGGTGAAATGCTGCGCGCCCAATTGTTCGGCAATGCCAAGTACTGGCGCGCGGGGCTGGAAAAGCTGGGCTTTGACCTGCTGCCCGGCGAACACCCGATCATCCCGGTGATGCTGGGTGAGGCGACACTGGCGCAAGAGATGGCAGCCAGGTTGTTTGATGAAGGGGTCTACGTCGCGGGCTTCTTCTTCCCCGTTGTCCCGCGGGGTCAGGCGCGGATCAGAACTCAGATGAATGCGGCTCTGACAAAGGACGAATTGGACCGGGCACTTGCCGCTTTCGGCAAGGTCGGCAAGGACTTGCGAGTGATCTGATGCGACCCAACACAATGAAAGCCTTGGAAAAGACCAAGCCCGAAGAAGGACTGTGGATGGTGCAGGCTCCGGTGCCTGAGATCGGCCCGGACGAGGTTCTGATCCGCATCAACAAGACAGGCATTTGCGGAACCGACATTCACATCTGGAATTGGGATGAATGGGCCGCGGCCACCGTGCCCATCCCGATGATCACCGGTCACGAATTCGCTGGTGAGATCGTCGAAATAGGGCGCAACGTAACCGGGCTTGAGATCGGTCAGCGCTGCTCGGGCGAGGGGCACCTGATCGGAAAAGACAGCCGCCAGAGCCGCTCGGGCAAATTTCACCTTGATCCCGGAACGCGGGGTATTGGGGTAAACGAACAGGGCGCGTTTGCGCAATATCTGAAACTGCCTGCTTTCAATGTTGTGCCCTTGCCGGACGACATACCGGATGAAATTGGCGCAATCCTCGACCCGCTTGGCAATGCCGTTCACACCGCGCTTAGCTTTGATTTACTCGGCGAGGATGTCCTGATCACCGGCGCAGGCCCTATCGGTATCATGGCCGCCGCCGTTGCGCGCCACGCCGGTGCCCGGCATGTGGTGATCACCGATATCAACCCCGATCGCCTGAAACTGGCTGAACACGTGGTGCCCACCGTGCGCACCGTGGACGCGTCCAAAGAAGGCCTGGAGGACGTCATCGCCGAACTGGGTATGAAACAAGGGTTCGATGTCGGGCTTGAGATGTCGGGCGCGCAGGTCGCGCTAGACCAGATGGTCGAGGCTTTGGTCATGGGCGGAAAGATCGCTCTGCTGGGAATACCGCCCGGAAAATCGCCGGTGGACTGGTCCCGCATCGTGTTCAAGGCAATCACGATCAAAGGCGTCTATGGCCGTGAAATGTTCGAGACTTGGTACAAGATGATTGCCATGTTGCAAAATGGTCTGGACGTCAACCGGGTCATTACCCACCAGATGAAGGTCGACGATTTTGCCGAAGGTTTTGCCGCGATGAAATCGGGCCGGTCGGGCAAGGTGGTTTTGGACTGGACCTGAGCCTCTGGCGCTGTGCAGACTCAGACCCTAAACATGGGTGACACAGACGTTTTGGAGGGCCACATGAGCGACAAGGATGACCGCTATCTTGAACGCGGGATCGAAGATACTCTGGTCACTGATTTCACCGAAACCCATCGCAAGAGTTACGGCGATTTCCTGCAACTCAAGACGCTGCTGAACCTGCAAAAAACTTTTCAAGACCCCGCGCAGCCGGATGAGATGCTGTTCATTATCATCCACCAGGTCAGCGAGCTCTGGTTGAAGCTGATGCATCATCAATTGATTGAGGTGCGCAGGTTTCTGCAACAGGACGATTTTGGCCCCGCGATGAAGAACCTCGACCGGGTCAAAGCGATCCAGCGGCAGTTGATCGCGGCGTGGGAAACACTCCTGACCATGACGCCCGCAGACTACATGACCTTTCGGCACGCCTTGGGGAATTCATCCGGTTTTCAAAGCTATGGCTATCGTCAGATCGAGTTCATTCTGGGCAATAAGGACCCCTCGACCCTGAAAGTTCACAAGCATGATGCCGAGGTTATGGGGATGCTGAACGACGCCTTGACCAAACCGTCTCTTTACGACGAGGTGCTGTTCATGTTGGCCCGCCAAGGGTTTGACGTGCCCAGGGACGTTCTGGAACGCGACTATGCGCAACCCTATTCCGGCGATCCGCGCGTCGTGAAAATGTGGGTGCAGGTGTTCCGCGATACGGAGCAGTATTGGGACCTGTATGCGCTTGCCGAAAAACTGATGGATGTGGAATCCCTATTTCAACGATGGCGGTTCGATCACGTTACAGCGGTCGAGCGCGTGATCGGCAACCAACCCGGCACGGGCGGGTCCAGCGGCGTTTCTTTCCTGCGTAAGGCCTTGGATTTGCGATTTTTCCATGATCTTTACGATATGCGCACCGAACTGATGTATACCAAGCAGGAGTAAGCGATGCTGTACCGCGGGTTCTCTCAGGAAGAACTGGATCAGGAATATTCACCCCGTTCGATGATCGGTGGGGACCTGACGCCATATCTGGATAGTTACGCCGCGCTCAGCGCCCGGCATCGCACGCAGATGGAGGTGAAAGAGAACCTAGCCTATGGCGATACCCCAACGCAGGTTCTGGATTTCTTTCCCGCCAAAGGCACAGGCGCGCCGCTGCATGTTTTTATCCACGGCGGCTATTGGCAGGCGCTCAGCCACCGCGAGTCCGCCATGATGGCCCCAGCGCTGATCGAAGCCGAACAGTCTTTTGCCACCCTGAATTACACGCTCGCCCCGGATGCACGGCTGGATCAGATGATTGCCGAGTGTCGCGATGCGCTTCTTTGGCTGGCCTCACACGCGGGCGTCTTGGGTTTTGATCCATCCAGAATCACCCTGTCAGGACACAGCGCCGGTGCGCAATTGGCGACCATGGTCATGGCAACCTCTGCCGATGCGCTCGCCCGGGCCGGTTTGCGCGTGCGCGATGTGATTCTGATCAGCGGTGTCTATGATCTTGAGCCGATCAGCCTGACCCCGATCAACGACCCGCTACAATTGACCCCGGTCGAGGTGCATGACCTGTCCCCCATCCTGCACCTTCCTGCCCCCGGTCCGCGCTATCACGTAACAGTGGCCGAACGGGACACGCCTGAATTCATCCGCCAAAGTCGCGACTATGCCGAACTGTTACGAAAGGGCGGCCATTCGGTCAGTTTCGATCTGAAAAAGGGGATGCAGCATTTCGATATCATCATGCATCCCGAAACGTTTTTTCCCGCCGGGCACTAGCCCCAAAGAAAAACAGCGGCTCGATTGAGCCGCTGTTTTCCGTTTCTTTGTAAATTCAGGTCAGTCCAGCGTACGGGTAACTTCTTCGCGCTCGAAGATTTCGATCACGTCGCCTTCGCGGATGTCGTCGTAATTTTCGAATGCCATACCGCATTCCTGACCCGACTGAACTTCGTTCACTTCGTCCTTGAAACGCTTCAGCGTCTTCAGCGTGCCTTCGTGAATCACCACGTTGTCGCGCAGCAGGCGGACGCCAGCCGAGCGGCGGGCAACACCTTCGGTCACCAGACAGCCGGCAACTTTGCCGACACCGGTAACTTTGAAGACTTCGCGAATCTCGGCGTAACCGATGAACTTTTCGCGGATTTCGGCGCTTAGCAGGCCAGAAGCGGCTGCTTTCACGTCATCCACGAGGTCATAAATCACCGAGTAATAGCGGATTTCCACGCCCTTCTGGTTCGCGGTGTTCCGCGCCGATGCGTTGGCACGGACGTTGAACCCGAAGATCGGCGCACCCGAGGCTTCGGCCAGACCAACATCCGTCTCGGTGATCGCACCAACACCCGAGTGCAGGACACGTACACGCACTTCGTCGTTGCCGATCTTTTCCATCGCCTGAACGATGGCTTCGGCCGAACCTTGTACGTCCGCTTTCATCAGAATCGGCAGCTCGGTGACGTTTTCGTCTTCCTTGGCCTTCTGCATCAGCTGCTCAAGGGTGGTCGCGGCCCCGGCTGCGGCGCGCTTGTCCTTGGCAGCTTGCTCACGATAGGCGGCGATTTCACGGGCCTGAGCCTCGGTCCCGGTCACGTTCAGAACGTCACCCGCTTCGGGCGTGCCGTTGAGACCCAGAACCTCGACAGGAACCGAGGGGCCAGCTTCGTTGACGCGTTCACCCTTGTCGTTGATCAGCGCACGGACCTTACCGTATTGCTCACCCACAACGAAGATATCGCCCTGACGCAGCGTGCCGTTCTGAACCAGAACGGTGGCCACGGGACCACGGCCCACATCCAACTGCGCCTCGATCACGGCACCTTGGGCGGCGCGATTCGGATTGGCTTTGAGTTCCAGAATCTCGGCCTGCAATGCGATGGCTTCCAACAGCTCATCCAGACCCTGACCGGTTATGGCAGACACTTCGACGTCCTGAACCTCACCCGACATTTTCTCGACGATCACTTCGTGCTGCAGCAGATCGGTGCGCACCTTGTCCGGGTTGGCATCGGGTTTGTCGACCTTGTTGATCGCCACGATCATGGGCACTTCGGCCGCCTTGGCGTGGTTGATCGCCTCAATGGTCTGCGGCATCACCGCATCGTCCGCGGCCACAACCAGAACCACGATATCCGTGACCTGAGCCCCGCGCGACCGCATCGACGTAAAGGCCGCGTGGCCAGGGGTGTCCAGGAAAGTCAGCGTCGTACCTCCATCGGTTTTCACCTGGTAGGCACCGATATGCTGGGTAATACCTCCGGCCTCACCCGCCACAACACGTGCATCGCGGATCGCGTCCAACAACGAGGTCTTACCGTGGTCGACGTGACCCATGATGGTAATGACCGGCGGACGCGGTTGCAGATCTTTTTCGTCGTCTTCGATCTCTTTGATGACATCTTCGACATCCGAATCGGAAACGCGGGTCACCTTGTGGCCGAATTCCTCGATGATTAGCTCGGCGGTATCGGCGTCGATGGTCTGGTTCTGCGTGACCATCATACCCATCTGCATCAGCGACTTGACCACATCTGCCACACGCTCGGCCATGCGGTTGGCCAGTTCCGATACCATGATCGCCTCAGGCAACTGAACGTCGCGGATCACCTTTTCCCGCTCAACCGGGCCGCCCATGGCTTTCTGGCGCGCACGCTCCTGCTTGCGCTTCATTGACGCCATTGAGCGTTGACGGTTGCCTTCGCCACCAGTGGCCTGACCAAGTGTCAGCTTACCGGAGCGACGGTTGTCATCGCGCCCTTTGCCGCGGCCACGCTGTTCGCGTTCGCGGTCCTGTTTGCGCGGAGCCGCAGCCGGCGCGGGTTTGCTGGCCGGGGCGCGTGCGGCCTTGGGCTCTTCCGGAGCCGGGGCAGCAGCAGCGCGTTGGGCAGCTACTTCCGCTTCCTTGCGCTTGCGCTCTTCATCTTCTGCCTTTTGGCGTGCGCGTTCTTCGGCCTCACGCTGTTCGCGTTCCTTGGCTTCCTGTTCCGCACGCCGCCGGGCGCGTTCTTCTTCACGCGCTTTCTCTGCCGCTTCACGCTCGGCGGCTTCTTCAGCCTCGCGCGCTTTGGCGGCCTGCAACGCCTTCATCCGGCGGGCCATTTCTGCGTCGGAAATCCCGGCAGGGCGGCGCGATGGATCGCCCGAGGGCGCAGCTCCGCCGCCCGGCTTTCCAGCACCCGGCTTGGGGACCACCACGCGTTTGCGTTTGGTTTCCACCACGACATTCTTAGTGCGTCCGTGGCTGAAACTCTGTTTCACATTTCCGGGGCGTGCCCCGCCACGAAGACCCAATGTCTTTTTGCCGTCATTATCGCTCATAAAGCTTCTTACCCTTCCGCGCGGCCCCTGCCGCCGTCATCCGTTTCGCGCAAGCCACGCAGGCGCTGCGCTTCCTCTACAACACGTTTGGCGAGTCCGCCAGAGGCCAGCGCCGCATGAATCACGGTTTGGCGCCCAAAAGCCTGTCCTAACTCGTCCGCCGTCAGCCAGCCGATGTATTTTCCGAAGTGCGGCGTGCTGAGTTTCGACTTTCCGCGCCCCGATCCATCAGCGGCCTGAATCAGTACCTGGGCCTCTTCCCGGTCCAGCCACGTCTTGACTTTCTCGTATCCGGCGACCGCATCGCCGGACTTGCGTGCCAGGCTCAACAACTCGATCACACGGCGTGAGACCTGCTTTTCGACCTCGTCCACCAAGTCCTGAGGCACATTTACCTGAGACTTGAACCCGCGCGCGAACAGTTTTTTGCCCACCGCCTTGTCCAAGGCCGTTCTATCTGCCGACACATAGACCCCGCGCCCCGGCAACTTCGCCGCGACATCCGGATAGACCTGACCGTCCGGCCCCGTCACAAAGCGGATCAACCCGTATTTGGGTTGCACCTCGCCCGTGGCGATGCACTTACGCTCAGGTCCTTCGGACCGATCTTTATGGACGCCACCGCGACCCATGCGCCTACCCCGAGACCTGAAATCAGGCCTCGGCCTCCTCGTCTACAGACTCGCCATCTTCTTCGGTCTGCGCCAACTCGGCCGGGTCAACCCAGCCTAGCATGATGCGTGCGGTCATGACCAAATCCTGCGCTTCTTCCAAAGAAACACCGAAAGGTTCAAGCACGCCGTCATCTTTGACCCGCTCACCGTCGACGGTCGTCCAGCCGCCAGCCAGTTCCCAGTCGGCGCAGGTTGCGAAGTCTTCCAACGTCTTCACGTCGTCTTTGGCCAGCGCCTCTACCATCTGGGGTGTGAGGCCTTCGAATTCAATAAGGCTATCCTCGGCGCCCAGCGCCCGCGCACTGTCCAGCGCCGCCTTGGCCTGTGCTTCCAGAAACTCTCGCGCACGGGTCTGAAGTTCTTGCGCGGTCCCTTCGTCGACACCGTCGATCACAAGCAATTCTTCGATTTCGACATAGGCCACCTCTTCGAGGTTGGTGAAGCCTTCCGAAACCAGCAGTTGCGCAAAGAATTCGTCCAGATCCAGGCTATCCATAAATAGCTTGGTGCGCGCCTCGAATTCTTTCTGACGACGTGCCGATTCTTCGGCTTCGGTCATGATGTCGATGTCCAGACCGGTCAACTGACTGGCCAGACGCACGTTTTGACCGCGGCGACCGATGGCAAGGCTCAGCTGTTCCTCAGGCACCACGACTTCGATTTTGCCGGCTTCTTCGTCCAGAACCACCTTTGAGACCTCGGCGGGTTGAAGCGCATTCACCAGGAAGGTTGGCTGATCTTCGTTCCAGGGAATGATGTCGATTTTCTCGCCTTGCAGCTCGTTCACAACGGCCTGCACGCGGCTGCCGCGCATACCAACGCAGGCACCGACAGGGTCGATCGAACCGTCATAAGAAATCACGGCGATCTTGGCGCGCGAACCGGGGTCACGGGCCACGGCCTTGACCTCGATGATGCCATCATAGATTTCCGGCACTTCCATCTTGAACAATTCGGCCATGAATTCCGGCGCGGTGCGCGACAGGAAGATCTGGTGGCCACGAACCTCGCGGCGAACTTCCTTGATATATGCACGCACGCGATCATTCGGGCGATAGCTTTCGCGACCGATCTTGTCGTTGCGGCGCAGAACAGCCTCGGCCCCGCCCAGATCGACGATGACATTGCCGAACTCTTCGCGTTTGACAGCACCGTTGATGATGGTGCCCGCGCGATCCTTGAATTCTTCGTACTGACGATCACGTTCGGCTTCGCGCACCTTCTGCAGAATCACCTGCTTGGCGGACTGGGCAGCAATCCGGCCCATTTCAACCGGGGGCACTTCTTCGACGAAGACGTCACCAACTTCGGGCGATTCCATGTACTGGCGCGCCTGTTCGACGGTCATCTCGGCCTGATAGTTCTCAAGCTCCTCATCCTCGACCACTGTACGGACGCGGGTAAAGGTCGCCTTGCCAGTCTTGCGGTCGATGGAGACACGGATATCCATTTCCGCGCCGTAACGGCTCTTGGCGGCACGGGCGAGCGATTCCTCCATCGCTTCGACAACCAGACCGGGGTCGATCATCTTTTCGCGGGCCACGGCCTCGGCGGTCTGCAGCAGCTCCAGCTGGTTGGCTGAGGTGATTGCCATCAGTTCGTCTCCTCTTCGGACCCTTCGGTCTCAATCTCGTCGAAAGCGTTTTCGTTCAGGGCACCGGCGTCTTTGCGCTGGCGCAGCATTTCCTTGATCAGGTCATCAGTCAGGACCAGCTTGGCGTCGCTCAGCCAGTCAAATTGCAGACCGATGGTGATGGTCTCACTCCCTTCGGGGATGTTGATCAGAACCTCATTCCCTTCGATACCGGCCAGTTCACCTTTAAATCTGCGGCGGCCATCGATCAGTTCGGCAGTCTCGATCTTGGCCTCATACCCTTCGAACATCTCAAAGTCTTTCAGACGCGTCAGGGGTCGATCGATGCCGGGGCTGGAAACCTCAAGCGTATAGGCGTCAAGGATCGGATCCTCGACATCCAGAGTGGCACTGACGGCGTTGGAAATCTCGGCGCAATCATCCACTTCGATGCCACCATCGGGCTTGTCTGCCATGATCTGCAGTGTGGTCTGCTTGCCGCTCATCAAGCGGATGCGGACAAGCTCGTACCCCAAATCCTCGATCACGGGCGTAATGATTTCCGCGAGTCGCCGGTCTATGGCTGCCTTGGCTATCAGGTCATTTGTCATCTGGTGCTCTACCCTTCGAACGGGCACAAAAAAACGGGCGCGCGGCCCGTCGAACTTTCCGGTGGAGCCCCGGACCGAAGCCCGACACGCCGCTGTTGCAACTGCATATACGCGCGGTTTCCCGAATCTGCAACCCCCGGCGCGTTTCGTGGCCGGAATTACGCCATCCACCACCGTTCGGCGATGCGGCCATCATCAAGCGCGCGGCCCGTAGCAATCTGACGCGGCATACCCACATGCGGGGCCACGGCCAGCGCCATGTTCGCTTCACTCGGGAAATATCGCAACCCACGCTGGTTTTTCAGACCGTCACCTGCCGGCAACGCGGCCACATCGACATATCCGTCCCGCAGCGCTTCAGCCCGTACACGTGCATCGGGGATAACGATGATTTCGATCTTCTCCGCCCACCCTGCCGAACCGTCCTTGTAATGCCCGGACACTTTGCGGCCCAGGAAATGGCGATCATCATCCGCCCGTTCCACCCGGTAGCATCCGGTGCCGTTTGCCGTGTTCAGCGGCGTTACGCCCTGACCGCCCCGGGTGATGACAAAGCGGTTGTCAGCCAGAAGGAATGGCAAGCCCGGGTTGGCCTCGGCAAGCTCCAGCCGAACCGAATCCACTGCCAATACCTCGGCTTGTCCGACCTCACTCAGAACAGCCACCACATGGGCGGCTTCCAGCGGCGCGCCGTCGTGGAAGGTGACACCTTTTCGCAGGTCAAAACGCCAGATACGCGCTTCGGCATCGGTTTGCCAGCCAGTCGCCAATTCGCCGCGCAACGTGCCGTCTGGCGCAATCTCGGTCAGCGTGTCAAAGACAGCACCGCGCGCCACCAGTTCCAGACTATCGTCGCGCGGTACGGCCAATCGCAGGGCACCCCCCGCCTTTGGCGTATCCGCCAATGACTTGCCTATCGCCGCCAGCAAAGCAGCCGCGGCACCCGAGGCGAACAGAGCGCGGCGGTCAATCCGGGTCATGCTACCCCCTCGGCCACGCGGTCCATGATTCGAACCAACTCGGCACTGATGCCGGGTTCAGACAGAGCGTGGCCCGCGTTGCGTACCATCTTCAGCTCGGCATTGAGCCAGCGATCAGCTAGGGCCCACGCCGCCTGTGGTGGGCAGATCATGTCATAACGGCCCTGCACGATATGTCCCGGAATATGTGCGATCTTACCAATCTGGTCGAGGATCTGCCCATCCTTCTGAAGGAAAGCAGCATTCATGAAATAGTGATTCTCTAGTCGCGCGAAGGCGCGCGCGTATTCACCGGGGCTTTCCCCAACCCCGCCTTGCGCATGAATCGACGCCAATGCATTCTCCCACGCCGACCAGGCCCGCGCGTACAGGATTTCAGTGGCACGATCCCCCGAGAAGAGACGTTTGTTGTAGGCGCCGATCGTGTCGGACAGCTCGCCCTCGGTCAGCAGCGCGGTGAACTTTGCCCATTGCTCGGGCCAGAACTTGCCGGCCCCACCGCCGTAGAACCAATCCAATTCGGCCTGCGTGGCCAGAAAGACACCGCGCAGCACCAATCGGTTCACTCGGTCCGGATGCGCCTGTGCGTAGATCAATGCCAGGGTGGCGCCCCAACTGCCGCCAAACACGGTCCAGTCGTCGATATCCAGCAGGGTCCGCAGCCGTTCTATGTCAGCCACCAGATGCCAGGTGGTGTTGTCGGTCACTGATGCGTGTGGCCGTGATCTTCCGCACCCGCGTTGATCAAATAGAATCACCCGATATGTGTTGGGGTCAAAATAGCGCCGCATCGCCGGGCTGCAGCCGCCGCCCGGGCCACCGTGCAGGACCACAACCGGCACGCCATTGGGATTGCCGCACTGTTCCATATAGATACGGTGGCCTTCGCCAACATCGACCATTCGCTGATCGAACGGGTCGATCGGCGGGTACAGATATTGCACTGCGCGCTTTTGGTCCGGGTACTTGTCCATTATCGCCCTATATAGTCCTTTAACGTAAAAGAGCATACGGAGACAGGAATGCAAGCGCATCCGAATACTGTGGACCCGTCCGAGATCGCAAAATTCGAGGCGATGGCCGCGGAATGGTGGGACCCGCATGGGAAATTCAAGCCTCTGCACATGCTGAATCCCTGCCGTCTTGACTATATCACACAGCAGATCGCAGGAGAATTCGACCGGGATTTAAAGTCGCCTAAGCCTTTCGAAGGCCTTCGCCTACTGGATATCGGTTGCGGCGGTGGGTTGCTGAGCGAACCCATGGCCCGTTTGGGCGCCGAGGTTGTTGGCGCGGACGCAGCTGAACGCAATTTGCCCGTCGCCCGCATTCACGCCGAGCAGTCTGGGCTTGAGATCGATTACCGCCACACCACGGCTGAAGACATGGCTGCCGCAGGTGAGCAATTCGATGTGGTGCTGAATATGGAGGTGGTCGAGCATGTGGCCGATCCGCTCTCGTATCTAACCGCAACACAACAACTGCTAAAACCCGGCGGGCTGCAAATCTGCTCGACCATCAACCGCAACCCGAAATCATATGCGATGGCTATTTTCGGGGCCGAAGTGGTCATGCGCTGGCTGCCACGCGGCACGCATGAATGGAACAAGTTCATCACGCCTGACGAGTTGTTCGACTTGCTGCGTCAGGCGGGTTTGGAGCCGGTAGATCGCAAAGGCTTTGTCTTCAATCCGATTCTCTGGAGCTGGTCGATCTCAGACCGGGATTTGAGCGTGAACTATGTGACGGCGAGTGTGAAGCCAAGCTAAAGCTATTCGCCTTCCAACTGGATTCGCAGATCGCGCAGCACCGGCAACGTGCTGCGCACGCGTTCAACACCTAACTCTTCCACCACGTGGTTGATCATCGGCGCAATTGACGCGATTGCCTGATCGCGCGCGCGCCGTCCTGCGGGGCTGATCGCGACCATCTTGCGGCGGGCATCGTCCCAGTCCGGTCGGATGTGGATGTATCCGGCCCATTCCAGTTTGGCCAAAGTGTTCGTCATCGCCCCGCGCGTCACATGAAACGTGCTTGCCAATTGCGCAGGCGATCGTTCATCGCCCACGAACACCAGATGGTTCAGAACCGAGAAATGTGAAATCTCCATACCCTTTGGCAGCACCCGGCTGAGCCGGTTGCGCAATAGCTGGTCTGCGGTCAGGATCTCGCTGAACAGCGTGACCGCGAGGGCATTGTGATCGTCTGTCATGGTCCGATTCTGGATCAGGGCCCGTCAAAACGACGGGTGTGTGTCAACGAGGGCACGCGGCGACGCGCCTCAGCCACAGGATTATCATCCAAATCGAAAAAGTGAATGCCCGGATCGGTCCCTGCGTCGACAACGACCTCTCCCCACGGGGCCACGACCATACTGTGGCCGTATGTGTGGCGGGTCTTTCCACGGGTTTTCGCGTGCTCTCCGGTTTGCGCAGGTGCCAGCACCCATGCGCCATTCTCAATCGCCCGTGCACGCAGCAGCGATTCCCAATGCGCTGCGCCGGTTACTGGGGAAAATGCCGCCGGAACAGTAAGAATTCGCGCGCCTGCTTGCGCCAGAGACGCATAGAGATGTGGAAACCGAATATCGTAGCAGATGGTCATCCCAATCGTACCAAAGTCGGTCTGGGCCAAAACGGCCTTATCACCCGGGCGGAAGTTCTTTGATTCGCGGAACGTCTCAGACTCGGTGACTTGCACGTCGAACATATGAATTTTGTCGTACCGCGCCACGATCTGCCCTTGCGGGTCGATCAGGAAGGAGCGGTTGGCAAAGCGTCCGTCAGCGTCATGGGTTTTGATCCCAAGCGAGCCGATCAGCAGCCAAACGCCCAGCTCAGCGGCCTGATCGCGCAGACCCGCGAGCGTGATGTCGTCTTCTTCGTGCTGAAGAACCGCGCGCTGCCGCGTTGTGCTGGTAGAGACACAATTCGTCACCTCGGGCGTCAGGACGAACCGCGCGCCCTGGCCTGCCGCCTCGGCCAACAGGCCGCGAACGGTCGCCAGGTTTTCGGCCGGATCATCCGACGAGGTGAGTTGCAGCAGCGCGGATTTCATCAGGCCGCCAGCAGACGGTCCAGCTTGCCCTGCCGCTCAAGTTCATAGAGCTCATCGCAGCCGCCGACATGTTGTGAACCGATGAAAATCTGCGGCACGGTGCGTTTGCCGCCCGCGCGCTTGATCATTTCGGGCTTGCGTTTGGGATGTATCAGCACATCGACTTCTTTGAACTGAACTTTCTTCTGTTTCAGCAGACGTTTGGCCGCGTGGCAGTAGCCGCACAGCGGCGAGGTGTAGATTTCAACCGGTTTCATTTCTTGTCCTTCAGATTTTTTACAATCTTGTGCGAATTAGGCATCCTTGGCAACGCGCGCCAGAGCCAACACAAAAATATGATTTGCGCCAGCTTCACGGCAGACACGTGCACAGGCCGTCAGTGTCGCGCCCGAGGTCATGACGTCATCCACCAACAGCACATCCCGGCCCTGCATCCGATGCAGGCGTCCGGGGTGGGGTGAAATCGCGCCTGACAGGGTGTCTGCCCGCTCCGCTGCGGTTTTCCCGTCCAGAACAGGCGTCCGAACCCGACGCTTCAGAAGGTCCGGGCACAGCTCTAACCCGGTTTCGCTCGCCAGATGCTGCGCCAACAGCGCCGACTGGTTGTAGCGCCGCTTGACCAATCGCGACCAATGCAACGGCACCGGCGCAATTAGCATATCATCGCGTATCAAGCCCCTGCCAGCCTGCGCCATCCACCTGGCCGCTGGGCGGGCCAGCTCGGGTCTGTCGCCATGTTTCAACGCAAGGATCAACGACCTTGCCTTGTCCTTGTACAACAGCGCTGCGCGCGCGGCGCTCCAGGGGCGGAGTGTTTTCATACAGTCATCACATTCAATTCGATGACCGTCTGGCGCGCCCGGCAGGGGCACGCCGCAACTTTCGCATACGAGCCCGCCGATAAAGGGCGTATCGCGCCAGCAAGAACCACACAGACCAAAATCGGTTTCGGTCAGATCACCGCATCCCAGACACCGCGCGGGATAGATCAGTTGAACAGCGGTTTGAATTCGCTGCAAGATGCGATAATTCCGCCCTATGAAGCTGCCTGACTCCACTGCACCCTCTTTGTTCGACCGCCGGGCACTTGACCGGCACCGTGCCCGCGCGCGGGATGAGGCCCTGTTCCTGCATCATGCCGCCGTGGACGAAGTGCAGGATCGCCTCTCTATGGTTAACAAAACCTTCACGGCCCCGGCGATCGTGACGCCGTTCCGACAGATTTGGCAGAATGTTCTGACCAACGCACAGGTTATCCCGGATGATGAGGTTCTGGCCTTGCACCCCAAGGCGTATGATCTGGTGATCCACGCCATGGCGCTGCACTGGGCCAATGATCCCGTGGGCCAACTGATCCAATGCCACCGCGCCCTAAGACCAGATGGGTTGCTGTTGGTGGTATGTCTGGGAGGCGAAACTCTGCACGAGTTGCGCGCGGTTCTTGGACAGGCTGAAATAGAAGTCACTGGCGGGCTCAGCCCTCGCATCGCGCCCATGGCCGAACTGCGCGATCTGGGCGGCTTGCTGCAACGGGCCGGACTTGCCCTGCCAGTCGCCGACACCGCCCGTCTGACGGCGGAATATCGCGACCTGACCCACCTGATGCATGACCTGCGCGCGATGGGAGAGACCAACAGCTTGTCCGGGCGTGTGAAACACCCCACACAACGGAAGATTTTTTCGCGCGCCCAAGAGATCTATGCCGGCCACTTCTCGACCCCTTCAGGGCGGCTGCCAGCAACATACGAATTGATCTGCCTGACCGGCTGGTCACCCGACGAAAGCCAACAAAAACCCTTGCGCCCCGGATCGGCCAAAGCGCGCCTTGCCGATGCCTTGGGAACAAAAGAAGGCAAACTGCCCGATTGACGACTGGTCTTTTCCAGTTATCTCAGCCCGATACGCAGAAATTCAGGAAGCCCGACATGTTTGACGCAACCCGCCCATCCCATGCCCCCGCAGACCACCCCAAGGTCAAAATGGGCCGCGTTGGCATCCTGCTGGCCAATCTGGGCACGCCGGATGACTATAGCTATTGGCCAATGCGGCGGTATCTGAACGAGTTTCTGTCGGATCAGCGCGTGATCGACTATCCCAAGTGGAAGTGGCAGCCGATCCTGCAAAGCATCATCCTGACCAAGCGTCCTTTCAGCTCGGGTGAGGCTTACAAGTCGATCTGGAACCACGATAAGGGTGAAAGCCCACTCATGACGATCACCAAGGACCAGACAGCCAAGATGCGCAAAGCGATGCAGGCGCGCTATGGAGATCAGGTGCTGGTCGACTTCTGCATGCGCTACGGAAACCCGTCGACCAAATCGAAAGTGCGCGAAATGGTAGCCGCAGGATGTGATCGCATGCTTTTTTTCCCGCTTTACCCGCATTATGCGGGCGCTACGACCGCGACCGCCAACGATCAGTTCTTCCGTGCATTGATGGATGAAGCCTGGCAACCCTCAGCCCGCACGGTACCACCCTATTTCGATGAGCCCGCCTATATCAACGCATTGGCCCGGTCGGTGGAAAACGCCTATGACCAGATGGAAACCAAGCCGGACATCCTGGTTTGTTCGTACCACGGTATGCCGGAACGGTACCTGCAACAGGGTGATCCCTATCATTGCCAATGCGCCAAGACGACAAGATTGCTGAAGGAACGGCTCGGCTGGCCAGATGATCAGATCACGTCGACGTTCCAGTCGCGCTTTGGCCCCGAGGAATGGTTGAAACCCTATACCGTTGACCACGTGGCCGACTTGGCCAAACAGGGCAAGAAAAACATCGCCGTCATCGCACCCGCATTTTCAGCCGATTGCATCGAAACGCTGGAAGAAATTAACGAAGAGATAAAGGAAAGCTTCGAGGAAGCGGGCGGTGAGGAGTTTACTTACATCCCTTGCCTCAACGATGACGATTCGCACATCGAAGCCCTTGGCAAAGTGATCGAAGATAACCTGAAGGGCTGGTTGGACTGAGCCATCTTTGCACCCAGGCATGAAAAAAGGCGGTGGAGTGCTCCACCGCCTTTTCTCTAGATAACGCTCGTCAAATTAGCTTGCTGCAACAGCTGCGGCTACGACGACCAGCAGGATCAGCGGCAGCAGGATACCCTGCGACGTGCCCTGTGTTTCTTCCACAACAACCGGTGCTTCGACAATCGGCTCTTCCAGGTTACCGGCATAAGCGGTCGAAGCAGCAGCGGTCAGTGCAGCGGCGAGAACGAGTTTCTTCATATTAACCTCCAGAATTTGCACGATTCCAAATAGTGAAACCGCGCACCCAAGACTTACCTCGTGTTATTTTTCTAATCAGCTATCTGACTGGAATGCAATTGCAACTTGCGCTGCAAGCGGGTTCGTGAGCAAAAATGTGGTCAAATTAGCAACACTTGCGTGCCAACATTCGTCATTGAAAACAATTCCGCGATATCTTCGTTGAACAAGCCGATACATCCATTTGACGATCGGCGCCCGATCTTGCGTGTATCATGCGTGCCGTGGATGCGGTAATATTTCCAGCTGAGATACAAAGCGTGTGTTCCCAACGGGTTATCCGGACCTGGCGGAATATAGTCCGGCCATTCGGGGTTTCGCTTTTTCATCGATGGTGTCGGAGACCAGCTTGGACCTTCAACCTTGCGGATCACGCTGGTCCGGCCACGACGCGTCAATTCCTCGGTCAATGGCACTGAAGACGGGTAGAGTTTGTAGGTTCTCTGGTCTTCGGACCAGTAATGTAACGCACGAGAAATTGTATCAACCAGGATCGCGCCGTTATTTGTATTTGAGAAATAGGTTCGCCAATCCTGCGCGCGAAAACCCGAAATGTTCCGACGCACCTGCGGTTCCGGCTCGGGCGCGGGGCGCAGCGGATCGCCGGGTATGTATTGCGCGATAGCAGGAGAGGCCAGTACTGCCGACGCTCCGGCCAGGAACCCACGACGTGTGGAAGTGTAGAAGTATTTCTTCACCATGATGAACGGTCCTCTGCTAAGGCCAATCTGAAAATCTGACATATTCTATTGCCAGAATGCTTCAGTCGCAAACCAAACCGGCAGAATCATGCGAAATGGGGGCACCGTTCGTTTGCCCAAGACCGTCTGTCGCGCTATGCCCTAGGTTAAACCAATCATCAGGCTAATCATGACGCGTATAGTTTCTTTCCTTTTTGCATGCGTTGTTGCGCTGGCAGCGTGTACTCCAACCAGCACTCCGACCTATGGCTCGGACGGGCGGCCATTGCCGACAGTTTACAAGATCGGGCGAAACTCCGAAAAACTGCAGTTCCGCATGCTTGATTCGGTCAATGCGCTGCGTCAGGCCCAAGGCTTGCAGCCCGTGCAACTGAACGCACAACTGAACGCTGCCGCGGCAACACATTCAAAGGACATGGCCCGACAGAATCGTCCATGGCATTTTGGGTCGGACGGGTCCTCTCCGATCGACCGCGCGCGGCGCGTGGGCTACTTTGGTACCTTCCTGGGTGAAGCGATCTCTGAGACCTATGAGACCGAGACCGAGACCCTCGCTGCCTGGATGCAGGAACCCGGGCCGCGTTCGGTGATCATGGATCCGAAGGCTACGCAAATGGGGTTTGCCTGGCATCAAGAAGGCGGCGGCAAAATCTGGTGGACATTGGAAATGGGCACCGGCGGGTAGTCGCGGTGGAACCCGAAAAAGCCCCCGGATGTCCGGGGGCTTTTTCTTATGTAAACTAAGCCGCTTGCATTGATTGTGCTTCGGTCAGAATGGCATACAGCTTGACCGGATCCGGGTTGGCGCGCAGCTTCGAGCAGACTGACGTATCGCGCAAGGTACGAGACACCAGCGCAAGCGCTTTCAAGTGATCCACCCCGGCCTCTTCGGGCGCGAACAGGGCAAAAGCGATATCGACCGGTTGGCGGTCGACCGAGCCAAAATCAAGTGGCTTTTCAAGCATCACGAACACGCCCGAAACACTTTCCAACCCGCCCATCCTTGCATGCGGGAGCGCCACGCCATGCCCAACACCGGTTGGCCCGAGGCTTTCTCTCTCTAGCAGCGCGTCAACGACGAGCTGAGCTTCAAGGCCCAGTGTCGCATCAGCCACATCCGCAATTTCCTGAAACAACCGCTTCTTGCTGGAAGCAGAAGACAATACGCGGACTGCCTCGGGCTTCAGTATGCTCGAAAGCTCCATGATTACGCTCCATGGCGACGCTCCCACAGATGCGGGGGCGCGCCTTTGCTATTCTTGCCTGTTACGGATCAATCCAGCCTATGTTGCCGTCTTCCCGACGATACACGACGTTCAATCCATCCTTGTTTTCATTCCGGAACACCAGCACCGGGGCACCGGCAAGTTCCATCTGCATAACGGCTTCACCAACACTCAGCGATGGGATCTTGGTTTCCATCTCGGCCACGATCATCGGCTGCAGGGATTCGGGTTCGTCAGCCGACTCAGATTCATCAGAGGCGAGGATATAAGACGACGCCCCGAAGAGTTCAACAGGCTCTGCACGATCCTTGTGATGGTCCTTCAGCCGCCGCTTATACCTGCGCAGTTGTGTTTCCATCTTGTCACAGCAGCCTTCGAAGGCCGCATAGATTTCAGTCGCATGGGCCTTGGCCTGCGCTGTCAGGCCAGTGGAAAGATGCACTGTGGTTTCGCATACATATTCATGCGCTGAACGGGAAAAGACGACGTTGGCATCTGTAGGTCGCTGGGCATATTTACCCACAACCTCGCCCAGCTCGGTCTGCACGTGAGTCTGCAGCGCCGCACCGATGTCGATCTGTTTTCCGCTGATTTGGTAACGCATGTGATCTCCTTCACAATTCACACCCATTCTTACGTCACGTAGCGCGACGCATGTCTTTTTATCGGGTGGGGGATAAAGGCATATTCCGCGGTAGCCGCACCTGCCTCCCTTCAAAGAAGGGGGATCGTGATCCAGACGGGAACCGAAGAAACGCCATAACCCAATTGAGGCAAGAGACGGCGAAAGAGTCAATCAAAACAGACGTGCATATACGTAAAATCCGCCATACCGTCGGCGCAATTTTGCGCAAGCTTATGAAATCCGGAAGTTTTCGCCCAGGTACACGCGGCGTACGTTTTCGTTTTCGACCACTTCATCCGGTGTGCCGGACATCAGGACCTGACCATCATGCAGGATGTAGGCGCGATCCACAATCTCGAGCGTTTCCCGCACGTTATGATCGGTGATCAAAACACCGATGCCGCGCTTTTTCAGGTCGGCAACAAGGTGGCGGATGTCACCGACGCTGATCGGGTCAACACCGGCAAAAGGTTCGTCCAAAAGCAGGTATTTCGGATCAGCCGCGAGGCAGCGCGCAATCTCGACACGGCGACGTTCCCCGCCCGACAACGCCAGCGCAGGTGCCCGACGCAGATGTTCGATCGAGAAGTCCGACAGCAATTCCTCAAGTCGTTCTTTGCGGCGATGAACATGCTTCACCGAGATGTCGAGCACCGAAGCGATATTGTCCTCAACGCTCATACCGCGAAAAATCGACATTTCCTGCGGCAGATAGCCGATGCCCAGCCGCGCACGGCGATACATTGGCAGGGTCGTCACGGTCTGCCCGTCAATCGTGACGGTGCCGGCCTCGGGGAACACCAGACCAGCGACCGAATAGAACGTTGTGGTTTTGCCTGAACCGTTTGGCCCCAGCAGCGCAACAACCTCGGACCGGTCGAGCGTCATTGACACATCCCGGATCACCGTTTTCTTGCGATAGGATTTCCGCAGTTTTTCGATCCGAAGGCCTGATTGCCCATGGGCCACGGTCAATTCAGGCCGCGTCATCAGTTTTCACCCTGTTGCAGGATGGTTTTGACATTTCCAGTCATCGTAGCTGTGCCGGTCGTCAGGTTGGCATTCATCTGATCGCCACTGATGGTGCTGGGTCCCTGCGTCAACAGCACATTGCCCTTCATTACGATGACGCCCGAGTCGATGGTATATTCTGCCCAATCGCCCTCGGCCGCATCGGGCGGGCTGACCAGAACCACATCTTCGGTCGCTTCCATCCGCTCAATGCCCGAGCGTTCCTCATTGTAGATCACCAACACGCGTTCAGCCGTCAGGCGCATCTGACCCTGAATAACGATCACATTTCCCAGAAACTCGGCCGATCCGTCCTCTTGATTGACGTTCAACCGTTCCGACGTCACCTCGACTGGTTGGCTAGGATCTGCTTGGACAGCGCCAAACGCGACCTGCGTTTCCTGCGCAGCCGCACCAAAAGCACCCAGGGTCAGAGCGCAACAAATCAGAACAAAACGAAAATTTGCCACAGGTTATCTTTCTGCCTTTTCGGGCTCGTATATCAGCTTCACGCCGTCTGTAAAAATAATATGGACAGGACCATCCTTTTTTTCCGCGCCGAAGGTCATCCCACCCGCCGTGAAATTACCGATGATACCAGTTCCATTGACCTGACCCGGCGCGTCGCCACGGATTTCGTTGAGTGCCGTGTTCAGCAGATCGGTGGTAACGACAGTGCCATCTGTTGACGTGATGACCACGTCTCCGACAAAGGTGGCCGAGTTCTTGTCAGGCCGCAGCACGCCCGAATTTGAATCCAGCGTAATTACACCACCATTCGACAGACCCAAACGACCGCGGAATTCTGCGGCAGTCGGAGTGGATGCCCCCGTCCCCTGCGTGGCCCGGATCGCCTGAATCTGAACCTCTTCACCCTTGCGCGTGGTGCCGCGGTAGTTTGGCAGTGTGACCACCTGATCCGCCAGCCGTTCGTCAATATCATTTTGCGCAAAGGGAACGTTCACGCTGGTATCGATACTACGGGACAAAAGGAATACGCTGGATAGCATCAGGATGGCCACCAGCGGCAGCAACACCTTGAGGAACTGTACCCTGCGTGAATGTCCGTCCACTGCGATACCTCCCGTCTAACCCAGCCCGACGCGCAGGCAATCGTGGATGTGCAACAAGCCTTCGGCCCGTCCTTGAGCAGCGGGATCAACCACGAATAATGACGTAATCTTGCGGTCGTTCATGATCGCGACCGCCTCTTCCGCCATTGCATTAGGTGCGATGGTTAGCGGGTCACGCGTCATGACCTCTTCGGTGTTTTTATCCAAAAGGCCATCCATATTCCGGCGCAGGTCGCCATCGGTCACGATACCTAAAAGGCGGGCAGTTTCATCCGTCACGCCAACGACGCCAAAGCTTTTTTGACTCATGACCAGCAAGGCCTCGCTCATTGGTGTGCCAACAGGGACCAAGGGCAAATCCTTGTGCATCAGATCACGTGCAGTCGAAAGCTGCGCACCCAGCTTGCCGCCGGGGTGAAAGGCGCGGAAATCCTCGGGTTTGAAATCGCGGTACTTCATAAGGGCAATCGCCAGCGCATCGCCCATCGCCAACGTCAGCGTGGTCGAGATCGAGGGCACCATTCCAAAGCCACAAGCCTCGCCCAAAGACGGGATCAACAGGTGCACGTCCGCCTGCTTCATCAACGTACTTTCCGGCTTGCTCGACAACCCGATCAGCGGAATCCCAAAGCGTTGTGTGAAGGCCAGCAGATTCGCCAGTTCAGGCGCTTCGCCCGAGTTGGAAATCGCCAGAACCACATCGCCCTTGGACACCATGCCCAGATCACCGTGGCTGGCCTCGGCGGGGTGCACGAAATAGGCGGGCGTGCCTGTGCTGGCCAGTGTAGCAGCGATTTTGTGGCCGATATGGCCGGATTTGCCAATGCCGCTGACGATAATTCGGCCCGGCGCCCGAAGGATCATATGCACCGCTTCGGCGAACTGGTCATCCAGACCATCAGCCAGCACATCCAGCGCTCGGGCCTCGTCGGTGACAACCTGCTTGGCAGTTTTCAGAAAGGACTCGTTGTCGGTCATGAGTGTGCAAAGATATCCGTTTCGGGCCAACCGGCGAGGTCAAGCTTCGCACGCATCGGCAAGAAGTCAAAACAAGCCTGCGCCATCTCGGTACGGTCTTCGCGCGCCAGACGCGCATCCAGCGCATCACGCAGTTGGTGCAGGTACAAGACGTCCGATGCGGCATAGTCCAACTGCGCCTCGGTCAGCGTTTCAGCACCCCAGTCGCTCATTTGCTGCTGCTTCGAAATATCGACCCCGATCAGTTCCTGGCATAAATTCCTCAGCCCGTGGCGATCAGTATAGGTGCGCACTAGTCGACTGGCGATCTTGGTGCAATAAACCGGTGCTGCCAAAGCCCCAAAAGCATGATACATTGCGGCGATATCAAACCGGCCGAAATGAAATAGCTTGAGCACATTCGGATTTTCCAGCAGCGCACACAGGTTCGGTGCTGCGGTCTGGCCCTTTTCCACCTGTACAATATGGCTGTGACCGTCGCCGCCGGACATCTGGATCACACACAGGCGATCGCGATGCGGATTCAACCCCATGGTTTCACAATCAATCGCCACTACGGAACCAAGGTCCAGCCCGTCCGGCAGGTCGTTTTTATAGAGATGGTTTGCCACGAGGGTCTTCCTTTACGCGATATTGCCCCCGAAATAGGCGGTTTGGTCCGCAAACTCAACGCCACAGGCAGGATCACGCTATTCATGTCGCCCGCGTTTGACAGAATCCATATGGGGGGGATAGGGATATAGATATGACGCTGGACACCCGCAATTCTCATCCACAGATCTCGGCACGGCTCAAACGGGCAAATGGTCACTTGGCTAAGGTCATACAAATGCTGGACGATCAGGCCCCTCCCGCCGACATTGCCCAGCAACTCTTTGCTGTTGAAAAAGCAATCGCTATCGCCAAGCGCGTTTTGATCTACGATCACATCGAACACTGTCTGTCGCCTGATGGTCAAAGCGATTCACCTGACATAGAAAGCTTTAAGACGATAACAAAATACCTATAAAGTTGGTGCGCATTCGTGCTCAATGCCACCTGCCGGGCGCTCAGATTGCTGCACTGTTGGGCAACCGGGCTGGCGACAACGCTTTTATGGATGGCCCTGACCTCGGCGCCCGGGCTCGCGGCAGCGTTGGTAATTTGGCCACGCTCGGGCCAGACAGCCATTTCCAAAAGCATTCCGACACATCTTGAGCCGCAAACGCGCTGTGTTACACCTTGGACTACCATGGACCAACTAGACCGTCGCATCATAGCTGCGCTGCAACACAACGCCCGCGAGTCGACCTCGAAAATCGCGGCGAAACTGGGCGTAGCCCGGACGACCGTGCATGAGCGAATTCGCAGAATGGAAGAGAACGGCACAATCGCCGGATATTCCGTCGTATTGAACAGCCCCGAAGATGCCCCACGCGTGCAGGTCATTGTCTTGCTTGAAGTGCAGCAAAAGGAAACCACGCGCATCATCAAACGGCTTGAGGCCTACCCCGAAGTGAAACTCTGCCTGTCCATCAATGGTGAGTTCGATCTGCTGTTGTCCGCCGAGGCTCCGAGGCTCGAGGATCTGGATATTCTGGTTGACGACTTGGCCAAGATCCCCGGTGTTCAGCGCACAAACACAAGTGTCGTGTTTGGCCGCCGGATAGATCGAATTTGAGTGGCTGATAACCCTCTGTAAACCCTAGCAAGACTAGCTTGGCCCGGATTGATCAGAATTCCGGACTGGCAGAATGCCTCATCTTTTGATTCTTGGGCTTTGTTTTCTAACCTTGTGCGTGGCGCATCAGGGTTTTGCCATGCCGAATGCCGGCGGGGCCAGGATATGTGACGCCGCCGCCCGCCGCGCCGCCCATGCCGAAGACGTACCATTGGACGTTCTGCGTGCGATTGCGCGCATAGAAACCGGGCGCACGCGGGACGGGCGGCTCGAGCCTTGGCCGTGGACCATAAATGTTGAGGGGCAGGGATTTTGGTTCACCTCGGAACGCGAGGCAAAATTTTACGTCTTCAACATTTTCAAAGCGGGCAAACGCAGCTTTGATATCGGTTGTTTTCAAATCAATTATCGTTGGCATAGCAAGGCTTTCCGATCCATTGATGCGATGTTCGACCCTTATGAAAATGCCGCTTATGCCGCTCGTTTTCTGAAAAGGCTATATGCCGAGCTCGGGTCCTGGCCCGCTGCGGTCGGGGCCTATCATTCCCGCACACCATCACTGGCACAGTCGTATTCAAGCCGTTTTCAGACCGTTTTTGCCCAACTGGATCAAAGCGGGCAGCAAGCCTTGGGCTGGGGCGAGGATGACACGTCGACTTCCAGTGCGGCCTCTCTGCTCCCGATAAACCCTCAACAGTCTGGCGGGAAATCGCTGGGCTCTCTGGTTCCGCCGTCCGGCGCTGCAACCGCCTTTATCTCGTTCGACTAGGAGAATCGCGTGCCCAAAATCGACGCCCGTTCCCTGTTTTCTCCGACCGTGCTGCTGGCGCTTGCGCTGATGACGGTCATCGTGATGATGATCCTGCCAATGCCCGCCTGGGTGCTGGATGTGGGTCTGGCGACCTCGTTCGCCTTGGCGATCCTGATCTTCACGCTGACGCTGTTTATCGAACGGCCATTGGATTTTTCGTCTTTTCCAACAATCCTTCTGGCCTCGCTGATGTTGCGGCTGTCGCTGAACGTGTCCTCAACCAAGTTGATCATCGGGCAAGGCCACACTGGACCAAACGCCGCCGGAGACGTAATCGAAGGCTTTGCCGATTTCGTTATGGGCGGCAGCATATTTCTTGGGCTGGTTGTCTTTGGCGTTCTGCTGATCGTGAACTTTATGGTGATCACCAAGGGTGCCGCGCGCATGGCCGAGGTTGGCGCGCGATTTGCTCTGGACGGGATGCCCGGAAAGCAACTTGCAATCGACAGCGACATGAGCGCCGGAGCCATCGACCACCAGCAGGCGAAAGAGCGGCGTGAGCGCGAACAGCAGGAAACGACCTTTTTCGGCTCACTCGACGGGGCGTCAAAATTTGTCAAAGGCGATGCGGTTGCCGGGCTACTGATCACTTTGCTGAACCTTGTGATGGGCCTGATCATGGGCGTAATCGTGCACGGGATGCCAATTTCGTCGGCGTTTGAAACCTATGCCATACTGACCGTTGGCGACGGGTTGGTGTCGCAAATCCCGGCCGTTATAATCTCAATCGCCTCGGCTCTGTTGCTGGCGCGTGGCGGCACGCAGGGCGCAACCGATAATGCGATTTTCTCGCAATTGGGGCGGCATCCGGCCGCTCTGGGAACTGTCGCAATGCTCATGGTGCTATTTGCACTTGTGCCCGGTCTGCCCTTCTTGCCATTCATTTTGGGCGCGGGCGTGCTGGGCTACGCGGCCTTTACTGTTTACCGCAAGCAATCCGCGCAAGACGCCGAGGCCGCAGACCCTACGGCACAGGATGACACGCCGGCTTCTCAAGCTATCGGAGACATTCTGGACCTCGACGACGTTCATCTGGAATTCGCGCCGGATCTGGTCAGTATGGTTCTGAATCCGGGTACCGGGCTGGATGCTCGGATTGCCAATATGCGGACCTACGTGGCCTCTAGCTTTGGCCTGATCCTACCTGACATTCGCCTGACCGACCGCGCCGAACTGCCAATGGGCACCTATGTGGTCAAGGTGCAAGGAGTTGAGCAGGCGCGCGGTGTTCTGAACCCTGACTTGGTGCTGGCGTTGGTGCAGGACGGCCAGGATGTGCTGCCCGAGGGGAATGATGTCACCGAACCTGTATATGGCGCGCCTGCGCGGTGGATTCTACCCAAGGACCAAGAGGCCGCTGCGTTAAGCGGGGCCACCATCGTTTCACCGCCCGAGATTCTCGCCACCCATCTGCTTGAGATCATCAAGCAGAATTTCTCGCGCCTGCTGACGCTGAAATCCCTTCGCCGGCTATTGTCCGAGATGACGCGTCTGAGTGATCCGGTCCGGGCTGAGGCAAACCGCAAACTGTTGGATGAGTTGATCCCCGACAAGGTGCCGATCGACACGTTGCATGCCGTGCTACGGCTGCTTTTGGACGAACGGGTTTCCATCCGCAACATGGCCCTTATCTTGGAATCCGTTGCCGAGGCGCGCCTGACTACTACCCAGCCCGAAGGCATCTGCGAACTGGTTCGACAGCGGTTAGGCTTTCAACTGGTCGCGGAGATGAAACGCGAAGACGGTTCGATCCCCCTGATTCAGCTGGCGCCGGAGTGGGAAGATACATTCGCCACCTATCAGATAGATGCGCCTGTGTCTGGCCTGGACGTGGCGCTGCCGCCTAACCTGTTCAACAAACTGGCTGACGGTGTGACCGATAGTGTGGCGCAATCCGCCGATCACGGGTTGTTTCCTGCATTGGTCACCTCGACCCGGCGACGCCGGTTGCTGCGCACCGTCATGCATGCGCGAGGCATTGCCAACCCTGTACTTTCCTTTGAAGAGATAGGGCTTGAGGCGCGCCCGGCGCTGGTCGGAACGGTCCCCGCATGATCGCGTTGCCACCGGAGCTTTTGCCCCAGCTGAGCGAAGGTCTGTGGCACCTGTTTGCCGTTTTTCTACGTGTCTCGGCGATGGTCTCGCTGCTGCCCGCCTTCGGCGAACGCAGCATCCCGACGCGCGTAAAGTTTAGTGTCGCTGCGGCTTTCACCTTGATTGTAACACCTGCGATTGCGGAGCTAGTCACCCAGCCAGACCTGCTGCCTATGGTAGGTATGGTATTAACCGAAGTGCTGATCGGGGTCGCCTTGGGAATTGCGCTGCGGGTATTCGTATTGGCCTTGCAGACCGCAGGCTCGATTGCTGCCCAGGCAACGTCATTGTCGCAAATTCTTGGACCGACCGCTGCAGACCCTGTCCCGGCGATGGGGTACATGCTGACGCTGGCCGGGATAACACTTGCTGTTTTGCTCGGCTTACACGTCCGCGCGGCGCAGTTTCTGATCCACAGCTATACATTGTTTCCGATGGGCACAGCGCCGCTTGCGCCGGACCTGTCACAATGGGGGGTGCAACAGATCGCGCGCAGCTTTGCATTGGCCTTTTCCCTGGCCATGCCCTTCGTCATAGCCTCGCTGATCTACAACCTCGCGCTGGGCGTCATTAACCGTGCGATGCCGCAGTTGATGGTGGCCTTTGTCGGCGCGCCAGCCATCACCTTCGCGGGCCTTTTCCTTCTGTTCGCAGGAACCCCCCTGATCCTGTCGGTATGGTCGGATGCCTTGTTCTCATTCATGCTGAACCCGCTTGAGGACCCGCGATGAGCACATCTGACGACGACAGCGACAAGTCCCACGAGGCGACTCCGCAAAAGCTTCAGAAAGCCCGCGAAAAGGGTGAGGTTGCGAAGTCGAACGACTTGTCCGTCGTGGCCGCCTATACTGGGTTGCTTGTCGCGTTGCTCGCAACTGGACAATTCAGCGTGCAGAGCATGGGCAGCTTGTTCGCCGTACTGATTGACCAGGCCGGTGAAATCGCACCTTTATTGGTTGACGGATCAGCCGCCAACCCGGTCGGAGGGATGTTGTCTACCGCGTTACTGTCGGCCGGCCTCCTATTCGCTGTACCCGCCGCTGCGGTTCTTCTTAGCCTCATCGCTCAACGCGCGCTGATCTTCGCGCCCAGCAAATTAAAGCCGAAGCTTTCCCGCATCTCGATCATCTCCAACGCCAAGAACAAATTTGGTCGCGGTGGCTTGTTCGAATTTGCCAAAAGCTTTGTGAAACTGGTGATCTACGGTACCTGCCTGGCGCTGTTTCTAAAGGCCAACATGGCCGTGATTCTTTCGGCCAGCGCATCACCCGCACGGATGTCCGTGATGTTGATGATGAACTTTCTGTTTCGCTTTATGTTCATCGTTATTGCAGTGGCACTGGCGATCGGGGTGGTGGATTACCTGTGGCAACACGCGGAACACATGCGCAAGAACAGGATGTCGCGCAAGGAAGTTCAGGACGAGACCAAAGATGCCGAAGGCGACCCCCACGTAAAACAACAACGCCGCCAACGTGCAAAGGACATCGCCATGAACCAAATGATGTCGGACGTGCCCGAAGCGGACGTCGTCATCGTCAACCCAACCCACTACGCTGTAGCCTTGAAATGGGCCCGTACAGCGGGATCCGCGCCAGTTTGCGTGGCCAAGGGCGTTGATGAGGTCGCCGCCGCCATCCGAGCCCGCGCCATGGAAGCCGGTGTTCCACTGCATTCCGACCCGCCCACTGCCCGCGCCCTGCATGCAGCGGTCGAGATCGGACAGGAAATTGCGGAAGAACATTATCGGCCTGTCGCGGCGGCGATCCGTTTCGCAGAGGCCATGCGCAAAAAGGCAAAAGGACAGATCAGGTGAAACAAGACGTATTTTCGGATCTTGAGAAAGTCACTGAAGCCATTTTTCAAAAAGAGCGTAAGCTTTTGCGCCCCTTGCTTGAGGCTGAGGCCCGCGTGCAGCAGCAGTTGGCCCGGCTTGAAGCGCAGGTGCAGCAATCGCGAAAGGACAGCGCCTCGTCCGAGGGCTACCGCGTGACCGGTACAGATATTTTGTGGAGCAGCTGGGAATCGGCATCACGTCGCCAACTCAATCTGGAATTGGCCCGAATTCGTGCCCAAAAACTTAACGCAATGGAAGCGTTGCGCACGGCATTCGGCCGCCAACAAGCCGTCGTGAAGCTTTCCGCCGCGCAGAAAGAGGTGCTCAAACGCGCACGGGGGAAAAAATCGTCAGTGTACTAGGTAACAGGCTATAAAAGCCGTCAGGATCAAACATCCTGACGGCTGACACTCATGATCAAGACCTGCGAAACGCCACCGCCCATGCTTTTGCGCGCCACCTCTAGCAACGCTTTGCGCAGTACATCCAAGTTGTCTGACTCGGTGAACGCACCGTTGAAACCGCCAGTATTTGCATGGTCAAACATGACCTGTAAGAAACCGTCACGCAGCTTCGGCTCGATCGCATAGAAAACTTCGGTCGTACCAACGCTGGCCTCAAGGCTCAATGACATCGTAACAAGTGCCGCAATCCGGTCCTCGTCAACGACGGGTACTACAAATTGCTTTGGCAGCCTGATGTACTCATAGTCGCTGTTCTTGTAGTTTTCCCCCACCATATCGCTTTTATTTGATGATATCTCGGTGGGTTTCGCCGCGTCATGGCTGTGTTTTGCGGCCTCATTCGGCTTGCTGACCGGCGGAAGTGTCACTCCGGCCCCAATACCGGCGCCAAGACCCAGCAGCAGAAACGAAACGGGTAGAAGTATCTTCATCACATCCGCTCCTTAATACGGCAGTACAGCGTCAAGGATCTGCTGGCCGAAGCGTGGCTGTTGCACATCCGTGATCTGTCCTCGTCCACCATAAGACACACGGGCCGAAGCGATCTTGTCATAGGTGATTTCGTTCCTGCGCGAGATATCCTGCGGCCGCACGTAGCCTGTGACCAACAGCTCGCGCAGTTCGAAATTGACCCGCAGTTCCTGCGAACCAGTAATCGACAGGACGCCGTTCGGAAGAACATCCACGACCGTCGCAGCTACGCGCAGCGTCAGTTTTTCCTTGCGCGTCACCGACCCTTCGCCCTCACTTTCCGAAGCGGAGTTGATCGCAACAGCCTCTGCCAGCGACGCCCCTTCGGGCAAGCGCCGGTTCGCGCGCTGCGGCAATCCAAACAATCCGTTTATCCCAAGGCTTTCCGAGGCCGAACGCGACCGTTCCGTGTCATTCGTGAACTCTGCCTGTTCGTCCAGTTCGATCACGACCGTCAGGATGTCACCCTTCTTGATCGCCCGCTGATCTCCCAGCAGAGAATTCTGCCCACCGCTCCACAACGAGGACTGGTCCACATTGCGTTGCGGCTGGGTATGCAGTGGCAGTCCTGGCCACAGCATCGCGACCTGTTCCGGAGAGTCCTCGTTTGGGGTAAAGCTTGGCGGCCGACCCAGGTGATCAACGCGCCCACAGGCCGACACGAGCAGAACCGCGCCGAGCAGAGACTTGGAGAGTATGGACATCATTTTACCTCGATGTTGCCATCCGGTCGAACTACGCCGGAGATGGTGGTGCGGGACGAAAGGTTCATGACCCGAATGCGATCTCCGGCGGCTCCACGCCCCAGCGCGCGACCCTCTGCCGTGATCGACAGCGGCTGGCGGTCAAAGATCAGCACAACAAGGTCGTTGCGATCCACAAGTGCGGGTGGCCCCACGTCAGTCGCGCGAATGGGGCGCCCCGGATACAGCGCCACGCGGGCTTCTAACCCAACCAGGAACTCAGGATCACTGATACCTCCGGCTACCTTTTGGGGTTTGGTCTCAAGATCGTTGGCCGCGATAATTTCCTTGGCGCGGATCGTCCGGGTTGGAACGACGGTATCGGCTATGGCAGCCACCGGCACCAGAAGCGATGCTATCAGGATCAGGATCAGGAACCGCATCACCGCACCTGTGTCGTTGCGCCCATCATCTGATCGACGGCAGAGATGACCTTGGCGTTCATCTCGTAGCCTCGCTGCGCCTCGATCAGTTCCGTGACCTCGCGCACCGCATCGACCGAACTGTCCTCAAGATAACCCTGTCGCAGGGTGCCCAGCCCGTCCTCACCCGGGGTTCCGACTATTGGTGCGCCAGAGGCCTCGGTCTCTTTGAACAGGTTACCGCCAATCGCTTCGAGCCCTTTGGCGTTCGAGAAACTGGCAAGCGTCAGTTCCCCCAACCGTTGCCCGTCAGTCGTATCGTCGAAATAGGCATAGACCTCACCCGACGCATTGATCGAGATCGACCGGGCATCGTCGGGAATGGTGATTTCCGGGGCCACTGCGAACCCATCCGAGGTGATGATCAATCCTTCGGCGGACTGTTTCAAACTACCATCGCGGGTAAAGGCCGACTGCCCATTAGGCAGCGTTACCTCAAGGTATCCGCGCCCTTCGATGGCGACATCCAAATCGTTTCCCGTTTCTGACAACGCCCCCTGCGCCAGTTGCACCGTTACAGCCGCAGGACGCACCCCCAGACCCAGTTGAATACCCGTCGGCAGGACGGTCCCGTCATTGGCATTTACTGCTCCGGGCCGTGCCATCTGCTGATAATGCAAATCCGCGAATTCGGCCCGGCGCGCGTTGTAGCCGGTTGTGTTCGTGTTCGCCAAGTTGTTGGAAATCGTTTCGACCCGCATCTGCTGCGCAGTCATGCCTGTTGCTGCAATCTTCAAAGCCCGCATTTTGGAATCTTCCTTTCAAATATCAGCGCATCAGTGTTTTGACCGCACCGCGCAAACGGTCGTCTTCGGTTTCCAGAAAACTCTGGCCAAGCTCATAGGCGCGCTGAACCTCTACAAGCCGTGTCACCTGTTCGACTGCGTTGACGTTGGATCCTTCAAGGAAACGGTGCAGGACTATGGGGTTTTCCACCGGGTCAACATCTTCCTCAGTCCGGAACTGGGTGCTGCCCTCTCGCACCAGCATCTTGGGATCAGCCACGCGATAGACGCCGATCTGCCCCAGAAACTGCCCCCCGATGCTCAGCGTGCCATCATTGCCTACGTCGATCGAAGCACCATTCGGCGGGATGAAAACGGGTGCACCGTTGCTATCCAGTACCCGGTACCCATCCATTGTGACTAGATCGCCCTGGCCGCTGGGCGAAAACGCCCCCGCCCGCGTCAGCCGATTACCCGCAGGGGTTGCAACCATGAAAAAGCCATCACCCTCGATTGCGAAATCGAATTGACCCCCTGTCTCGGTCAGCAGACCTTGTTGCAGTGATGTGTTGCGCACCTCGGCCCGACTCATGGATAACGAAGTGTTGCCTGGCCTGTCGCGGACATACTCTGAAAACACGACGCCTTGCGCGCGGTATCCTGTTGTATTTGCGTTGGCGATATTGTTCGCAACCAGCCGCATTTCATTCATTAGCCCAGACTGGCGGGACAAAGTGGTATAAACGGAATCCATCAACGACCTCCGGCGATCAGTGGGATCAGGGTTGAAGCGAAAAAGGTCACCAGCGTCTGGGTCATGAAGCCCATCGAGATCCAGAACACGATGACAATGGCGATAAGCTTGGGAACGAAGGTCAGCGTCATTTCTTGCACCGAGGTCAGCGCCTGAAACAGGCCGATGATCAGACCCGAGATCAGCGCCACCGCCAGGATCGGAACCGAGGTGATGACCGCGACCCACAATGCCTGGCGTACGATGTCATAGAAAAGACCTTCGCTCAGCATGTCGTCAGACCGGCATCCTGAGGATTTCCTGATAGGCCTCTACCACCTTGTTTCGCACGATCACCGCCGTTTCCACGGCAAGCTCGGTCTGGGCCAGGGCCTGCACAAGGGCGTGCGGGTCCGCCTGGCCTGTCATGGCAACCTCAGAGACCTGCTCTGACCGTTTCAGGGTCGCCGTAAAATCCTGAAAAGTAGACCGCAATCCCTGCGCCACTCCGATGTGATCGGGATCGGCCTGTGTGGCGGGGCGCGCAAAGGCATAGTTTTGTGCTGCGGTAAGGGATCGGATATCCATTCTGGTGTCCTTTATTTTCTGAGGAGTTCCATCAAGCTCGACGACATCTGGCGTGTCTGGTCGAACATCTTGAGATTGGCTTCGTAGCTTCGCTGCGCTTCGCGCGCGTCGGCGATTTCGATCATCAGATCGACATTTGAGCCGGTGTAGTGGCCGGTTTCATCGGCCAATGGGTGCCCAGGGTCATAAATGCGCGACCCGTCGCGACGGTCGAGGTTGACATCTCCGACCTGCACAACCTCGCGGCCATCCTTTTGCACAGTCTCAAACGGTACGGTTTTGCGGCGATAGCCCGGTGTGTCCGCGTTCGAGATATTCTCGGACACGTGCCGCAAGCGGGCAGACTGCGCCCGCAACGCGCTCGTCGATGCGGCGAGGGAATTGGAAAAATCACTCATGGTACGCTCTTTTTATGTTCGGCCAAGACTGCTGCGCAGGACATTCATCGAAGACTTGTAGATTGCCAGAGCACGATCATGCTGGCGCTTGACCTCAATCGCTTTGAACATCTCTTCTTCGACGGACACACCGTTGGCCCTTGGATCACCTGACGGCGTCACTTCATACTCGGACCAGGGTAGCGTTTCGGTGGTGCCATTCAGGTGGCCGTCTCGTGTGGCTATCATTTCCACCCGACGGCCGGAGCTTTCGAAAGTTTTCTGAAAGGCCTCAATATCATGGGGCTGATAGCCCGGCGTATCTGCATTGGCCATGTTGCGCGCGATGACAGCCTGCCGTTGACCGGCGTGGGTTGCCATTGCGTACGCTGTTTTAAAGACGTTCAGGTCATAGAACATCGGGGCTTCTCCCTCGATTAATTTCAATCAAGGCTTAACCCCGATTCCTTTAGAAAGCGTTTTCAGAAACCTGTTGGAGAACCCACAATGTCAAATCTCGACCCGTCGCTTCTGAAATGCGAGTTCGACCGTTTATCCACTATGCGTCATTTGGGTCGCGTCTCAGGCGTTGCGCGAGGTGTCATCGAAATTCAGGGGCTGGAGGGGAAAGCACGAATCGGTGACCACCTGACTCTTCGACGTGGCGGCGCGTCGGATCTGCCGGGCGAAGTGCTGCATGTTGAGGCAGAGGTTATTCACATGTTACCGACGGCCGCACCGGATGGGGTCAGCCTTGGTGATCAGGTGATTCTGGACCAGACGCCCGCTTTTGCTCCGGGTCTGCACTGGCTGGGGCGCGTGGTTGATCCTTTCGGCAGGCCGCTGGACGGTAAACCCTTGCTTCCCGGAGCGGTGGGGCAGGACATTATGCGGGCTCCACCCCCGGCGGTGACCCGAAAACCGCTGGGCAAGCGGATGGAAACCGGGTTGGCCATGCTCAACACTATGCTGCCTATCGTACAAGGTCAGCGCATTGGCCTCTTCGCCGGGTCGGGCGTGGGCAAATCCACGCTGCTGGCAACACTGGCAAAATCAATGCAGGCGGACGCAGTCGTCGTTGCATTGGTGGGCGAACGTGGACGCGAGGTAAACGCGTTCGTGGAACACGCGCTTGGGACTGAGGGAATGAAGCGGTCGGTCGTTGTTGCGGCCACCTCGGACCAGTCGGCGTTGGCACGCAGGCGTTGCGCATGGTCTGCAATTTCCATTGCCGAGCACCTGCGGGATCAAGGGTTGAACGTCCTGTTTCTGGCCGATTCGGTGACCCGCTTTGCCGAGGCACATCGGGAAATTGCCGTGGCTATGGGCGAGGCCCCCTCGCTTCGCGGTTTCCCGCCTTCAGTGACGCCTTTGATCGCTGGTCTCTGTGAACGTGCTGGCCCCGGTTCTGGCGATCAGGGCGATATCACGGCGGTTTTCAGTGTTCTGGTTGCCGGATCGGATATGGATGAACCCGTCGCCGACATTCTGCGCGGTGTGCTGGACGGGCACATTGTCCTGAGCCGTGAAATTGCCGAACGCGGCAGATTTCCCGCCATTGACCTCAGCCGCTCGGTCTCGCGCAGCCTGCCGGGGGCGGCATCCGAAGAGGAAAACCGGATGATCTCGGAAACCCGCAAGCTGGTGGGCAGCTATGAACAGTCCGAGGTGATGATCAAAGCCGGTCTATACGCCGAAGGCGCCGACCCGTTGCTGGATCAGGCCGTACGCGTACACGATGAGTTGGACGCTTTCTTTGGCAAACTCGATACAGACGGGATAAAGAACAGCTTCAACCGCCTGCAACTGATCCTGCGACGCGCCACCGCCAACCTGCCGCGCTGAAGAAGTCCGGACAGTTTTAAGTGTTAAGACCACCTTAACACCTGCACGGCTACGCCTGTAGCTGGGTGATAAAAAAGGTGGTGGAGATGGGTACGCAATCCAATGCGGCGCCGATCATCATCAAGAAGAAACGTGTGTCAGGTGGTGAAAGCCACCACGGTGGTGCGTGGAAGGTTGCGTATGCAGACTTCGTCACAGCCATGATGGCGTTCTTCATGTTGATGTGGCTGCTAAACGCAACGACTGAAAAACAACGAAAGGGGCTTGCAGATTATTTCTCGCCGACAATTCCGGTTAACCCGGTTTCGGGCGGCGGCGATGGACCCTTTGGCGGCAATGACATGTTTTCCGAGGTAACCCTCGTGATGGAAGGGTCCGGGGCTGCAAAACAACAGCCCACGACTGCTAGGCAGGCACGCGGGTCAAGCGGTGTAAGCGCGGACAAGGGTAAGGAAGTATCCGAAGATCTTACTACGCTTGAGGCGCAGCTTCTGGGTCGCACCGGGGAAAGTTTGGTATCTGATAAGGTTCTTAAACACATCGTCACGCGGGTCACCGACGAAGGCCTGGTAGTCGAGCTGTTCGATACAGAGGATCAGCCCCTGTTCGAATCGGGAACGGACGAACCAACGCCTATGATGCGGGCGCTGGCGGTACTGGTGGCGCGATCTTCGGACATTGTGACCAATCAAGTTGCGGTCGAGGGCCACGTCAGCGCATCGCCTGTGGTCTTGGCCCGAAACCCGTCCTGGGATGTCTCGACATCACGCGCGCAGGTTGTCCGCCAACTTCTTGAAGACAAGGGTTTTTCAAACTCACGGCTGGATCGCGTCACGGGTCATGCCGATCGTGAACTGTCTGACAAGAACCCGATGGCCGTGCGCAACAATAGGATTGAGATCATCTTTCTGCGCAACACCTGAGAGTTTGGATAGACTGCATTTTACCTGTTAGCGCGCTGTTAAGGACAGTGCGCTAGCTGTTGCTTCAAGATTGACGCAACAGAAGGGCGTACCAATGACAATTTCCTCCTCGTTGAATGCCGGCGTGGCCGCATTGAAGGCCAACGCCAACCGACTGTCCACAATTTCGGACAACATCGCGAATTCCGGGACTTACGGCTACAAACGGGTAAATACGGATTTTCACTCGATGGTCACGACGGGCCAGGGTGGCAGTTACTCCGCAGGCGGGGTCAGAACCACCAGCCAGCGCCTTATCGACCAGCGCGGGTCCTTGGTCACCACCAACAACTCGACCGATTTGGCGGTGCGCGGCCGGGGCTTGCTGCCAGTTCGCCCAAGCTCGCAAATTGCCGGCGGATCCAACGAGATGCTGCTGACCACCACCGGATCGTTCCGCCCCAATGAGGAAGGATACCTTGTCACCCAATCCGGTCTTGTGCTTTTGGGCTGGCGTGCCAATTCGGATGGGTCGATCCCGACTGTTGCCCGGGATACGCCCGCCGCGCTGGAGCCTGTACAGCTTAGCGTCAATCAGCTGGCGGGCTCTCCGACCACAAAGGCGAAGCTTCGCATGAACCTTCCCGCTACGGCCACCCAAGCGGGTGCTTCGGGAGACACGCAACCCCTGTCGATCGAATATTTTGACAACCTGGGCAAGACCGAGACCATTGATATCGAGCTTAAGCCAACTGTTCCCACAGACGGCAGCAGCAATAAATGGACTATGACTCTGCGCGATTCAGCCTCGGACGGGGATGTTGTTGGGGAGTACACCCTGACCTTCACCGACAGCCGTACTGCAGGTGGTACGCTGGAAACAGTCACCAAGGTCAAAGGTGGGGATTACGATGAAGACACAGGCAGCGTTGTCGTAGATGTCAAAGGTGGCCCGATGGAGATCGATCTTGGCCTGATCGGTGACAACGAAGGCATTACCCAGCTGTCAGACACCTTTGCCCCGGTTTCGATCACGCGCGACGGATCTGCCGTTGGTACGCTATCCAGCATCCAGGTCGATGAAAACGGGTATGTCTACGCGTTTTACGATACAGGCATCAGCCGCCGTATGTTCCAGATTCCTCTGGCGGACGTACCCAATCCCAACGGGCTGACGGCGCTGGACAGCCAGACCTATGCACCGTCGCGGGAAAGCGGCAACTTTTTCCTGTGGAATGCAGGCGAAGGCCCAACCGGGGAGCTTGTGTCCTTCGCACGGGAAGAATCGACCACCGATGTCTCGACCGAACTGACGTCGCTGATTCAAACCCAGCGCGCTTATTCCTCAACCGCAACGGTGATCAAGACCGTTGACGAAATGCTGCAGGAAACCACCAACATCAAACGTTAATTTCGGTTTTGATCCGAAAAGGAGGGCTGCCTGATGAACTTGTCAACAGCATTCAACAACGCGGTAAGTGGCCTGGCCGCTTCCAGCCGCGGTACGTCGGTTGTGTCGGATAATATCGCCAACGCGCTGACACCCGGTTACGCTCGTAGGTCGTTGGAACTGACGACCAATAGAATCTCTGGTACTGGGGTGCGTACGGTTGGCGTCGTCCGTAATCATGACCCGGTACTAACAGCAAATCGCCGTGCCACGGACTCGGATCTGGCCTATCGTACTGCGGTATCGAAGTTTTTCACCAACGTGGAAGACTTCATCGGTACAGCCGACGACCCCAGATCGCTGGCGAATGCACTGGCAGAGTTCGACAACAGCTTGATCACCGCAGCTAGCCTGCCGGACTCGTCTGAACGCCTCGATCAGGTCGCTCGTACCGGTCGCGATCTGGCGACAAACATCAACAGAGCGTCCGAGGGCGTTCGGCATCTACGCTCGGAAGCTGATCGCTCGATTGGTCGGCAAGTGGACAGCCTGAACCAAACGCTCAAAGAGATCGAAAAGCTCAACACCAAAATTCCATCAATTAAGCACTCGGGTGGTGATGTCGGAGCCCTTCTTGATCAGCGGCAGGTTCTGATTGACCAAGTTAACGCGGTGGTGCCTGTAAACGTGATGGCGCGTCCGAATGAGCAGGTATCGCTGTATTCTGACGGTGGGCTTATCCTGCTGGAAGGCAGCGCGGCCGAGTTCTCGTTCTCGAAATCCGGCAATATCCAGGCTCATATGACCCTTGATAACGGTTTGCTGTCCGGGCTGGAAATGAATGGCAAGCCTGTGCGCACCAGTGGGGATAGCGCGCAGATTAAGGGCGGCGCACTTATGGCGCAGTTTCAAATCCGCGATGAGCTTGCCGTAGAGGCGCAGGCCAACCTGGACTCGGTCGCCCGCGATTTGATCGAACGGTTCGAAACACCCGGATTGGATCCAACTGCAAAGCCCACTGACCCCGGCCTGTTCACCGACGACGGCAAACGGTTCGATTCCACGGCACCTGCTGGGTTGGCTTCGCGCATTGGTCTGAACAAGATTGTCGATCCCGACAACGGCGGCGACAGTCGGCTCTTGCGTGACGGGCTTGGCGCGACGGCTCCGGGTAATTCAGGTGATGCCACACAACTACAGGCGTTCGGAGCGATACTGAGCGAATCGCGCCCCGTCGCGGGGTCGCCCTTTGGCACCGGTGAAATGCGCGCAGCTGATCTGACCGAAGCGTTGATGTCCAAGGCCGGATCAGACGCACATACAGCAAGTCAAAGTCTGACATTTGCCAATAGTGCTCAGCAAGAAATGGTCCGAATCGAGACGGCGCAAGGCGTTAACACCGATCAGGAACTACAGAACCTGATCAAGATTGAGCAGGCTTATGCCGCCAATGCACGGGTGATCTCGGTAGTTGATGAATTGATGGAAACCTTGTTGAGGCTGTGATGATAAATTTTACGTCTATCAGTGATCTGGCGCGCGGGATGAGACTTCAGACCCGCTCGGTCGAGCTTAGAAACCAAATAGAGACCCTGTCTTACGAGTTGGTCAGCGGCAAGGTTCAGGACGTTTCTGGACGACTCGATGGGGACTATTCTCACCTGCTGGATCTGGACCGAAGCCTTTCGCGCCTCGACGCATTCAAGGTGTCGACGGCTGAGGCCCAGCTTTTCACAGATGCCACGCAGCTCAGCCTGACAACGGTCAATGACTCCGTGGATGAGGTTGCGGCAACCCTGTTGTCGTTTGGCACGTCAAACCAAGCGGTCAGCCACGAAAACGCATCGGCGCTGGCGCGAAACGAACTGGACACGATCATGTCCGCGCTGAACAAACGCGCAGGCGGGCGTAGCTTGTATTCCGGAACGACCACGGATGTCTCTCCGCTGGCTTCTGCCGATACCCTGCTTTCTGCACTTGGGGGAGAACTGTCGGGCCACACATCAGCGGTCGATATCCGCCAGGCAGCAGAGGACTGGTTCAACGACCCCGCCGGATTTGATGCGGTAATCTATCAGGGATCGGATACTGCACTGGCACCGATGCAGGTTTCTGAGAACGAAAGCGTCCAAATCCCGATCACTGCCGCGGATCCCGCGCTTAAGGATGCGATGCGCGATATCGCCGTTGCTGCATTGTTGTCCGACGATGCACTTAACCTACCAAGGGATCTGCGTACGACTCTATTTAAACAGCTAGGTGGCGATTTAGCGAACACCCAGAACCAGTTGGTGAATCTAAGGGCGCAGGTCGGTTCGGCTCAGGCACGCATCGAACAGGCCGCCACACGCAACAGTGCAGCCAGGACCAGCCTGGAATTCAGCAGGAACGAGCTGATTGCGGCAAATCCGGAAGAGACCGCCACAAAACTCCAGACCGTCCAGGTTCAATTGGAGAGCTTGTATTCCGTCACCGTCCGCAATTCGAACCTGTCATTGGTGAACTTCCTGAGATGAGACTCCTTGCTTTTCTACTGATGCTACTGCCCGGGATCGCATCTGCCGGAACGATACGCCTCAAGGATCTTGTGGATTTCGACGGGGTGCGCGGCAATGACCTGGTGGGCTATGGGCTTGTCGTGGGGCTAAACGGCACCGGTGATGGGCTGCGCAACTCGCCTTTCACGGAAGAAATCATGTCGAACATCCTTGAAAGGCTGGGTGTCAACGTGAACGGCGAAGATTTCCGGCCCAAAAACGTGGCGGCCGTTTTGGTGACAGCCAGCCTACCGCCGTTTGCGCGGGTCGGTGGGCAGATAGATGTTACGGTGTCGGCCATCGGCGATTCTGATAGTCTGCTTGGCGGCACCTTGGTTATGACACCGCTGAACGCTGCGGACGGCCAAATCTACGCGGTGGCGCAAGGCACTGTGCTTGCCGGAGGCGCCGTGGCCCAGGGCGAGGCGGCGTCGGTCGTACGGGGTGTGCCGACCTCTGGTGTGATCCCTTCGGGCGCGCGGGTTGAGCGCGAGATCGACTTCGATCTCTCGACACTTACAGAAATGCGGTTGGCCCTGCGCGAGCCCGATTTCACCACGGCCAGCCGTATCGAAACGGCGATCAATAGGGAATTCAATCGAGCGGTTGCAATCATGCGAGATTCAGGAACGGTAGAGCTGAACATCGCGGCAACTCAATCGGTTTCGACGGCACACGCGTTGGGGCGGATTGAGAATATATTGGTCGAGCCGGAAACCAAAGCCCGCGTCGTGGTTGACCAACGCTCAGGCACCATCGTCATGGGACAAGAGGTTCGCATTTCACGGGTCGCGGTTTCACAAGGCAATCTAACTCTAACAGTCGAAGAAACGCCCATCGCCGTTCAGCCTAACCCCTTTGCGCGCGGAGAAACTGTTGTTGTTCCCCGAACGGTCACTGGGATTGAGGAAGATGAAGGCACGGGGTTAGCCGAGATTCCCGAAGCCACCACCTTGTCCGAGGTTGTCGCAGGCCTGAACGCGCTTGGGGTTTCGCCCCGCGACATGATTGATATCCTGAAAACAATCAAAGCTGCCGGGGCACTACATGCCGAATTCCTGGTGCGATAGCTGCAAACAGTGATGGCGGGATCAGTTGATCCTGGCCATCACTTGGACTTCCAACTGTTCAACCACCGTTTAAATCGGCTGCTTCTTTCTTCGATCGCGTCACCGGCGGCATAGAGCCCGTCCTCCATATTCTCAAGCACCGGGTCGATGCGGGCCTCGCGAAACCGACGCCAACGGGCCCAAATCGCCCAAAGAAGCGCGGCGAAGACGGTCAGGAAAATGATGTTGAACCACGGGATGATCCGTACATCAGGACTGTCGACCTGCCAAATCTTTACGGCGTTTGGAAAGATCGAAAGGAATTCGTTGCGCCAGCCATAATGTCGTACGACAATCCAGCGCGGATTTTCAGTAGAAGACTTCAGGTCCACCGCCTCGGCTTGCAGGTTTGAGGAGTTAAGTTTGAAGTAGGGCGGCCAGCTCCAACCGGTATCTTCATTTCGGTAAACCATCACCCTATCGTTGGTTTTTCGCGTCTGAATAAAGAATACGTCGCGGTTCGGTGCAGTCGGGTCGCTGCCAACGTCGTGCACTGACCAGAAAATGCTGTTCTCGCCCGGATCGATCCGCTTTTCATACGTATCCGAGATTCGCACCACGTCATGCTGCGGCAGAGTATAGTGCAGCACCGCTGCAAGCGTGCCCCAAAACAGGATGATTATGGCCCATTTGACGTATCGCATTGGCGAAGCCCTCACATGAAATTCGTAACGTAAATCAGGATCGCAATCAGGCTTAGCGGCACCACGTAAATCCCGAGGATCAGCTTGCGGCGCATAGACCCATCGTATTTTTCCAGGCCGCGCCGAATAAAAGCGTCGCGATCACCGGTCAGACCCTTTTTTTCCCAATGAGCAATCAGCTTACCGCGTCGAACCCAACGGGAATAGATCGAAACACCAACATAGAGGACCGTCAGAATGATCAGCAAGGGTACCAAAAAGCGCAGTGCGACGAACATTCAACCTCTCCCAACAGCGCCCCAGGGACCGACGCGCGCGATGATGTCATCGCTGACCCGATCCGCGCCATCCATATCCGGTTCATGGCCGAACAGCGCGGCACGGGCGCCTGCCTTGTCCACCTGATACTCGCGGGCGAGGAAATCGGCAACATAGGCTTTTTTGGCTTCGGACCACATGGCGTAGGTACGATAGAATAGCTCTTTGTGACAGATGAACATCTGCCGCGGGTCCAGTGGTGCCAATTCGGCCAGCAACATGTTCACCAGATCGCGGTTCGGCGTATCTGTGGCCCTAAGCGTATAGAAATAGGCCGGATGATCCGAGGTGATGCGCGGCCAAGGCCCACCATCACTCGCCCAGCGCAGCAGTTGCGCCAGGCCGTGATACGCGTCGGGCAGTTGGTCCGAGTGGTTGCGGGCCAGACGCCGCATGTCGCTGCGGTCCAGCCCAGTCAGATCGACACCTGCATTTGCCGCGGCGTCGATCGTCAGGAAATCCATCTTCTGCTGTAAAATCGCGGTGGCATCCACACCACGTGCCTTGACGATGGGTTCGACCAGATCGTTGTAATCAAGAAACTTGGCAATCTGGTTTCGCTGGGACGAGGTGAAGACGTGTTTGATCGGCAGGTCATCTGGTATATCGCCCACGCAAATCGCCGCCGGGTGATCGACGTCGGGGAACAGGTAGAGCCCACCGAAATGCGCCGTCCAGAAATTGCGCTGCTCAAAAGCTGTGTGACGCAGGCGGACAGGGTTGCGGGTGACGTCTCCGGTTTCCTTGGCGGTTTCGATCATCTTGGCGATCAGCACATCGTCGAACCATGCATCCTCTTCGGTTTTGAACCGTTCGACCATGCCCGCCAGTTGCTGCGCCTTGCGCAGGGTGCCGCCTGCGGTGTCAGCTTCGATTTCGATCTTGCGCAGGTTCAGCAGGTCGCGCGGGGTGGTGAGTTTGAAGACCGAGTTCACCAGCTCGCCGGCCACCGCATCGGTGGCGGTCAGGGCAAACAGTTGCGCCTCGTTCATCTCGATGAATTCGCGCAGGATATCGCGCGAGGTCGAGAATTTGACGTTCAGCAGGGGGCTGCGTTTCTGCTCGGTCGTCAGCAGGATGAACTGCCGATTGACCCCGTTGGGGTTGAGGTAGAGCGGGTCGTCCAGCTCAATCCCCACCTCCGGCGAATAGCCCGAGATATCGACATGGAAATCCGTCAACGCCGTGGTCTTGCCCGCCAAATGCTGCAGCGCGCGGTTATACCGCTCGACCAGAGCCGGGCTGGAGATGTGGACGAGATTGCCGAACATCAGGCCTTTTTCGATGAGGCGGATCATTGTCCGCTCTGTATAAATACTGGCATTACTGCACGCTTATCCTTTGCGACGTCTTCGGATTTTACGAAGTAGTGGGTTTTCCTCGGTACTTTCTTCGCCCTATCCAGAACGATACCAAACAAATTCGCTTGTAAGTCTTTGATAAGCATAACGACCTCTAAAGACCATTTTATCCAGCTTTCTGCCAGTATCTCAGGGTCTTCAAATTTCTTGTCAGCAGCGGAGAACCTTCGCAGTCTTTCAAAAAACACCAAGCTTTCTCCGAACACGAAGTATGTGTTGCCGTCCAGAGAATTGACATAGACTGATGCATCTGCATCGCAGGGCAGACTTCCTGCATTTTTTAGGGCCGTATTAAGTTTATAGTGAAAGCTCGTTTCGTTTCTAATGTTGCGGTTTATTGCGTGACCTTCCGAAGCGCCCAATCTTTCAATTTCTTCCGTACTTTTTTGGATGAGCGCCAGCATTTCCGGATCTAGCTTTTCAGTTTTCTTGGTTGCTTCTTTGAGGAACTCGTATGCCTCAAAAACGCGGGAAGATAACGTTCTCAGGACCACATGGAACTGAAGATCCGATGCAAATTTTACTGGACCTCTTTCGTCGTCCTGCCGCTCCGTAAGCCTGAGGAACCGCGCGAAAACGTTAAGTTCATTACAGATGTAAGACAGCATACCCAATACAGCTATCTCTTCCTTGGTCATCGAACCAAGATCAGACTTCTTCAGATTAAACTCATGGAAGTGGACTAGACTTTCAGTCACCCCTTACCCTCCAGATACCGCCGCTTGGCCTCTTCCATCCGGCCCATCTCACGGACGGCGTTCTCGATGGCAACCTCGTCGCTCTTGTCGGCATAGCGGAACTCGCTGTCGGCGTAGCGGTTGATCTCTTGCATCACCATCTCAACCGTGATCGGCTGGCGCAGGTCCTCGATCATGGCCTTCTTGGTGTCGTAGTCGCGGAACAGGAACAGGTCGGGGTTTTCCATCCACTCATCAGGCAGTTCGAAATCCATCGCGCGGACTTTCACCGCATCGGTGATGTTCTTGATCGCGCGGCCGGTGAACCGCTCATCCGCCTGTTGGATCGCCTTGAGGTAGGTGCCCATCTTGGCAATCGTATCCATCTGGCCGATCTCGCCGGAGACCCGGTCATAGACCTGCAGCAAGGCGTCCTCATGCGGGCGGGCGTGGCTTTCGAAACTGGCGGCGACGGCCTTTTTGATTTCCTGCGCGGCATAGGCGTCGTGTTCGCCCAGCGGGATGTCGTGGTTGCGGCCCATCAGCAGGTGCAGAATGTCGATGTAATCCTCACGCGTCTGCGGTCCGTCCACCAGGAACCGCGCGCCCGCCCGCTGGCGCAGGGCGTCGTCCACATTCTCGGGGTAGTTCGAAAACATGCCAAAGGTGCAGTTGCCGCGCACGACGGTGTTGGCCCCCGCAAAGCTCTCCATCAACACCGCGGTGATTTCCAGCTGCCCAGCGCTGGACTGCCGGTCGCCGCGTTTGCCGGCCAGCTGGTCGATATCGTCGATGGTGCCAAAGCCGATGACCGAGGGGTCGATGATCGTGTTGATGAATGCCTTGGCGTTCTGGCCGGATTTGCCCTGATAGCTGTCGATATTGTCGGTGCTCAGGTTCTGATAGCGGAACGGATAGCCCGCGTTCTGGCAATAATCATTGATCAGCCCGGCCATCATCTGGATCAGCGTGGTCTTGCCGGTGCCCGGCTGGCCGTCGCCCATGAAGGTAAAGATGAACCCGCCGAGTTCCGCGAACGGGTTCAGGCGACGCTCGAAATCATAGGCCATCAGCATCTTGGCCAGCTTCATCGCCTGATACTTGGCAATATGGTTGCCCACCACCTCGTTCGGTTTCTTGAACGTCATAGTGAGGGTGGTGGATTTGGCTTTCGATGCGGGTTCAAAGCCCCGGATCGTCAGATCATCGGCTTCGATATGCCACGCGGCGTTCTGGAACGGAGCCAGATGGCCAGCGGACCCTGCGCGCAGGGCGGCCTTGTCCATCAGTTGTTCGGCATAGGCGCTGGTGGCCGCGATCAGGTGCGCGTCGTCCGGGGCGTGTTTGGCCAGCGTCTGATCCAATTCCCACAACGCACCGTGCAGAGCGAGTTGGCCGTTATCGGTCAGGACCTCCTGGACTTCGCCAATGTCGACCGTAGTTTCCCCCAGATGCGAGGACATCAAATAGGCCAGTGCGTTGCCGAATGTATGTAGCGTGACCAACGCCTCAGCCGTAAGCAGCCCAGAGAATTCGGTCTTGCGCGCGGCTGGCAAGTCTCCGGCCAGATTGGCGCGCTTCAAATCGGCCAGCGGGGTCTGGTCTGCATAGGCCTCGGCCACGGCCAGCGCGATTGAAATGGCACGGCGAATAGCCTGCTGCGCGGTGGCTTGCGGCGGCGAGACCAGCGCATCGCCCTCATCCGAGGCCTCGATCCGCTCAACCAGATGCACCCCGTCCGCGCGTGCGGTCCGGCGTGTGACAAGCCCCGGCGTGGTCGACCGGAACCGCCGCCCGGTTGACACACCCGGCGACCGTTCCGTCGAGGTCTCAACGGGTTTGGCAATCCGCGGCGCGTGTTCAAACCCGTTCAGCAAGGCGGTGGCCGCGGGATAATGCTTGCGAATATCCGCCTCGCGCAATTCCATCTGATCAGACGTCAAACTCATCTCAAAACCGCCTTTGTGTCTTTAGTATCTCAGGACTTGCCCAGTCGCGCTGACGACGAATTTCTGCACATCAGCAAAACCCGGCGGATTGCGTTCGGCCAGAACCTGAAACGGGCGCTGCGGCAGGATAATGGACCGTTGGGTGCGCGTGGCGCCGGTCTCGGCCCCCTGCCCGCCGAACGGGTCGAGGGCAAAGACCTCGCGCTCGACAGTGGAAAACCACCCGGTGCGTTCTTCGATGACCTCTTCGCTTGCCAACTCTTCCGTGGTCCATGCCAGCGCCCAGTCCTGCTCCTGAGGCGCCTGAGCGTCCTCGAGCACCTGCCGCAAGGGGCCGGATTGCTCGGTATAAGCCGAAGAATACATCGGCCCCACATGGATGCGGCGCAGGTGTTTGGGGTGCAGGTCGTCGAAATCTTGATCGAACCCTTTGGCGATGGTCAGCAATTTCAGCCCGCCTAGGGACTGCGCCATCAGATGCGCCTGCACCTCGGGCCAGCGGCGCTGGTCCTTGGGCAAAGCCGTTTTGCCGCTGTCCTCCAACTGCATCAGGTAGATGACCGGCAGGTTGATCTGGCTGTCATAGACCGCCCAGTGGATCATGAACTTGCGCCGCTCGCCTTCATTACCGATCCAGTGACATTCGGGATCGTTGCGAGACCAGAACAGCTGACCTTTCAATAATTCCTCATAATAGAGCCTTTGGGACAGCGCGAATTGCAGTTTTGTTGGAATTTCGCGGTCGCTGATGATGGTGCGGACCATGTCGGTTTTCAGATCATCTTCCGAGGGCATATTCTCAAGGTGCACCCGCGCCTGCTGCGCGTCATTGGCCATGGTCAGCAGTTCGGCCGCCACCGGAAATCCACTGTCGCGCTTGTCCATGGCGAGGCTGCCAAAGAACCGCCCCGTATCGCGCCCGACCAGCAGGTATTTCATGCTGAGCGCGCGGAAGGTGTACAGCAGCCCCGAGAGGTAGCGCGACACGATCCGCACCTCTTGCTTGCTGATCGCGCCCTCAGCCTCCATCGTAGCAGCCACACGTAGGAGGTGGATGGTGATCACCTCGAATTTGCGGAAATAGCGGCGCGAAGCGAAAGTGTCGGTCAGGCCGACATGGTCTTGGGTGGGGTTAGTCATTTTGGGTTACCAAACTTGTCGTAGGCCCAAGGGCGGTATTTTCGATCAAGCTCGCTCCCCTTTCTGTGGAACCAAATGAACAACCAAAAACCATAAGCGATGAGCGCCAAACTGGCCAAGACTATGACGACCTCGGTGATCAAAGCGTCCGAACCAAAAGCTCGTATTGCGATCACACATGATCCCACACAAAGCAACACTCCGATGGCGCCAAGCCCCAAGAACGAAGCCAAGAATTTGAGTGTTGAGCTAGTCCGACCCAATCGAACCATCGAGGATTAACCCCCATACAAATTCTTATCGTGCTTCTCGACAATCGACGCGAACCGGCGGGCAAAGCGTTCGTCCGCCTTGGCCTTTTTCTCCAACACGTCGCGGGCAAAGACCATGTGGTCCTCATGCGCCTCAAGCATGTCGGCCATTTTCTGGTTGGTCGCGGTGCCGATGGCGGCCATGGCGGTTTGCGCCTCTTGGTCTGTCTGCACGCCGATCTCGTTGATGCGGTGCGCCACGTCCTGCTGCTGCGCGGTTTTCAGCGATTTGGTGAGGGCGTCATAGAGCACCACGCGCTGTTGGGTGTCTGTCTGTAGCTTGTTGATCAGCACCATCTGCGTCGCCGCCTGGTTCTGCAGTGAATCGACCCAGGTCTTGCCCTTTTCGATATACCGCTCCAGCGTCTGAGACTTGGCCAGCTTGACCTGCTCTTCCTGAACCTTGGCGTTGTATTGCTTGTTCAGCTCGGCCAGTTCGGTCTCCAGCTGGGTACGCGCGGCAGCGTCCTGTTCGACGCTGATCTTGTTTTCCAGCGTAATAATGGTTGGGTCCATACTCTGAATCTCAGCCCGCAGCGCCTCGAGTTCCGCAACGGTCGCCTCACGGTCATCCAGCGTGCCGGTCAGATTATCCTCGACCTTGACACGCTGCTCTTCGAGCACCGCCAGCTGCCCTTCCAGCAGTTTCACGATCACGTCTGATTTGGCGATCAGGTCCTGCAGCTTGTCGTCGATATTAGCCGTGCGCATCCTCTCTTGCCGCATCGACTCGGATTTGCCTTTCGAGAAGATGCCAACAAACGATTCCCAGCCGGTTTTCGAGCGCATCTCGTCAAAATCCTTGGAAAACGCGTTGGTGACGTCATCCAGACCCATGATCAACTCGGCGATGTTGGCGTTCATCACCTCGGTATGGGCGTGCACGTCTTCGAGCGTTGCGTTTTCGATGTCGATATCCGCCTCGGCCGTGCCGATCTTGGTTCGGGCCGCTTCGATCCGGGATGTCAGCCCTTCAATCTGCGATTGGCTTTCCCGCACTTTCGCCTGAGTTTCTTCGATCAAGGCGTCAAATTGGTGGTTCGACATCACTGCTATCCCTTTTTTCTTCAATTACCCAATAAGATAGGGAATGTTACGCTGATTTACATCCCCGTGAGTCCAAAATTCCCGCAAACTGTGACAAACTCGGTCTCAAAAAGATAGGCGCGATGTTCTGACCTGATACCTGCGTTTGTTGATCAAATCTGGATTGATCCGCTTTGCATAGTGGGCATAGACAATCCAGACACCACCTGATTGGGTGCGTTGAACAAAATTCCTGCCGGAGGCTGACCCATGCTGGACGCAACAACCGATCTGAAATCCATTTTGAAAAACCCCGACCTGCTTGCGACCAAAGCCTATATCGGTGGTCAGTGGGTAGAGGGTGACAATGGCACCTTCGCGGTAACCAACCCCGCACGCGGTGACGTGGTCGCCGAGGTGGCCGATGTCAGCCGCGCCCAGGTCGCTGGTGCGATTGCACAGGCCGAGGCTGCGCAGAAGGAATGGGCCAAACTGACCGGAAAAGAGCGCGCCACGATCCTGCGTCGCTGGTTTGATCTAATGATGGAAAACGCCGAGGATCTGGGCAAGATCCTAACCGCTGAACAAGGCAAACCGCTGGCCGAAGCCATTGGTGAGATCGGGTATGGCGCCTCGTTCATTGAATTTTTCGGTGAAGAGGCCAAGCGCGTCTACGGTGAAACCATCCCCGGGCACCAACGCGACAAACGGATTATGGTGCTTAAACAGCCCATCGGTGTTGCAGCATCGATCACGCCATGGAACTTCCCCAACGCGATGATTACCCGCAAGGCCGGACCAGCGCTGGCTGCGGGCTGCGCTTTTGTTGCGCGCCCGGCAATGGAAACCCCTTTGTCGGCACTGGTTTTAGCGGTGTTGGCCGAACAGGCAGGTATCCCGGCTGGCGTGTTCAACGTTGTACCGTCATCAAGTGCCAGCGAGGTGGGTAAGGAATTCTGCGAAAACCCCGGCGTGCGTAAGCTGACCTTTACCGGTTCGACCGAAGTGGGCCGCATCCTGCTGCGTCAGGCGGCTGATCAAGTCATGAAATGCTCGATGGAATTGGGCGGCAACGCTCCGTTCATCGTGTTCGACGATGCTGATCTGGATGCGGCCGTCGAAGGTGCGATGCTGTGCAAGTTCCGCAACAACGGTCAGACTTGCGTCTGCGCCAACCGTATCTATGTGCAGGCCGGTGTCTACGATGAGTTTGCTGCCAAACTCAAAACCGCGGTAGAGGCGTTGAAGGTTGGCGATGGCCTGTCCGAGGGCACCACAACCGGCCCGCTGATCAACGATGATGCTGTCGCCAAGGTGCAGGAACACATTCAGGACGTCACCGACAAGGGCGGCGCGATTCTGACCGGCGGATTGCCCCACGATCTGGGCGGCACCTTCTTCCAGCCGACCATCGTAACCGATGTGACTCAGGACATGATGGTGGCACAGGACGAAACCTTTGGCCCGCTTGCCCCTTTGTTCAAGTTCGAAGACGAAGATGACGTGATCGCCATGGCCAATGACACCATCTTTGGTCTGGCTTCGTATTTCTATGCCAAAGATCTGAGCCGCGTCTACAAAGTGGCAGAGGCACTGGAATACGGCATCGTCGGTGTGAACACGGGCATCATCTCAACCGAATTGGGCCCGTTCGGGGGCGTCAAGCAATCCGGCCTTGGACGTGAAGGCAGCCACCACGGCATGGAAGACTACCTTGAGATGAAATACATCTGTCTGTCCGTGTGATCCAGTTTTGGCCAGCGCCTGCAAGCGTTGGCCTAACTTGACAACGCTCCTATAGGCAAAGGGCGCAGACGCCTGCAGCAATTGTGCGATGCATGATCAGTCTTACCACGTGGGTAATAAATACAACGCCCCGCGCCTGGAGGAACGCGGGGCGTATGGTGCGATGATCCAAAGAGGACAGGATCATCGCTTCGTTAATGTCGACCGCCTTAGTTTACGGCTTTGGCGTCGACCACATCCTTTTCGATGGCTTTCGCCGAAGAGATTTCGATCCGACGCGGCTTAAGGGCTTCTGGCACCTCGCGCTTCAGGTCGATGTTCAGCATCCCATCCTCGTGGCTTGCGCCCGTCACGCGCACGTGGTCGGCCAGGGCAAAGCGGCGCTCGAACGCGCGGGTGGCAATTCCGCGATGCAGATAGCTCCGCTCTTTATCCTCAGCGGCTTTTTTGCCCGCAACGATCAGAGCGTTTTCCTTGACTTCGACCGACAGGTCAGTTTCCGAGAAACCGGCAACAGCAATCGAAATACGATAGGTGTCGGCATCGGTTTTTTCGATATTATAGGGCGGATAGGTGGGCTGGGCCACGTCATTGGTCAGAACGCGATCCATCATGTCGGCGATCTGGTCAAAACCAATTGTGGCGCGGTGCAGCGGTGCAAAATCAAAACTACGCATGTGTCATATCCTCATGTTTGAGCGATCTGTATTACGCCCTCCGTTTGGACGGGCGACTGAGATTGCCAAGCCCCGTTATTGGCGACCCGGCAAGATTGAAATGGGAAGCGTTTTGGCCGAGTTCAAGACCCGCCGGATGAGATGAATTTCGCGCCCGAGTTCGACTTTCCCGACCCGACCTGCAGCCGTCGGATCGCGGCCTTGGGCTGTGGCGCATTTCGCCGCAGATCGGCCTTGAGTTCCGCAACGATTCCAGCCAGTTCCATTCCGTATCCAACTTTTTGGCGACCATCGGTTCCCACTGCGGACACGACCGACAGAATCTGCCAGCGCGGGCCGTTCCGGGCCAGCAGTGCCGAACCGGACGAGCCAAAGGTGATATCGCAATTGAATGAAATCAAACCCTGCTGGCGTTGCAGTATTCGACACGACCGCTCACGTGTGATCGCCTCTGACCGGCCACGCCCATATGATGCGAGACTAACCTCGTTCCCAGCCACGCGGCCGCTATGCAAGGCGAAGGGATCGGCGACAGAGTAGGGAATGGGGTGTTCCAGCCGCATCAAAGCCACGTCCGCCCGAACGGAGGCCGCGGACAGCTCTGGCAAGTGGACGTAGTCCGGATGTATTGCAATCTGAACCACTTTGCGGTCCGCCAACGCTTTTCCCGCACTCAGGCCAGCCCGAAACATCAGCTTGCCGGGCGCATAGATCTGACCTGTCCTTTTCTCAACCGCGCAATGGGCCGCTGTCAGAACCAAATCCTGCGCGATCAAAGTACCGGTGCAAAAGCCCTGATCGCCAATATCCAGCCGACCAATGGCTTCCCATCCGTACAGGTCTTCTCGATCAGTCAGTTTTCGCTTGGCGCTTTGCGCAAAGGATGCGGTTGACAGGACAGACAGGCACATAACGGCGCCAAGCATCAGACGTATCATGGTTTGATGAACCTCGCGCCGATGTTCTTTTTGGTCACGCCTTCGGAGATCTGTGCCCGAAACCCACGGCCTGCCGACAATTCAGCCTGCAACAGATGCAGCGATCCTGCGACCGGGGTGCCGACTGAAACGCGTTGGCCGTCAAATTCGGCCTTTGCGGCCACGACAGACACGATACGTGGACGCTCGCCCGCGAATGAAAAAACCGGTGCCCCGGACGAGCCGAACTCGACGTCGCAGGACATCACCAAAACATCCGACCGACGGGTCATGACCGAACAGACTTCTTGCAGCGCGGGCGCTTCGGCCCGATCCCGCCCGTACGAAACCACGCCAACCTCTTCTCCGTGGCCCGGGCGATCACCGGTTTCAAAGGGGATCACGGTCGTGTTGCGAATGGGTTGCCACAGCTCGATCAATGCAATGTCATTGCGCAGTCGCGCGGTCGATGTCTCGTTTTCATAACGATAATCGGGATGCACAACCGCCTGCCGCGCCGCGCGATAGGCCGACGCCCGACCCAAACGCCAAGCGGCAAGGAACTCAATCTCTGACAAGTCGATCCGTTGTCCTGTGGCCTTGTCATATAAACAATGCGCGGCCGTCAGAACCAATGTCGGTGAGATCAGCGTGCCGGTGCAAAAGCCCACCCCGTTGATGTCCAAGCGGCCGACGGCCATCCAAGCCCGCCCGGCATCGGTGGTGTCGAGGCTTTTCAGCCCGCTATCCTGCGCCATCGCCGCCATCGGCGTCAGAGCCAGCGCTAAAGCCTTGATCCAGTTTCGCAAGCGGTTCTCCGGCGTTGTTGCTTGCTTTTATCCCTACGGTTGGTGTGGGGCGAAAATAGGGCGACGGGTTCAGATCTGGTTTTCAAATCCAAGTGATGCACCGCGGCACCAGACAGCCTATCTGAGGATCGGAACCGCCGGCACGTTGTCCTGTTGCAAAGCCCGCGGTACGGGTCCGCCGGTGGCCCAATCCAACAGCTCGACCGTGTGCAGGATTGGGATATCAGTGCCCGACCCGATCTGCATCATGCAGCCAATATTACCCGCAGCGATCACATCGGGGTTTTTTGCCTCAAGAGTTTTGACTTTACGCCGTTTCAACTGCCCCGAAATTTTGGGCTGCATCAAGTTGTAGGTCCCTGCACTACCGCAGCACAGATGACTGTCAGCAGGCTCTAACACGGTGAATCCCGCTTTTTTTAGCAGGCTTTTGGGATGCATCTTTACCTTTTGACCGTGCTGCAAGGAACACGCTGCGTGGTAGGCAACCGTCATACCTTTGTTGGCCCCTGCCGGCAGGTCCAACTGGACCAGCAGCTCGCTGATATCCATTGCGATATCCGAAATACGCGCAGCGTCCTCTGCCAGCGGATCATTGCGGAACATATGCCCGTAGTCCTTAACAGTTGTCCCACAGCCCGAGGTGTTGATGACAATTGCGTCCAGACCATCCCCGTCCATTTCGGAAGTCCACGCTCTGATATTGGCGGCGGCTGCCTTGTGGCTGTCTTCCACCTTGCCCATGTGATGGGTCAAAGCACCGCAACAACCGGCGCCGTTGGCGACCACGACCTCGCACCCCAACCGCGTGAGCAAGCGGATCGTGGCGTCGTTGATGTCCGTGTTCAAAGCTTTCTGCGCACATCCTGTCATCAGCGCCACGCGCTTTCGGCGCTGTCCTTTGGGCGCAAAGCTTTGCGGGTCATCATTTCGGCTGACCGGAGGGATATGTCTTGGCGCCATATCCAGCATCGCCCGCAACCGCGCATCAGGGACAAGAAAACGAAATGGTCGGCCCAGCTTGGCCCCGATCAGAGCCCAGCGGAACCGCATCGGATAGGGTAGAATCTGCGCCAGCACCCACCGCAACGCACGATCGGTGAAGGGGCGTCTATACCTGGCCTCAATGTATTCGCGCGCATGATCGACCAGATGCATGTAGTGCACGCCGGACGGGCATGTTGTCATACAGGCCAGACAGGACAGGCAGCGGTCGATGTGTTTGACCGTTTTTTCGTCGGGCACACGCTCATTCTCAAGCATGTCCTTGATCAGATAGATGCGGCCGCGAGGGCTGTCTAATTCGTCGCCCAGAACTTGGTAGGTCGGGCAGGTGGCGGTGCAAAAACCGCAATGGACGCAGTTGCGCAAGATTTCGTTTGAGCGTTGGATCGCCGGATCTTGAAGCTGCTTTTTGGTAAATGTCGTCTGCATCACCCTACCCCATCAGTCCGGGATTAAAGACACCGCGAGGATCGAATCGCTGTCTTATTCCCCTTGTTAGAGCTTGTAATGCCATCGGTTCAGGTTGGAAGCGACCAAACGCCTTGACGGTTTCCTCGGCGGCACGCACCAGCGTGGCATGTCCGTCAAAGTGCCCCAGTCTTGTGCGAAGATCGGTGCCTTGCGGGACACGGGCCCAGATCAGGCCGCCACCCCAATCGAACAGGGTCTGATCCGCGCCCAGCCGTTCCGAAATTTCCGGTGCGTCGGTTGGCTTGACCGAAATCCGCCAGACATCACCGCCCTGATCATGAAACGCCTGCACATCACGAATGGCAGGCCACGTGGCAATCGGATCAGCGACCTCGCTTACCTCCCCTATGTTGGCAAGCAACGGCGTCAACTGTTCCAGTCGGTAAGACACCGAGTCCTGAAATCCTTCGACCCTGAGATAGGCGTTGCCATCCTGCGGATCATACGCCGCTCCGCTGACCTGAAACGGAGAATTCAGCCCAACAGACATGACCTGAACCGCCCTGTCGATATCGGCGACCCGAACGGCAAGGGTCGCAACGGCCTCGGGCTTTGGCAGCACCTTCAGCGATACTTCGGTCAGAACGCCCAACGTGCCCCAAGACCCCGCCATCAGTTTGACCAGATCGTATCCGGTCACGTTTTTCATCACGCGACCGCCATTCTTAACAACCTGTCCTGTCCCGTCTACATATCGCACGCCAAGCAAGAAATCGCGGCACGCCCCGGACTGAATGCGACGCGGGCCCGAGATATTGGCCGCGACCACGCCCCCAATGGTTGGCTCTGCTTTCGTACCCAGCAATCCGCGATGATCCATCGGTTCAAACGCCAGTTGCTGACCCTCTGCATTCAACGCGGCCTCGATTTCTGCCACAGGCGTTCCCGCCTGCGCCACCAGCGTCAGCGCGCCGGGTTCATACAGGGTTATGCCGTTGATACCCGAGGTATTGATCACGGCTTCGGGGCCAGACACCCCACGCGTGCCACCACCGACAATACGCACCGGGTTTTGCAATCCGGCCACCATTTCGGCCAGTTCGGCTTCTGTCCTAGGTTTCATGGCAATCATTCTTTGTTAGAGCCTTATTCTGCCGCTATTTGCGCCGTACGACGCGCCTCGGATGCGGCCAGCGGAAATACCTTGGCAGGATTCAGCAACCAGTTCGGGTCGAAGACATCCTTAACCGCCATCTGCGCCTCCAGATCTGCCGGCGCGTATTGATGAGACATCAGATCCCGCTTTTCTATGCCAACCCCATGCTCACCCGTCAGGCAACCGCCAACATCCACGCAAAGCTTCAGGATTTCGGCGCCGAAAGCCTCGCATTTCTCTAGATCGCCGGGCTTGTTGGCATCAAACAGGATCAGGGGATGCATGTTGCCATCGCCTGCATGGAACACATTTCCCACGGGCAGGCCGTATTCGTTGCTCAACTCTCCGATCCGGCGCAGCACTTCGGGCAAAGAGGACACAGGGATTGTGCCATCCAGACACATGTAGTCATTCATCTGCCCCATCGCGCCAAACGCTGATTTCCGCCCCAACCAGATTTTGGCGCTTTCCTCGGCTGACTGGCTTTCGCGCAGTTCCACCGGGTTATGGCGTTTTGCGATCTCGATGATTTTTGCAAGCTGATCGTCGATCTCAGCCTCCGAGCCCTCGACCTCGACAATCAGGAGCGCCGTGCAGTCGGGATAGCCCGCGTGGGCGAAATTTTCGCAGGCCTTGATACACAGCGTATCCATAAATTCGATCGCCACAGGCAGAATGCCAGACTTGATGATATCGGACACGCATTGCCCGGCCACCTCATTGTCATCGAACCCCATTAAGACGGGCCGCGCCCCTTCGGGCTTGCGTAGAATGCGCAGTGTCGCCTCGGTCACTACGCCTAACTGACCTTCCGACCCACAGATCAGACCCAGCAGGTCCAGCCCACCCGCATCCAGATGCGCGCCGCCGATCTCGATCACGCTGCCATCCATAAGGACCATTTTTACACCCAGAAGGTTATTGGTAGTCACCCCGTATTTCAGACAGTGTGCCCCGCCAGAATTCATCGCGATGTTTCCTGCGATGGCGCAGGCAAGTTGCGAGGACGGGTCCGGGGCATAAAAGAAATCTTCTTCTTCAACCGCGCCGGTCACGCTCAGGTTGGTGCGCCCGGTCTGAACGCGAATGAACCGGTTGTCGTAGTCGGTTTCCAGAACCTCATTCATGCGGGCGACGCCCAGGATAACGCAATCTGCTGTTGGTAACGCCCCGCCTGCCAGCGACGTGCCCGAACCGCGCGGCACAACGGGCACGCCTTCCTCATGGCAGATGCGCAGCACGTCCGAGACCTGCTGCGTGGTTGATGGCAAAACCGCCAGCATCGGAGGGCAGCGGTAAGCCGTCAATGCATCGCATTCATAGGCGCGCGTCTCGGCAGGGTCGTGAATCACGGCGTCATCGGGCAACACTTGCTGTAACCTGCGCAAAACCAAGGCTTTGCGGTTCAAAATATCGGGGTTTGGCGTTGGCATATCCATGGCGATCCCTCACGTTTGGTAAAGTAATATTACCAATTTACCCATCTGGCAAGTTTCCGTATCTCAACGTAGTGTCACGGCCATGACTTGGATCGAACGCGCCATGGTGTTTTCACCGCTCGACTACGCCGCCATTCTGCTGCTGCTTTGTGCCTGGCAGTGGATCGGTTGGCGGATCGACAACCCCTCGCCCAACAGGAAATCCGTCGCGATGATGATGGATGATTTCCGCCGCGACTGGATGCATGAGATGGTGACGCGTCAACCGCGCATGTTCGATGCGCAAGTGGTGGCCAGCATGCGGCAGGGCAGCACATTCTTCGCCTCGACCACCATGATCGCGATCGGGGGCGGACTGGCCCTGTTGGGGAATACAGAACGCCTTGCGGGAGTAGCGCGCGATCTTGCCATCGGCAGCGCACCTGCGCTGGTGTGGGAGATCAAGATACTGGTGGTTCTGGTCTTCTTGTCGAACGCATTCCTGAAATATGTCTGGGCACACCGCCTTTTTGGCTATTGCGCCGTGATGATGGCCGCCGTGCCAAACGATCCCGAGGACCCACAGGCCTATCCCCGTGCAGCACAGGCTGCCGAAATATGCGTGACGGCGGCGCGCAGCTTTAATCGCGCCCTGCGTGCCACCTATTTCGCGCTGGCCTCGGTCACATGGATTTTAGGGCCGGTCGCGTTGATTATCGGAACTGTTGCGACGTTTGGAGTGCTATACCGGCGAGAATTTGCATCCCATTCACGCTCGGTGCTGCTGAAATTACCGCCCAACACCAAGTCATGATGGCGCGGATAAGGCAGGCCACCTATCGTCGTTCTATGCGCTATCTGATTCTCAGTGCCTTTCTGGCAAGCCCCGCCTTTGCCGATCCCGCTGTGATCGAAAACGTCTCGGCCCGTCAAAACGGTGAGACTTGGCGTTTCGATGTCACAATTCGTCACCCAGATACAGGCTGGGATCACTATGCTGACGGTTGGCGTGTTCTGGACATGAACGGTAACGAGTTGGGCATGCGCGTGCTGCATCACCCGCACGAGACTGAGCAGCCGTTTACGCGCTCATTAAGTGGTGTTGTGATCCCAGACGGAGTCACTCAGGTTCAGATACAGGCGCGGTGCAATGTCGATGGCTGGAATGACGGCGCTATGGTAGTTGATCTGAACTAAACTTCAAAACACGCCAAGGCTGAGACCAGCCGCCAAGGCAGCACCGATCTCACGGCATTTTTCCAATTGATCCTTAGGGATGGTCTTTTCAGCCAGTATCGCCTCGGACGTTTTCGCATGGGTGCACAGGATCAGAGGCGGTTGCACCTCTTTCAGCCGCCAACCGGTCGCGATCCGGGCGATCTGATGCGCGGCATTCTCTCCGTCGGACCCCGCGCAAACCATCTGGGCATAGGGGCGTCCTTCGATCCTGCCCAGCACGGGATAATAACATTTGTCGAAAAACTCCTTCATCAGACCCGAAATCGCAGCCAAATTTTCCGGGGCACAGAAGATATAGCCATCGGCGGCCAGCAAATCCTCCGGCCCGGCCTGATCTGCGAATGTCAGAACAACATCCGCCTCGTCTCGCCCGGCCTCAGCCGCCGCTTCGGCCATCTGCCGGGCTCCACCAGTGCGGGAATGGTAAACAATCAGAAGCTGCGCCATGTCAGACCCGGTGATATGGGCCACCCGACAATATCGTTGCGGCCCGGTAAAGCTGTTCAGCGAGCATCACACGGACCAGCATATGAGGCCAGACCATCGCCCCGAAGGAGATGGAAAAATCGGCCTCAGCCCGCAGACCAGGGTCTATTCCATCGGCACCGCCGATGATCAGCGCAAGGTCTTGCCGCCCCGCATCCCGCCAGCCGCCGAGCTTCTCGGCAAATTCCGGCGATGACATCACCCGTCCGCGTTCATCCAACGTGCAGATCACCGCGCCTTTGGGCAGCGATTTGCGCAGCAGGGCGGCTTCGGCGCTCTTGCCTGTGCTTTTCTTGTCTTCGACCTCGACCACACGCGCGGGACCAAGGCCCAAGCTGCGGCCGGTCCTGTCAAATCGGGTCAGGTAATCATCAAGCAGGGACTTCTCCGGTCCGGCACGCAATCGCCCGACCGCACAAATGTTTATACGCATATTTCTCTCGCCACCGGCCTGTTAATGCAGACCGGGATAGCGCCTTAGTTGGCCGAGGCGCTGCCGCCCTGAGGCAGCCACATCTTTTCCAGCTGGTAGAATTCACGCACTTCGGGGCGGAAGATATGAACGATCACGTCGCCCGTATCGATCAGCACCCAGTCGCCGGCATCCTTGCCTTCGACCTTCGAGGTGAAGCCGAACTCCTGCTTGATGCGATCCGTCAGTTTTTCCGCCATGGCCGAGACCTGACGGGTCGACCGACCCGAGGCAATCACCATGTGATCTGCAACCGATGATTTGCCTTGCAGGTTGATCTGCACGACATCTTCGGCCTTGTCATCGGAAAGTGAGGAAAGGATACGCTCAAGCAGCTTATCGCTGATTGACTGAGAGTGGGCCATCACGCTGGCCCCGTCTTCGGCGGGCAAACCCGCCTGAGTATGTAGAGACAGAACATCGTCCTCCTTTGCTGCGCGCCGCAAACCCCCGGCGCCGGGGTAGTATAAAGGTAGCAAGAGGAATGCAACATTTCAATGAAATGCCGCGACGCGTAAGGCACAGGGGGTCACTCTTTGGCGACCTGTTGCGTGGCTGCGTCGTCGTCCAGCAACCGAACCTCGCGCTGTGGGAAGGGGATTGAGATACCCTGCTCTTTGAACGCGTCCCACAGGGCGAGGTAGACATTGCCCCGAATATTGGTCAGCCCCTTGGTCGGATCGCTGATCCAGAAACGCAGGACGTAATCGACACTGCTGTCGCCAAAGCCGGTAATGTGACAGACCGGTTCGTGCGGCCCGCCGCTGAGCACGCGCTTGACCCCTTTGACTGCCCGGATCGCGGTTGCACGCACCTGATGCGGATCGTCGCCATAGCTGGTGCCAAAATCCAGATCCAACCGCACAAACCGGTCCGAATGCGACCAGTTCACCACCTGGTTGGTGATCAAATCCTCGTTCGGGATCAGGTACTCCCGCCCGTCTCGCGTCACAACCGAAACATACCGCGCGCCGAGCGCATTGATCCAACCGAACGTGTCGCCCAGCGAGATCACATCACCCGGCTTGATGGACCGGTCCATCAGGATGATGATCCCCGAGATCAGGTTCGACACCACCTTTTGCAGACCAAAGCCGATCCCCACGCCGATCGCACCGGACAGCAGCGCGATGCCTGTCAGATCAAAGCCCAACGTGCGGATGGCCACCAGAAAGACGGTGCCATAAAGCACAACCTGGATACCCTTGGCCAAAAGCACCTGCATTGATGGGGAAATATCGTCGTTGCTCTGCAAACCCCGTTCGGCCGCACGGGCACCTAAACGGGCCAGGGTCAGTAGGATACCAATCAGCAGGGTCGCCTTGAGTATCCCAAGGACCGAGATGTGCAGCTCACCAATGGATACCGCCACACCGTCCAGAAACTCGGCCACATCATCCGTAAGATTGAGTGCAATCAGGGTTGCATAGACCCACATGGCCCATTTGAAGATCCGCCGCAGGGTTCGGTTGCGCACCAGCCGGGCAACCAGCGCAATCGCCAGCCATGCCGTCGCCAGCGTCGCCACAACCCCGATGATGTAGCTGCGTGACGGCCAGGTGATCTGCTGCATCAGCAGATACAACGCCCAAGACAGTACCACGAAATAGACCAAAGTCAGGCGCTGCATCAGCTGGACAAGGATCCGCAGCCGCCATTTTGGCCAGCCAGCCCGGGCCCGCGCCCAAGTTTCCCACCGGCCTTGCGTTGCCAGTTTCAGGCTATAGGCCACGGCCCACAAAACCAGAATGATGACCAACTGATGCTGCCGCCAGCCAGGCGTGACAATCAGCTCGACAAGATTTTCGAATTGCACGGAAAAGCCCGCTGTCATGTTCTGATAGAGGTCCGACAGCGAACTGGGGATCAGATCTTGGTCCATACTGCCAGCTTGAACAGCGTTTCCACATGATGCAAGCCTGGTGCTGGATTGAACCTTGATTGACAGCAAACCCCGTTATATCTGGTGCGCATGAGACTCAATGTGGCCCAATTCCAGAATCTGGAAGACCGCGCGCGCCTGCGTGAGCGGTTCTTTGGGGCTGCCCGCACGGTCCTGGCACGCCTACCTGTCGCCTGAGCCAACTCGCCAGCTATTTCTCATTACATACGGGAGAGGACCGATGTCCCCCAAAACACTCTATGACAAGATCTGGGATGCCCATGTCGCGCACGAAGCCGATGATGGCACCTGCCTGCTGTATATCGACCGCCATCTGGTGCACGAAGTCACGAGCCCGCAGGCGTTCGAAGGCCTGCGCATGGCGGGCCGTCAGGTGCGCGCGCCGGAAAAGACCATCGCCGTGCCGGATCACAATGTTCCAACCACACCGGATCGCGTGAACGGGATCGAAAACCCGGAATCGCGTATTCAAGTAGAAGCGCTGGACAAGAACGCCAAGGACTTTGGCATTCACTATTACCCGGTGAATGACGTCCGTCAGGGCATTGTGCACATTGTTGGCCCTGAACAAGGCTGGACCCTACCCGGCATGACCGTCGTCTGCGGCGACAGCCACACCGCGACCCACGGCGCGTTTGGCGCGCTGGCCCATGGTATCGGCACCTCAGAGGTTGAGCATGTTCTGGCAACTCAGACCCTGATCCAAAAGAAATCAAAGAACATGAAGGTGGAAATCACTGGCAAACTTCAGCCGGGCGTGACCGCCAAGGATATTACTCTTGCCGTTATAGGCGAGACCGGCACCGCGGGCGGTACTGGCTATGTCATCGAATATTGCGGCGAAGCAATCCGCAACCTGTCGATGGAAGGCCGCATGACCGTCTGCAACATGGCGATCGAAGGCGGCGCCCGCGCTGGCCTGATCGCGCCTGATGAAACCACCTTTGAATATGTCAAAGGCCGCCCTCACGCCCCTAAAGGTGCCCAGTGGGAAGCGGCGATGGATTGGTGGAAGACACTCTATACCGATGAAGGCGCACATTTCGACAAGGTCGTCACCATACGAGGCGAGGATATCGCGCCGGTCGTTACATGGGGCACCAGCCCCGAGGATGTTCTGCCGATCACGGCAACTGTGCCGCACCCCGAAGATTTCGAGGGCGGCAAGGTCGACGCAGCCCGCCGTTCAATCGAATACATGGGCCTGAAAGCCGGTCAAAGGCTGAGCGATGTGGAAATCGATACCGTCTTTATCGGATCCTGCACTAATGGCCGGATCGAGGATTTGCGCGCCGCTGCCGAAATCCTGAAAGGCAAGAGGATCAAGGACGGCATGCGCGCCATGGTCGTTCCTGGATCGGGCCTTGTGCGCATGCAGGCCGAAGAAGAAGGCCTTGCCGATATCTTCAAAGAGGCCGGTTTCGAATGGCGTCTTGCAGGATGCTCAATGTGTCTGGCGATGAACCCCGACCAGTTGCAGCCGGGTGAACGCTGCGCGGCGACCTCGAACCGCAACTTCGAAGGCCGTCAGGGGCGTGGTGGGCGCACCCATCTGCTTAGCCCGGCAATGGCTGCCGCAGCGGCAATCACAGGACGGCTGACAGACGTCCGTGAATTGATGTAAGGTCCCCTCATATCTAGATATTTGAGGGATTAAGAATATGAGTGACTGGATTAAATGGCTTCTGTTGGGGCTGCTGTCGATTGCGTTTGGTATTTTTGTGCTGGGCGCGCCGGTTGTGGCGTCGATCGCCGTAACCATGGTAACCGGCGTGTTGCTGCTGATTTCGGGCGGGCTGCAAGTTGTGGGCGGCTTCACGGTCGAAGGTGTAGGCAACAAAATCCTGTCACTCATAATGGGTGCCGTGATGTTGTTTCTGGGCTGGTCGTTTCTGGATAACCCACTGGAGGGGACATTGACCCTGACAACTGTGGTCATGATCCTGTTTGTGGCCGGCGGAATCGCTCGCATCATTTTGTCGTTCCAGATGCGTGGCACTCAATTCTACTGGCCAACGCTGGTTTCAGGTGTCCTGTCCCTGGCCTTGGCCGCCTACATCCTTGCCAATGCCTCAATAGGGCTGGCGCTTAGCTTGTTGGGTATCTTGTTGGGTATCGAGATGCTGTTCAACGGGTTCGGATTGGTTTTCATGGCGCTCTTTATCAAAAGCGCGCCCGGCGAAATAACTAAAGCGAAAGAGGCTTAAACGCGGGGCACGGGCGCGGCCCTCTCCCGCAGGAGAATGAACATGGAAAAGTTTGAAAAAGTCCACGGGGTGGCCGCCCCAATGCCGCTGATCAATATCGACACGGATATGATCATCCCGAAGGTACACCTTAAAACCATCAAACGGTCTGGTCTTGGCGTGGTTCTGTTTGATGAGATGCGCTATCATGACGACGGTCAGGAAAATCCCGAGTTCGTTCTGAACAAGCCCGCGTATCGTGAGGCCGAAATTCTTGTCGCGGGGGACAATTTCGGCTGCGGCTCGTCGCGTGAACATGCGCCTTGGGCGATCAAGGATTTTGGCATCAAGGTTGTGATCTCAACCAGCTTTGCAGACATCTTTTTCAACAACTGCTTCAAGAACGGCATCCTGCCCATCGTGGTTAACGAAGAACACCATGCGATCCTGATGGACGACGCGCACAAGGGAGAAAATGCCCGTATGACCGTCAATCTGGAAGATCAGCAGATCACGACGTCGGATGGGCATGTGATCGAGTTCGACATCGATCCGCATCGCAAACACTGCCTTTTGAACGGGTTGGACGATATCGGTCTGACCATGGAGAAAGACCACCATATCGACAAGTTTGAGCAACACGCGAGTCAAGCCCGTCCCTGGGTGTGATTCTGAGGACGAATCTGTGGACACTCAACCAATGGGGTTGCTTCGGCGGCCCCATTCTCATTCTTGGGGTTAAATTTCAGTAAACCACAATATATAGATACCCTGTTGCGATACACGTCGGATTTGCGTCGAAAATGATGCAATCCCGCACCAGTTGCGCCATCTTTTTGCCCAAAACTCAGTGTTTTCTAAAGCTTGGCTTGAGCGAAATGTCGCTTATCGCCAATGTCTGGAATTTAAGAGGCATCCGTCTACGAAACACGCGGCGGGCACGAGTTGGAACGAAGTCGGCGTAGAATCGGCTATTCCGGTTTGGAAAGGGTTCGGATAGTGATTGCGCGCACAACAGGGGCGGCGGTTCGGGGTATATTGGTCGCCTTAATGGTACTGACCCCCGCATTGTACCTGCCCATATCATCAACAAACGGCACCGAGATCGTCGTCTTCCTTGCGATTCTCGCCTTTTTCCTGACGTTTGCCGAATACAACTCGGCTTTTCCCAGCTTTATCGAATTCCGCGATGCGCCGCCTGTGAACCGCTTGCGCTTTGTCGGGCTGATGTCGATGGTCACCTTCCTGACGCTGATCTGTAAAAACGCCTATGTGCCAACTGATCTGACCGAGTCATTCTATGCGATGGGTCTGGGCGTCGCCAATGTAGTTGATTTCCCTTACTCACCCGTTCGCCTCGTCGTTCTGGTTCTGCCTTCTGATGCCAGCCCGCAATTGATCGAATTGGTGCGCATTTCGGCCAGCGTGGCTTATGTCGCAGCGTTGGTTACAATTGCAAGTTTTGCCTACGCGGTGAAAATGCGTGGCTGGCCCACCGGCAACGGTGCCTTCAACGTTTGGACCAACCTGCCCTTGTTCGACCCGACCAAAGGCGGAGATGTCGTCACCCGGTTGCAACGGGACGGGCGCCTGAACATCTCGATCGGGGTGCTGCTGCCCTTCCTGATCCCGGCCGTAATCAAGCTGCTGACCGATTTTGCCAACCCGATTTCGCTGAGCAACCCGCAAACCCTAATCTGGACAATGAGCGCCTGGGCCTTCCTGCCCGCCAGCATGATCATGCGCGGCATGGCAACACTGCGCATCGCCAACCTGATTGTCGAAAAACGCCGCGCCTATTCTACCGCCGACTTCACACAGGCCGCATGATCCGCGCCCTGTTTATCTTACTGCTGCCCATGATGGCGCAGGCAGAAACAGTGCGTATTGCCACATACAACACCGAACTCAGCCGTGATGGACCGGGCTTGCTGCTGCGCGACATTCAGCGTGGCGACCCGCAGGTGCAGGCCGTGGTCGATGTGCTTGTCTCAGCGCAGTCGGATATCGTTGCCCTGCAGGGGGTCGACTGGGACTTGGAGGGGCAAGCTATTGCCGCTTTGATCGACCAACTCCGTACCGCAGGACTGGACTACCGCTATCATTTTGCTGGGGCACCGAATTCGGGGCTCGAAACCGCGTTGGACCTGAATGGTGACGGGCGAACCCACGGCCCGGCAGACGCCCAGGGCTGGGGTCGCTTCACTGGTCAGGCCGGGTTGGCGGTGCTTTCGCGTTACCCCATCAATGAAAACAAGGTGCAGGACTTTACCAACCTGCTGTGGCGTGACTTGCCGGGTGCAGAATTGCCGGTAACGGACGCCGGTCCTTTCCCCTCGGAAGAGGCGCAGGCCATACAGCGCCTGTCTTCTGTTGCCCATTGGATCGTGACTGTGGACACGCCGATCGGGTCACTGGACCTGATGACTTTTCACGCGGCACCGCCTGTGTTTGACGGGCCCGAGGATCGCAACGGGCTGCGAAACCGTGATGAGATCCGTTTCTGGTCCCTTGTTCTGGACGGTGAACTCGGGCGCAAACCGGATGGCCCGTTCGTTATCGCCGCAGATGCCAACTTGGACCCCGTGCGGGGGGATGGACGCACCGAAGCAATACAGGCCCTGCTGGCCGATCCGCGGCTGCAAGATCCCCGCCCCGCTGATGCGTCAGGCGCGCTGACGACCGTGGAATGGAAGGCCGTAGGTGAGATGCGGGTCGATTATGTGCTGCCATCAGCGGACCTGCAGGTATTGGATGCGGGCATCTTTTGGCCCAACCCGGACACGCCCCTGCGGAAAACGGCTGAGCAAGCCAGCAGGCATCGGCTGGTGTGGGTGGACGTAACCGCGCCTACCCACCCAATGAACTGACTTGCCCAATTTGTCCGGTGACGTTCCGAACTCCACCTACCATGAGCGAAACGAGTTCGCCTTGGCTACGACTGGTCAGAGCGGGCCGGTGTAAGTTCCGCGCGGCGGGTAGTTATTGCCCAGGGTAAATTTCAGGCCACCCACGATATCAGACGTGGATGGACGCCCGAATGGTGTTGTTTGCTGCCAGGCGAAGTAAAGCGACCTGTCGGGTGCAATATAGAAATGGCCGGGTTCGGCGAACAGTGCCGGTTCCGCGCTGCCCTCGCGCGCGGTTGAGATGTTCAGCCCCCAATCCTCGCGCGCGGTCGCCAGCGGCAGGCTGTGGCCAACACGCAGACGCGAGACACCAGCCTTCTGCGCGGTTTCTACCGCACGGTCCGCCGTATCTGTCGAGATCATGATTACTTCGACGCCCAGCGCGGCAAACTCGTCCAATGCGGCTTCGACCTCGGACATTTGTTTGATGCAGATCGGGCAGTGCAAACCCCTGTACTGAATCACCAGCGTGCCGTTTTCGCCCTTGTCGGTATCCAGATCGAATGTTCCGTTGCCTACTGTTTCGATTTTCAGCGCAGGGACGGGTTTTCCCGGTGTCAGCATGTATTTTCCTCGTAGTTTGGCGGGTTCGTCTCATTGACCCGATGCGGCGCAGACGCTAGGGCCTTTTCGACCAAACGCAAGGAGATCCTTCATGTCCAACCCTTCGCTCCTCATCCTGCCCGGAGACGGAATTGGCCCCGAAGTTATGGCCGAAGTGCGCAGAATTATCGATTGGTTCAGCGACAAGCGCGGCCTTCACTTCGACGTGAGCGAAGACCTGGTGGGTGGCGCGGCCTACGACGCGCACGGCAAGCCCCTGTCGGACGAAACCATGGCCAAGGCGCAAGAGGTGGACGCCGTTTTGCTGGGTGCCGTCGGTGGCCCGAAATACGACGATCTGGATTTCAGCCTCAAGCCCGAGCGCGGTCTGCTGCGACTGCGCAAAGAAATGGACCTGTATTCAAACCTGCGTCCGGCACAGTGTTTTGACGCGCTGGCCGATTTCTCATCGCTGAAAAAAGACATCGTCGCGGGTCTGGACATCATGATTGTGCGCGAGTTGACCTCGGGCGTTTATTTCGGCGAGCCGCGCGGCATTTTCGAGGAAGGTAATGAGCGCGTCGGCATCAACACCCAGCGCTATACCGAATCCGAGATTGAGCGCGTCGCGCGTTCGGCCTTTGAGTTGGCAATGCGCCGGAACAAGAAACTGTGCTCAATGGAAAAGGCCAATGTGATGGAATCGGGCATCCTGTGGCGTGAAGTCGTGACCCGCGTAAGCCAAGACTATCCCGAAGTCGAGCTGAGCCATATGTATGCCGACAACGGCGCCATGCAGCTGGTGCGCGCACCCAAGCAGTTCGACGTGATCCTGACCGATAACCTGTTCGGCGACATCCTGTCTGACTGCGCCGCGATGCTGACCGGATCGCTTGGTATGTTGCCCTCGGCCAGCCTTGGTGCCCCAATGGCGAATGGCCGTCCCAAGGCGATGTACGAGCCCGTGCACGGGTCTGCCCCGGATATCGCAGGTGAAGGCAAGGCCAACCCGATCGCCTGTATCCTCAGCTTTGCCATGGCGCTGCGCTATAGCTTTGATCAGGGCGACGAAGCTGACCGCCTGGAAGCTGCGATCGAGAAGGTGTTGGCCGATGGCGTCCGCACCGGCGACCTGCTGGCGGATGAAGGGGTAACACCGGTCTCGACCACCCAGATGGGCGACGCGATTTTGGCCGCACTGGACAGTAGCCTCTGATCACTGGGTGCGATTGAACAGAAAGGCGGTGCCAGACGCACCGCCTTTTTTTTCGCGTATCAGTTTCCGAAAAGGTTGTTCAGCAGGTTGTTGATGGCATTTTCAAAACCGCCACCCTGCCGGCGTCTTTGCTGTTGCGGCTGAGCTGTCCGCACCGGGGGGTCCGGGGCCAGCATGGGCAGCGGCGTGGGCGTCATACCCTCGGTCACGCGCAGCATGGTTTCCCGCCATATCTCGGCAGGCAATCCACCACCCGTCACACCGGACAGGGGCGTGTTGTCATCATACCCCATCCACACACCGGCCACATAATCCGCCGTGAACCCAATAAACCAGGCATCCCGTGCTGCCTGGGTCGTGCCAGTCTTGCCTGCCACTTGCCAGCCCGGTAGCTGTGCGCGTCCACCGGTGCCTTCGGACACCACGCGCTCCATCATCCAGGTCAGTTGCTTGGCAGCCTTGTCGTTGATTACCCGTTCGCCGATGCCGGTTGTCGTCACCATCACGGGCGTTTCATCCCCCAGCAGCTTTAGTTCAGACAGACCGTACGGCTCAACCGCGGAACCACCGTTGAGGATACCGGCATAAGCTCCGGTCATCTCGATCAGCGTGCTTTCCGACGCACCCAGCGCCAGGGCCGGACCCTGCGCCAGATCGCTTTCTATACCAAACTCGCTGGCAACCGTACGGACATTGTCTAGCCCTGCAACTTCGGCCGCTTTGACTGCGGGGATGTTCAGCGAATTCTTCAGCGCATCCGCAAGGGTGACCCGACCGTAGAACTTGTTGGTATAGTTCTTGGGGCACCACTGGCCCGAACCCGGAATGTTGACGCAATACGGTTCGTCCACGACCGTATCCAGCGGGGAATAGCCCAATTCCAGAGCCGTGGCATAGACGAAGGGCTTGAAGGACGACCCGGTTTGGCGCAGCGCCTGCGTGGCACGGTTGAACGCGCCGGATACGCGTGTTTTGCGCCCGCCGACCATTGCGCGCACGGCACCATCCGCAGACATCACAACAATCGCGGCCTGCGCTTTCGACCCTTCGCGGACCTTTTCCTGAAAGATGTATTTCAGCGCCTCTTCTGCCGATTTCTGAAGCCGTTGATCCAGCGTGGTGCGGATAACGACGTCATCTCTGGTGTTCGTGCCAAAATAGCTTGGTAGTTCGGTGATGACCCAATCGGCAAAATACCCACCAGCCTGCGCCGCGGCTGCATCGGACAGCTGGGCCGGGTTGTTGCGCGCAGTGCTGGCCTGGGCAGTGGTCAGATAGTCCTGATCCTCCATCAACCCAATGACCAAGCGCGCCCGGTTTTGCGAACGTTGCAGGTTGTTCGTCGGCGCATAGCGTGTCGGTGCAACCAGCAGACCCGCCAGCATCGCCGCTTGCGCCGGGTTAACCTCGGCCGCAGAGATGCCGAAATAGCGCTGGCTTGCGGCTTCGAACCCACGCGCGCCTGCGCCAAGGAATGCGCGGTTCAGATAGATCGTCAGGATCTCGTCCTTTGAGTATTTGACCTCCATCGCGATGGCATAGACCGCCTCTTTGGCCTTACGCCACAACGAACCCTGACGGCAATCCGCCTCATAGGCGGCTTCGGAGTCCCATTCGCCTGGAACATATGGCACACCTAGGCACAGAAGCTTCGCGGTTTGCTGCGTGATCGTCGATCCGCCATGCCCTGACAATGGCCCGCGCCCTTCGCTCAGGTTGATGCGTACGGCACTGGCAATACCGCGCGGGCTGACCCCGAAATGACGGTAGAATCGTTTATCTTCGGTGGCGACGACGGCGTTTTTCAAATGCGGCGAGACGGTATCCGCCGTGATGACGCCACCAAACTGATCGCCACGCCAGGCAAAGACATCTCCGTTGCGGTCCAACAATGTGACCGAGCCACGCGCGCGCCCATCCAGCAAGGCATCCAGATCGGGCAGCGACGTGTAAACCACCCCGACGGCCAGCGCCAACAGCATTGCGGCGACCGCGCCCACACGCCAGGTCACGCTCCAGATCAGCCGCACGGCCCAGCGAAAGAGGCGGCGAAAAAAACCGCCTCCGCCACCGGATTTCTTGCGCGTCTTTTTTCGTGTGGTTCTGCGCGCAGCCGTTTTGCGCGCAACCGCCTTTTTGCCCGCGGGTTTCGCCGTTCGTTTGGTCGCTGCGGGCCTGCGCCCTTTCGACGGGTATCTCTTGTCCGCGACAAGCGGTGTCTTGCGGCGCCTGGACTCAGTCATGCTCAAACTCTGCCCGGTTATCGTTTTGAGGCACAATACCCCGCAATGGCGATGAAGTAGAGGTCTGAATTTCCGTCAAATCGCCTCATCAGTTCGCCTAATTTTTAATCATTCATTTATTTTTGTGCAAAAATTGTGCACCTTACCCCCAGTTTACCCCCCATAGCGCCCTCTAACCGTTCCTTACTGCGGTCAGTCACGCTCTTTTCCTGCAAGTGCAAAACAGACCGGACGGACCCGGAAAGCAGAGGGGATAAACGTGAAACTGATTATTGCGACAATCAAGCCGTTCAAGCTTGAGGAGGTGCGCGAGGCACTGACCACCGCGGGCGTACGCGGCATGATGGTGACCGAAATCAAGGGCTTCGGCTCGCAATCGGGTCACACAGAAATCTATCGTGGCGCAGAATATGCCGTGAATTTCGTGCCTAAGATCAAACTGGAAATCGTGGTGCCTGCCACGATGGCCGACCAGATCGTCGAAACCATCACAAAAACCGCCAAGACCGGAAAGATCGGCGACGGCAAGATTTTCGTCCTCGAAGTTGAGCAGGCCATGCGCGTGCGGACCGGGGAAACGAACGAAGAGGCGCTGTAAGCGCCGCCATTCACAACATTCGAGGACTGACAATGAATCTGATGAAATCTCTCATCCCTGCTGCCGCGATCGTCGCGCTGCCGCAGATGGGCCTTGCGCAAGAGGCCACCGCGACCGGAGAGCCCGCGCTGCACACTCAGTACATCTTTACCACGCTGCTGTTCCTGATGGCGGGTTTCCTAGTGTTTTTCATGGCCGCGGGCTTTGCAATGCTGGAAGGCGGCCTGGTGCGCTCCAAGAACGTTGCCATGCAAATGACCAAAAACGTGGCGCTATTTTCCATTGCCGCGATCATGTACTGGCTGATCGGCTTTAACACGATGTATCCGGGCGACTTCAATGGTTTCTTTGCCATTGGCGGTCCAACCGTGCTTGATCCGGTTGGTGTTGACCCTGCCGAGGCAGCTTTGGACTACGCCTCAATCGGCTCAGACTTTTTCTTCCAGCTGGTCTTTGTGGCTGCAACCGCGTCCATCGTGTCGGGTGCCGTGGCGGAGCGCATCAAGCTGTGGCCCTTCCTGATCTTCGTGATCGTGCTGACAGGTGTCATGTACCCGATCTCGGGGTCGTGGCAGTGGGGTGGCGGCTGGCTGTCCGAAGCTGGTTTTTCCGACTTCGCCGGTTCGACCGTCGTTCACTCGGTCGGTGGCTGGGCGGCTCTTGCTGGCTGCATCATCCTTGGCCCACGGATCGGAAAGTACAAAGATGGCAAGGTTCATCCGATCCCTGGTTCGAACCTGGCCCTGGCAACCCTGGGTACGTTCATCCTGTGGCTGGGTTGGTTCGGCTTCAACGGCGGCTCGCAACTGGCGATGGGCACCGTGGGTGACGTATCCGACGTGTCGCGCATCTTTGCCAATACCAACATGGCAGCCGCTTCGGGCGCCGTTGCAGCCCTGCTTCTGTCGCAGATTCTGTACAAAAAGCCTGACCTGACCATGGTGTTAAACGGTGCACTTGCCGGTCTGGTTTCGATCACGGCCGAGCCGCTGGCCCCAACCCTGTTCGGTGCCCTTTGGATCGGTGCAGTTGGCGGCGTGATCGTCGTGCTGGCCATCCCCATGCTGGACAAGTTCAAGATCGACGACGTGGTTGGTGCGATCCCGGTTCACCTGTTCGCGGGTATCTGGGGCACCATCGCCGTGATCTTCTACGGTGAGGCGAACCTTATCACGCAGCTGACCGGTATCGTCGCATATGGCGTGTTTACCTTTGTCGGCGCCCTGATCCTGTGGAGCGTGCTAAAGGCGACCTTGGGCATCCGCGTCAGCGAGGAAGAAGAGATCAACGGTCTCGACATGGCGGAACTGGGTATGGAAGCCTATCCGGAATTCTCCAAAGGCTAAATCTTAGCCACGCGCAGACAAAAAACCCGGGCGTTCGCGCCCGGGTTTTCCTTTGTTCGCAGAGTGGTCTAAACGCCAACGTCGACAATTGCCTTCGCCAGAATCGGCACGGTTGTCGCGTTCAGCCCGGCAATGTTCAGGCGGCTGTCGCCGACCATGTAGATGCCGTGATCGGCGCGCAGCTTTTCGACCAGCTCGGGCGCTGCACCCAATCGCGAGAACATGCCGCGGTGCTGGGCGATGAACCCGAAACGGTCGGAGCCGGTCAGGCGCTGCAACTCGTCCGCCAGCTGCTGTCGCAGTCCCAGCATGGACAGGCGGACCTCTTCCAACTCGGTCGCCCAATCCGCACGCAGAGTTTCGTCGTTGAGGATCGTGGTCACAACGCGCGCGCCATGATCGGGTGGGAAGGAATAGTTCTGGCGGTTCAAAAACGCCAATGTCGCTTGATTCAGGGCCGTTTGCTCCGCGTCATCGCTGATCGCCATCAGTAGACCAGTGCGTTCGCGGTATACGCCGAAGTTCTTTGAACAGGAGGCTGCAATCAGGCATTCCTTGACCGAGGACGCCACCAGCCGCGCGCCTTGCGCGTCTTCTTCCAGACCGTCGCCGAAGCCCTGATAGGCAATGTCTATGATCCCCACCAGACCACGCTCGTTGATTAAGTTCACAACCTCTTGCCACTGGACCATGTTCAGATTTGCGCCGGTCGGGTTATGGCAGCAGCCATGCAACAGAACCACATCGCCCGCCTTGGCGGTTTTCAGGTCCTCAATCATGCCGTCGAAGTCGACACCACGCGTTTCATCATCGAAATAGCGGTACTGAATCGTCTCGATCCCCAGATAGTTCAGGATCGACAAATGGTTCGGCCATGTTGGATTAGACACAAAAACGCGGGCCGAAGGATTGGCCATGCGGATCATCTCAAACGCCTGACGGCAGGCGCCTGTGCCTCCGGGGGTTGCCACGGCCGCGATATTGGCACGCGGCACCGAGGCCCCAAGGATCAGACCGATCATCGCATCGGCATAAGCGGGATCACCGGCCAGACCGGTATAGGCCTTGGTCTCCTGCTCTTCCAGAATACGTTTTTCGGCAGCTTTCACCGCCCGCATGACTGGAGTGATACCCTCGGCGTTCTTATAGACGCCAACACCCAGATCAATCTTATTGTCGCGCGGGTCTTCGCGGTACATCTGCATCAGCGCCAGGATCTTGTCGGCGGGCTGCGGTTTGAGGTTCTCGAACATCAGATCTCTCCGGTTGCGACGGGCAGGGTTGGGAAGGCACCCCATTCGGCCCAGGAGCCGTCATAAAGCGAATGGTCTTTCTTGCCCATGCGTTCCAGCGCAAGGCTGAGGATCGCAGCCGTTACACCCGATCCGCAGGACGTAATAGCAGGTTTCGACAGATCGACACCTGCGGCCTCGAATATGGCACGGCATTCGTCAGGTGACTTCATAGTGCCATTCTTATTGAGCAAATTGCCAAACGGTACATTTCGCGACCCCGGAATATGACCAGAACGCAAGCCTTCGCGCGGCTCAGCCTCGGCCCCGGAAAAGCGGCCTGCCGACCGGGCATCTATGATTTCATGATCCGCCAGTTTGGCGGCAGCTGAAACCTGCGTCACGTCGCGCACCAGATGATTTTGCACACGCACGGTCATATGGCGGTCACGGATGACGGGGGGCAGGTCTTCGACCTCGCGCCCTTCGGCCTGCCATTTTGGCATACCGCCATCCAGAACGGCGACATTCTCCTGCCCCATCAGCCGGAACAGCCACCAAACCCGCGCGGCGGACATAAGCCCGGCGCCGTCATAGACCACGACCTGATGACCATCGCCCACACCCATCGCCCGCAAGCGCGACATAAATTTTTCAACCGGCGGAGCCATATGTGGAAGGTCCGAGCGTAGGTCGGAAATTTCATCAATATCGAAGAACCGCGCGCCCGGGATGTGACCCGCGTCATATTCCGCCTTGGCGTCCCGCCCCTGTTGCGGCAGATACCAAGACCCGTCCAGAATCCGCAGATCCGGGTCCTTGATATGGGCGGCAAGCCATTCGGTTGAAACGAGGGTTTTTGGATCGTCCTGCATCAAAGCTTCCCCAAATCGCGGTTGGTTTTTCCCTATACGCGCAGGCATGCGGGTTCAAGGCTGGAAGGGGGTTTGCAGGCTTAACCCGTGCGGCGAAGTCGAAAAAACTGAATAATCCCGATCAGGCTGATCAGAATCCAGAACCCTTCGATCAGCATCGAGGCCAGATTGAAGTTCTCAAGCAGCGAATAGACGATCAGAATGGACCCGGCGAGGTTCAGGACCGGAAAGGCTAGGTCATTGGAATTCATCATCCGCATCTGCGTGGCGAAATAGGCGGCTACGACAACCAGCGCCCCAAAAGACCCAATGGCATCTGCCAGCGTCAGACTGTTCAGCAATGCGGCCATACTTCACTCCTTGAATCAGCCGATCGCGGCCAGAGCGTCAAGCTGCGCGTAGTGGTGCATATTCAGAAACGCCGCGCCCTGATCACCGGCACGGTAGCCATGCGGTGAATCGGCGGCGAACCGCAGTCCTTGCCCAGCCCGCAACGGAACCCATTCGCCATCGCGCAGAATCTCAAGCGATCCATGCAGGACAAAAACCTCTTCGGTCACGCCAGTGGCGTGGGCTGCGGATTCGTGGCTCTGGTTTGGAGCAAGATCAACATGAAAGGTTTCGGCCCGCAGCGCGGGATCAAAGGGAAACACGATCTTGACCTCAAGACTGCCGGGGAAAGTCACAGTACGAAACACGTCCGAACCGGGCGTTTCCCGCAGCGTTTCCGAACCGATAAGAGCGCCTAAAGGTAGTTGGAACCCTTTTGCGATCTTCCACAGCGTTGCGATGGTCGGGCTGGATTCGCCGCGCTCGATCTGGCCCAGCATTGCTTTGCTGACACCGGTCATCTCTGCCACCTTGGATAGGCTCAAGCCCGCGGCGGCCCGCACATCCCTTAGCTTCAGTGTGATTTCGTCCGGTGCCATCTTCATCGTCTTTCGAATCCCCTTGTGCGTTATAGCGCACATATGGTACGTGCGTTATAACGCACATATCCCGCATATCGCAACCGGGGCAAAAGGGAAACAGCATCATGCCAATGTACCGATCCAGAACCTCCACTCATGGCCGCAACATGGCCGGTGCCCGCGGCCTGTGGCGTGCCACAGGCATGACCGAAAGCGATTTCGGCAAACCGATCATCGCTATCGTCAACTCATTTACCCAGTTTGTGCCGGGCCACGTACACCTGAAAGATCTGGGCCAGATGGTCGCGCGCGAAGTTGAGGCCGCAGGCGGTGTTGCCAAGGAATTCAACACCATCGCGGTGGATGACGGTATCGCCATGGGGCATGACGGCATGTTGTACTCACTGCCGTCGCGCGAAGTGATCGCGGACTCGGTCGAATACATGGTCAACGCGCATTGCGCCGATGCGATGGTCTGTATCTCGAATTGCGACAAGATCACGCCCGGCATGCTGATGGCCGCCATGCGCCTGAACATCCCAGCGATCTTTGTCTCGGGTGGCCCGATGGAGGCCGGCAAGATCGACATCGAAGATTTGGAAGCTAAGAAGATCGACCTCGTCGATGCTATGGTTGCCGCCGCTGACGACAAGTTCACCGATGAGCAGGTTCAGCACATCGAAGAGAACGCCTGCCCGACCTGCGGGTCGTGCTCGGGCATGTTTACCGCGAACTCGATGAACTGCCTGGCCGAAGCGCTGGGTCTGGCCCTGCCGGGCAACGGCTCGACTCTGGCCACGCATTCTGACCGCAAAGAGCTGTTCCTTGAAGCCGGTCGCCGGATCGTTGAAATCACCAAACGTCACTATGAGCTGGACGAAAAGGGCTTCCTCCCGCGCGAGATCGCCACGTTTGACGCCTTCGAAAACGCGATGAGCCTGGATATTGCCATGGGGGGCTCCACCAACACCGTTCTTCACCTGCTGGCCATTGCCAATGAAGGCGGCGTCGACTTCACGATGAGCGACATGGACCGTCTGAGCCGTAAGGTGCCCTGCCTGTGCAAGGTCGCGCCCAACACCGAGAATGTACATATGGAGGACGTCCACCGCGCCGGCGGCATTTTCTCGATCCTCGGCGAACTCAGCCGGGCCGGGTTGTTCCACGAGCACTGCAACACGGTTCACACACCGACCATGGGTGAGGCGATTGCCAACTGGGACATCACGGTTGCAAATAACCCCAAGGCACAGGATCTGTTCAAGGCGGCCCCGGGTGGTGTGCGCACCACACAGGCGTTCAGCCAGTCGAACCGATACAAAGAGTTGGACACTGACCGCGAAAACGGCGTGATCCGGACCAAGGAACACGCCTTCAGTCAAGATGGCGGTCTGGCCGTTCTGTTCGGCAACATCGCGCGTGACGGATGTATCGTAAAAACCGCGGGCGTGGATGAAAGCAGCCTGACATTCACCGGTTCAGCCTATGTCTGTGAAAGCCAGGATCAGGCAGTCAACGATATTCTGACCGGCAAGGTCAAAGAGGGCGACGTCGTGGTGATCCGCTACGAAGGCCCGCGCGGCGGTCCGGGAATGCAAGAGATGCTGTACCCGACATCGTACCTAAAATCCAAAGGGCTGGGCAAAGCCTGCGCCCTGCTGACCGATGGTCGGTTCTCGGGCGGCACGTCGGGCCTGTCGATCGGCCACGTCTCACCCGAAGCCGCCGAGGGCGGTGAGATCGGGCTGGTGCAGAACGGAGATACGATTGAGATCGATATCCCCAACCGGACTATCCATCTGGCCGTGTCCGACGAAGAACTGGCCGAACGCCGCAAGGCGCAGGACGCAAAAGGATGGGAGCCTGCCCAGCCGCGCAAACGCAAGGTGTCCACGGCACTGAAAGCCTATGCGAAGCTGACCACCAGCGCGGCGAAAGGTGCCGTGCGTCAGGTCTGATCTCAACCGGTCCGCGCCACGTGGACCGGACGATCACCCAAATCCCAAAGGCTCCCGCGTCTGACCGGCACCATCGGCTTCGCCGATGCTTCCATCAGTCTTGGGCCGCGCGCAGCGCGGCGCCCGGCCTAACCAGAGAAGATGTCTCGCCAGAGACATTGACGATGGGCGGGAGCGCCCCGGCCTGTTGGGGCAGACTAGATCAATCCCCCAACTTGGCGTGGATCTCGTCCAGGTCAATCTCACCCACCGGCATCTTGTTTGCCGGGTTTTCGAAATCGTATCTGAACAGCTCGAAATCCTGTTTGTAGATTTCATAGACCAGATGCATCGACAGATCGTCAAAATAATCCTCGACCGGATGCGCGCGTTTGGGGCCGTGCCCTTCGGATTCATTGAATCGCGGGATTTCGGACAGGGACACGGGATGTGGGGTTTCCAACGCGTCCAACACGCCCTGCATCCCGTCATTGAATTTCTCGGTCCAGAATATCTGGTCGTACCGCCCACCATTCACAATGAAAGTCGAAACGTGACCCGACATGGCCGACCAGTGGATGTCAGGATCCATTGGCCGACGCCAGCGGATCGTATCCCGCGCAAACAGCAGGAACCGGCGAAAGCTGGCGATCTGATCAAATTCTCCCTTGCCGTCGTCTCCACCAACTTCGATCCCGTAATTATAGATCAATGTCGGCACCAAATTGCCACGATACCGGCTGCCATTCCGCTGAATGCCGCAAATCTTATCGAAGAATGAGCTGAGTATCCGCGTGTACGGATTGCGCACACAAGTAAACGAGTAGGACGTATGTTCGCGCACAGTTTTCGAAATCCGGTCCTGGCTGTCAGCAAAGGCCCATTTGTGCAACCCCTGCGTGGCGTCGTGAATGTCCCCGTCGAAAAAGCGGCCATGATCCGAGTAGTACATGATCTGGCCAATGGTCGAGCAGGCACATTTCGGCACGACCCTATAGATCATGCTTTCACTTTCGGTCATCCAAACACCGGGAAAACCCATCTGCTGTGCCTCCTCAACGTGTAGGAACTCGCAACGCACTTCTGCTCTGGTTGCCAAAGAACCAAAATTAATCTGTTTATTCAATCGCTCATCCTCAGTATCAGGGTGTAAACAGGCAGAAACGGACATCGCAGACACAAGATGGCAAGGATTGCCTATATTCTATTGTGCCATAAAGACCCTGACGCGATTGTTGCGCAGGCAGAGCAGCTGACGGCCGCAGGCGATTGCATGGCGATACACTTTGATGCACGGGCCAGTACGCAGGCCTATGACCGTATTTTTAGTGCACTGAAGGACAACCCGAATGTGGTTTTTGCCGCCAAGCGTGTAAAATGCGGCTGGGGCGAGTGGTCCCTGGTGCAAGCAACCCTGAATGCTTTGCAGGTTGCGGTAGAAGCGTTCCCAAGGGCCACGCATTTCTACATGCTGTCCGGTGACTGCATGGCCATCAAAACCGCCGAATATGCGCATTGGTTTCTGGACCACAACGAAAGGGATTTCATCGAAAGTCACGATTTCTTTGCGAGCAACTGGATCAAAACCGGCATGAAAGAGGACCGGCTGATCTATCGCCACTTTTTTAATGAACGCACTCAGAGCACGTTATTTTACGCCTCATTTAGCCTTCAGAAACGGTTTGGGCTGAAGCGCGACATTCCGGCTGATCTTCAGGTTACGATCGGCAGCCAGTGGTGGTGTCTGCGCCGCCGCACAATTGAGATGATCCTCGATTTCCGGCAAAAGCGCACGGACGTGATCCGGTTTTTCTCGACCACATGGATACCGGACGAAACATTTTTCCAAACCCTTGTCCGTCACCTGATTCCCAAGGAAGAGATCGAGAACCGCACCCCAACCTTTCTGATGTTCTCAGACTATGGAATGCCGGTGACCTTCTATAACGACCACTATGACATGCTGCTGGGACAAAACTACCTGTTCGCCCGGAAGATCAGCCCCGAAGCGCATGAGTTGAAGGACCGGTTGGGCGCGCTTTATGCCAGCGAAGGGGTCGAATTCAAAATCTCGGATGAGGGGCGAAACCTCTACAGCTTTCTGACCGGACGTGGCCGTGTTGGCCGCCGTTTCGGGCAACGGTTCTGGGAGGCGGGCAATACGTTGGGGTCCGAGCGTCAGATATTGCTGATCGCCTGCAAGAAATGGCACGTGGCCAAGCGTCTTGTTCATCAAATCAGGTCCGAGACAGAAATCCCCTGCATCGAATATCTGTTCAACGAAGAGGGTGCGCCCCTGCCCGATCTGGGTGGTATCGAGGCGACGCTGGAGAAACGCTCGCGCCACCGCCGGGCGGTCCTGCGTATGTTGTTCGACCATTTTGGCGCCAGCAAGCTGGTGCTCTGCGTCGATCCCGCCAATCTCGATATCATTCAGGATTTCTGTGCCGACCAGGCCGAAACGCACGTGCTTGAGATCGAGTGCGAATATTCCGACGACTACCTGATCGGACATGCCCGCCGGGTTGGTCTGGCCGGTGAAAACAGCCCGACGGAAACTGTGGCCCGCCTTGTGCCAGCTTTGCGCAACGCGTTGGCCCACGAATCCGAGTTGATCCGGGCGGCAGGTTTCAGTGGATACTCACTTATGAGAGAAACCAACACACAAGCCGAGAACGCGGAGGCGATAGCCGAGTTTCTAGGTGTGTCGAATGAACAGGCAAATTCCGTCCTGCGGCTGGACTACTTGTTCGCGGATTGATCCGGCGGCACTTGTCGACGCCGCCGGACCGTTGATCAGATATCGAACTTCACGCCCTGCGCCAGCGGTAGTTCAGCGGAATAGTTCACCGTATTGGTTTGACGTCGCATATATGCCTTCCATGCATCAGACCCGCTTTCGCGCCCGCCGCCAGTTTCTTTTTCACCGCCGAATGCGCCTCCGATCTCGGCCCCTGATGGTCCGATATTTACGTTGGCGATACCGCAATCTGAGCCGGCGGCGGTCAGGAACTGTTCGGCCTCACGCATGTTCAGGGTAAACACACACGAGGATAGCCCCTGCGGCACATCATTTTGCATCTCGATCGCGTCGTCGAAGTCGTCATACCCCATGACGTAAAGGATCGGGGCAAAAGTCTCGGTCTTCACCACCGAGGTCTGATCCGGCATCTCGACGATTGCAGGCTCCATGTAAACGCCGTCCGGAACACCTTTGGTCACGCGATTGCCGCCAAATATTTGCCCGCCTTCGACCTCCGCGGCTTTCAGTGCTGCGGTCATCGCTTCACCCGCGGCTTCGTCCACCAGGGGACCGACCAGCGTTCCTTGGTCCAGCGGGTTGCCGATCGGCAGACCGGCATAGGCTTTTTTCAAGCGGCTCAGCAGCTCTTCTCGGATCGCGTTGTGGACGATCAGGCGGCGCAGGGAAGTGCACCGCTGACCAGCCGTCCCAACGGCCGAGAACACAATCGCCCGCACCGCCATTTCCAAATCGGCCGACGGGCCAACGATCATCGCGTTGTTTCCACCCAATTCCAGAATGCACTTGCCGAACCGCAGCGCCACGACCGGGGCAACCGCGCGACCCATACGGGTAGAGCCGGTGGCAGAGATCACGGGCACGTCTTCGCTGGCCACGAGCGCCTCGCCCAGCGCGGCACCACCGATCACCGTTTGCAGCAGATGGTCGGGCGCATCGCCAAACCGCGCCAGCGCGCGCTCGAATATCTTCTGGCAGGCCATCGCCGTGAGCGGAGTCTTCTCGGACGGTTTCCAGATCACCGTGTCACCACAGACCAGCGCAATCGCCGCATTCCATGACCAGACCGCAACCGGGAAGTTGAAGGCCGAGATCACGCCGACCGGACCCGCCGGGTGCCATGTCTCCATCATACGATGGCCTGGACGTTCGGACGCAATGGTCAGACCATAAAGCTGGCGCGACAGACCAACGGCAAAGTCGCAGATGTCGATCATCTCCTGCACTTCGCCCAAACCTTCGGATGTGATCTTGCCCGCCTCCCAACTGACCAAGGCACCAAGGTCATCTTTGGCAGCGCGCAATTCTTCACCCAGAAGGCGGATCAATTCTCCGCGGCGAGGGGCCGGAACCGTGCGCCATGCCTTGAAGGCCGCCTTGGACCGGGCAAAAACTGCCTCCATCTCGGATTCGGGCGTTTGATGCACCTCAGCCAGAACACTGCCGTCGATGGGCGAGGTCACTTTGAGCGTACCGCCTGTCAGTTCGGCCTTGGACAGGTCCAGGTTTGCAAGTGTGGTTTGCGCAGTCATCACAATATCTTTCATATCTCAGGCCGCCTTGTTCTGATTGGTTTCGTCACCGGCGCGATACAGCCGGCCAAATTCAGTGTTTAGAAAGTCGGACAGTTTCACTTGTTCCTGCCGAACAAAACCTTTGGTGGGCACGGCCCCCGTCCGCATCAGGTCAACCACGCCCAGAACGCCAGCGGCGGTGGTGATCTGAATGGCGCTCCAGACCTGCCCGTTAAGGGTGCGCGCAAAGGATTTGTTGATCAGGGATTTCTCGCGCAGCGCCCCGTCGATCATGCCCTTTGCGGTACAATAAACCAGAACCACATCCTGATCCGTGCGCGGCAGGGCGGTTTCAAAGATATCCTTCAGCAAATCGCGGCGGCGTTCCAGCCCCAGATCCTTGAGCAGCAGCTTCAGGATATCGCAATGCCCGGGATAACGGATCGAGCGATAGGACACTGCCCGCGCCTTGCCTTCCAGTGTTTCGGGCAGCGTACCCAACCCACCGGACGTGTTGAAACATTCGTACTCAACCCCGTCGTGGCCCAGCACTTCATAGTCTTCCAAAGGTGCGGTCTTGACCCGTTCGCCATTCACGATGGCGTCGCAGGGGTTGCAGTATTCGTTGATCAGGCCGTCCGTGGACCACGTCAGATTGTATTTCAACGCATTGGTCGGATACAGCGGCAAAGCGCCCACCCGCATGTGCAGGCTGTCAAGCTCATCAAACTCGTCGGCCAGGGCGGCCCCTGCAATTCCGACAAAGCCCGGCGCAAGACCACATTGCGGCATAAATGCTGTTTCGCTGTTTTCGGCCAAAGCGCGCACGGCATTGGTGGCGGCCACGTCCTCGGTCAGGTCGAAGTAGTGCGCGCCTGCGGTCTTCGCCGCCTTTGCAATTGTCGGCGTCAAAAAGAAAGGAGCAGCCGAGATTACCGCATTGTACCCCGCCAACCCTTGGGCCAATTGCGCCTCATCCCCCACATCAATCTGCCGGGTTGCAATCCCTTGTTTGTTGAGAACCGCCAGCGCGGCCAAATCCCGATCGGCAACCGTGACCGAGTAATTGGATGATGATTGCAGCAGGCTGGCGATCATCTGACCGATTTTACCTGCCCCTATGACACAAATGCTCCAGCTCAAGACGCGCCTCCTTTTTTGGTTTCTCAAAAGTATGAGGCTTGGGCTGTTCGAACCGCAGGGGCATTCTTGACGAAAGCGTCGAAAGTTACGTCATTATGACGAATAATTCGGAGAAATGTCGGGGGCAGATAAAAATGGACATGCGCAAAGCAAACCTCTGGCATGCCGAGGCAAAAGCGAGACTCCAAGCGAGGTTTGTTCCCCGAACATCCGTTTTTGGAGCCTTAAAGCGTGTAGCAGAGCCCGCATGATGGCAGGTCGCACCCAAGCCATGAACAAAGTTAGGGCGCCTGCCATATTGACCGGCGGCTTAACCCTCGGCGCTTAGTCCCTCGGTCGACAGGTCATCCAATCTCGGCATCAAGCGAAGCAACTCACTGGCATATTCGGTCTGCGGATTGGCAAAAAGGCTGTTGGTCTCTTGCAATTCCACAACTTTGCCCTGTTTCATCACTGCGACCCGGTCGCACATCTGGCGCACCACCGGCAGATCGTGGCTGATGAACAGAAGGGTCAGACCCAGATGTTCTTGCAAATCCTTCAGGATGTTCAGGATTTGCGCCTGAATTGACACGTCCAAGGCGCTGGTTGGCTCATCACAGATCAGGAAACGCGGTTGCGTGGCCAGCGCGCGCGCAATGGAAATTCGCTGACGTTGACCGCCCGAGAACTCATGCGGGTATTTCAGCCCCGCCTCATGTCCCAGCCCAACCTGATCCAGCAGCTCATCAACGCGGCGCTTGATATCGGCGCCGTCCATCAGACGGTGATGGCGGATGGGTTCGGCCACAATATCATCCACCCGCATACGCGGATTGAGGGAGGAATACGGGTCCTGGAAAATCATCTGGATGTTCTTGCGATATGCATCCAGGGCCGCCCGGTTTTTCAGGTCGCTCACCACCTGCCCTTCGAACGTGATGGTTCCGCCATCCACCGGATACAGCCCCGCGATCATCCGGGCGACGGTGGATTTGCCCGAGCCGGACTCGCCCACGACACCAAAAACCTCACCCGCACGGATGTCAAAACTGACCTGATCCACCGCCGTGAAATAGGTGCGATCCCAAGGCAGTAGACCTTTGCGTTGCAGGAACTTCTTGGTCAGGTCGCGAATCTCGAACACCGGCTTGGAGGTGTCGTTGTCCACCTTCGGCCAGTGGCGGGCCATATCCTCGATCGCGAAGCGCGTTTCACGCCCGCCATAGCTGATCTGCGGGAAGCGGTGCAGCTTGAGCGTAGGGCGGGGCACAGCAGCAATGAGCGACTTGGTATATTCGTGGCTGGGTCGCCCCATGACTTGTGAAGTCGGGCCAGTCTCAACAACCTTGCCCGCGTACATGACGGTCACTTTGTCGGTGGTGTCCGCGATTACACCCATGTCATGCGTAATCAGGATCACGCCGACCTGACGTTCGGTCGCCAGTTCCTTGATCAGATCCAGAATCTGCGCCTGAACTGAAACATCCAGCGCTGTCGTCGGTTCATCCGCAATAATCACATCCGGCTCAGTACACAGCGCCAGCGCAATCACCACGCGCTGCCGCATCCCGCCTGAGAATTGGTGCGGGTACTGATCCAACCGCGTATCGGGGTCAGGGATACCCACCCGGTCGATCAGGTCACGGGCGCGCTTGTTCGCCTCGGCGTCCGAACCACCCAGATGGGCCTGTATCGTCTCGACCAGCTGCTCACGCACCGTGAACAGCGGGTTCAGCGATGTCAGCGGGTCCTGGAAGATCATCGAGATTTTCTTGCCACGCAGCCCGCGCATCGCCTCGGCGTCCAGACCGCTGATCTGTTCACCGCTCAGCTTGATCGTGCCGCTGGCGATACGGCCGGGCCGATCCAGTAAGCCCATGATCGCGGCGCCGATGGTGGATTTACCAGCACCGGATTCGCCCACCAGACCGTGGATTTCACCGGGTTCAACCGACAGATCCACATGGTCCACCGCAGTAAACAGCTGGCGGCGTGTCGGGAATTCGACTGTCAGGTCATTGATCGTCAGAAGGCTCATGAAATCACCGCAGCTTGGGGTTCAGCGCGTCGCGCAGCCAGTCGCCCAGCAGGTTCACAGACAACGCAAGCGCCAGAAGGGTGCAGGCCGGGAAGAACAGGATCCACCACTCACCCGAGAACAGGAAGCCTTGCCCGATACGGATCAAGGTTCCCAACGACGGTTGCGTCGGCGGGGCACCGACACCAAGGAAGCTGAGCGTTGCCTCGGCGATAATCGCCAGCGCCAGCGAGATCGTCGCGATCACCAGAACCGGGCTTAGCACGTTGGGCAGGATATGGCGGAACATTATGGGGATCGACCCGCGCCCGATCAGGCGGGCGGCTTGCACATATTCCTTGTTCTTCTCAACCAGCGCAGCACCCCGTACCACGCGGGCGAATTGCACCCAGTCGGACAGCGCGATGGCGATGATCAGCACATAGATTGCCATTTCATTCCGGTATTCAGGCGGGGTCACGCCCTTGGCGATACCAAAGATCAGCATGGCCACCAGAATGGCCGGAAACGTCAGCTGAACATCCGCGATGCGCATGATGATGGTTTCGGTCCAGCCGCCAAAGTAAGCAGCCATCAACCCCAGGATGACGCCGATGATCATCGCCAGAAGAACAGCCGAAACACCGACGAACAGCGAAATGCGCATGCCGTATAGGATGGTCGAGAATACATCCCGTCCTTGATCGTCGGTACCCATCAGGAATGTCTCTTGCGTGAATGCGTTTGGCGTCCTTGGCGGGGTAAATCCGTTCATCAGGTTCAGGGTTGCCGGATCAAACGGGTTATAGGGCGCAATCAGCGGTGCGAAAATCGCCGCCAACGCCAGTACACTCACCACAAGCGACGCAATGATCGCCACAGGCGAATGCCGGAACGACCACGCGAAATCGCTGTCCCAGAATTTGGCGAAACGCGACTTGGGTGCGGCTGTCGGGGTTTCGATGGTATCGGTCATGTGGCCCTCGCGTCGACACGCAGGCGCGGGTCAATGGCATAGTAGAGAAGATCGACAATCAGGTTGATCGTGACGAACATGACCGAGATCAGCATCAGATAAGCGGCCATGACGGGGATATCGACGAACTGGATTGCGTTGATGAACAACAGCCCGACACCGGGCCACTGGAACACCGTCTCGGTAATGATGGCAAAGGCGATGATCGAGCCCAGCTGCAAGCCCGTAATGGTGATCACCGGCACCAACGTGTTCTTGAGCGCATGGCGAAAGTTGATCACCCGGTCCGACAACCCTCGGGCGCGGGCGAAGCGGACGTAATCTGCGCGCATCACCTCAAGCATTTCCGACCTTACCAGCCGCATGATCAATGTCATTTGATACAGGCCCAGCGTGATCGCGGGCAGGATCAGTGCCTTGAGCCCCGAGGTCGTTAGAAACCCCGTGGACCAGTTGCCAATCATAACGGTCTCGCCCCTCCCAAAGCTGGGGAGGAGGTCAAGCTCAACCGAGAATATGTAGATCAGCAAGATGCCGATCAGGAAGGTGGGCAAGGATACTCCGATCAGCGACACCGTCATGATGACATTCGCCGCGACCCCTTGTCGTCGGATCGCCGTGAAGACCCCCAGTGCGATGCCCAACGTGATCGCGAGGACACCGGAGACAAAGGCCAGTTCCAACGTCGCGGGCGCACGCTCGGCTATGATGGTGGAAACCGGGCGGCCCTGCCGATACGACACACCGAAATTGCCCTGCACCGCGCCTTGCAGGAACTTGAAATACTGCACCGGGAATGGTTGATCCAACCCAAGCTCAGTACGCAGGCGGTCGATGTCAGCCTGTGTTCTTTCCTGCCCCAGCATGTTGTCGATCGGATCGCCGACAAAGCGGAACATCGAAAATGCTACCAGACCCACGACCAGCAGAACGATCACGGATTGGAACATCCTTCGGACAATATATGCGAACATTCACTTTTCCCCGTTGGTCTGTCTGTCTAGGCCAGTGCTGACCAAGTGGTCAAGTTATCGCCACCATCCAGACGTCAAGTTCCCGCCAATTAGTTTACCGTCACCCAGCGCAGCAGGAAGAAATTGTCCGGGCGTTGTGTCAGATCGATATTGCTGCGCGTCCCCCACAGCAACGGTTGGACATAAAGCGGCACGTAAACCTGTTCATCCTGAATGATCTGCGCGACCTCATCCAGCATTGCCTGCCGTTTTTCGGCGTCCAGCTCTGATTGGATCAACGGCAGCACCTCGTCGATCCGTTCATTCGAGAAACCGCCGAAGTTCCAGCTGCCCAGCTTTTTCTCTTCGTTGGGTGTTGCGACCAGGAATCTCACCGGATGTTCCGCATCAAAGGTCCCCGGGCTCCAGCCCAGCAGGTACATGTCGTAATTGTCCTCGCGCAGTTCGGGCCAGTAGTTGCGAACAGGCATTGCGTCCAGCTCTGCAGTAATCCCGATCTGTGCCAGCATGCTGACGACAGCCTGACAGACCGCTTCATCGTTGAGGTAGCGGTCATTGGGACATTTCAGACCGAAAGAGAATCCATCGCCATAGCCTGCCTCGGTCAGCAGAACCTTGGCGGCGTCGATATCAAAGGCCGGGCGTTCGGCATTGGCCTGCGAATACCCGCTCATAGCCGGGCTGACGAGTTGCGAGGCTGCTTCGGCATTCCCACGCATGATGGTGGCGAGGATTGCATCGACATTCACAGCATGCGCTACGGCCTTCCGCACGCGCGGATCGCGGAACGGGTTCGGTTTGCCCTCATCTTCGGTGTATTTCAGCGTCTCGGCCCGATGATCAAATCCCAGCATAATGACCCGCGCCTCGATGCCCTGAATGACATCAACACCGTCACTGCCCTGCAAGCGTGTCACGTCCTGAATTGGCACCGGGTTGATCATATCCACGTCACCCGACAGAAGGGCCGCAACGGCAGTGGCCGGGTTCTGGATCGGGGTAAACTCGGCGCGGGTGATGTTGTGTTCGGTTTCACCCCACCATCCTTCAAACGGCTCAAGAACAGTGCGCAGCCCCGGTTCGCGCGCGGTAACTTTGAATGCGCCGGTGCCATTCGCGTTCAGCGTGGCATAGTTTCCAATTTCCTTGTCCGGCACAACGGCGTCATTGGCCTCGGTCCAGCCCTGATCCATTATCATCCAGTTGGCGATAGACGACGGAAACAGCGGGTTCGGAGCGGTGGTCAGGAAATCGACGGTATAATCGTCAACGACCTTCACCTCTCGGATCGGAGCGAACCAGCTACGGGTATCCGCCGCCTCGCCCGAGGCGCGCTGATAGCTGAACAGCACGTCCTGCGCATCAAATGTGCTGCCATCATGAAAGGTCACGCCCTCGCGCAGATTGAACCGCCAGCCTTCGCCGTCACCGATTGGTTCCCAGCTGACCGCAAGGGCTGGTTCCACCTGCATATCCTTATCGCGGCGGACAAGCCCTTCGTAGACGTTGTTGAGAAAGCCAAGAACCGGGGCAGAGTTAACCGCGTGCGGGTCCATCGTCTGCGGATCGGTGGTTGAGGCCCATTTGAACTCGGCAGCCTGAGCGCTGGTGGCGATGAGCATCGCGAGACCAACGGCACTGTTTCTGAGGATCATGGCGGAACTTCCCTGTATGCCCCAAACCGGGGCGTGGTCTTGAAGGGTAACACAAAAGGCAGGGCGCGATGATCACGCCCTGCCATATCACTGACTCTGAGTGATTAGTTCAGGGTGAAGTACTTGATCTTGGGCGAATCTTCCGGTTCGACCACAGTACCCACGTTTGACTTCATGCCCCAGTTCAGCACCTGGTGGTGGATTGGGATGTACAGCTGTTCGTCCTGTACAACTTGCCAGATCTCAGCGATCTGCTTGTCACGCTCGGGCAGGTTGGTTTCCGACGCCAGCGCAACGATCTTGGCATCCAGTTCCGGGTTGCTATAGCGCGTACCGTTCCACGAGCCGTATTTTTCACCCTTGGTGTGCGCCAGGAAGTTGAAGATATATTCCGAGTCATAGGTCGGAACGCCCCAACCCAGCATGTAGAAGTCGGTTTCCAGGTTGTTGATCAGCGGGAAGTGCTGCGCTTTCGGTTTGGCATCCAGGTTCACGGTGATCCCGATCTGTGCCAGCATACCAACCGCCGCCTGACAGATCGCTTCATCGTTGATGTAGCGGTCGTTCGGGCAGTCAAGCTGGATGGAGAACCCGTCCGGGTAACCCGCCTCGGCCATCAGGGCTTTGGCACCTTCGATATCGGTGGTCGAGCTGTCCATCGCCTCATTCCAGCCATTCACAAACGGCGGAGCGATCATGCCCGCCGGGGCCGACTGACCGCGCATCACGACCTGCTTGATCGCATCGCGGTTGATTGCCCGGGACATGGCCTGGCGCACGCGAACATCCGACAACGGGTTCTTGCCTTCGACATTGTCGTTGGCCAAGTCCGCATCCCCCATGTTCATACCAAAGAAGATGACGCGGTTCTGCGGCGCGGTGCGGACGTCCAGACCATCAGCGCTGGCAACACGCTCAAGGTCTTGCACGGGCACGTCCTGAATGAAATCGACCTCACCCGACAGCAAGGCGGCAACACGAGTGGCTGCGTTCTGAATCGGAGTGTAGATGATTTCGGTCACTTCCAACGGAAACTCGTCCTTGCCCCAGTAGTTGTCATAGGCTGCCAGAACGGTTTTCACATCGGGTTCGCGGCTGACCAGCATATAAGGTCCGGTGCCGTTGGCATTCTTGGCCGCGAACGTGTCTTCACCGCCCTCGTAATCCTGAACCTTGACGGCGTTGTTCGCCTCGGCCCAACCTTTGTCCATCATGAACATGTTGGTCAGGTTGTTGGGCATGATCGGGTTCGGACCGTCGGTCTCGATCTCGATCGTGTATTTATCGGTCGCGCGCACCTCTTTCACAGAGGCCAGCAATTCCTTGTAGTCGGAATCCGGTGTTCTGGCACGGTCCAACGAAAAGACAACATCTTCGCTGTCAAACTCGGCACCATCATGGAAGGTCACACCTTCACGCAGTTTAAACACCCAGATATTGGGATTGTCTTCCGAGGGCGCCCATTCAGTCGCCAACGACGGAACCAGCGCGCCGGAATGGTCGCGCATCACCAGCGTTTCCATGATTTGGTGCGCCAGCGCCGAGGTCGGACCTTCGTTCTGCGCATGCGGGTCCAGCGTCAGCGAGTCACCCGCCCGCGCCCAGCGCAAAGTTTCAGCAGACGCGCTCGCCGCCATCAACGCAGTGGCGCTGGCGGCAATCATCAGGTTTCTTAGGATCATTATAGTCTCCCCGGTTTATTGTTAGCGCCGTCATTGCAACGGCCGGCCGCTTGCTGCGGCCGTAGTAAACCCGATCATCCAGATCAGTTCAGCAGTTGCAACACTAGATTGTGTTTGAAAATGAAGACGCGGGGGAAAGTACCCCGAATCAACTGAATGGCACCCGCGCCTCGTCCAGGGTTTTTGTCCCATCGGGCAGGCTCAGGTCGCATGTGACCGGGTTTGACCGCGCGATGATGCGCCCCTTGCGCACCACAGCCAATCGATGCGCGCGCAGCCGGATCGCCTCAATCCTGTCGCTGGCTTGCAGCAGAACGAAATTTGCCGCGCATCCTTTGGCAATGCCATACCCCTCTAACCCCATGATCTGGGAAGAGTTTTCGGTCACCGCATCAAAACACCAGCCCATGTCTGCCCGACTGGACAACTGCCCGACGTGCAACCCCATAAAGGCGACATCCAGCATGTCAGCCTTCCCCAATGAGTACCACGGATCCATGACGCAATCCGAGCCAAAGCCAACGGTGATCCCGGCATCACGTAGTTCACGCACGCGGGTCTGGCCCCGGCGTTTGGGGTACGCGTCATGCCGACCTTGTAACATAATGTTGATCAGGGGGTTCGGAATTGCATGCACCCCGGCCTCAACCATCAGCGGGATCAGCTTTGAGACATAGTAGTTGTCCATTGAATGCATGGACGTCAGATGCGATCCCGCAACCCTGCCGTTTAGACCCAAACGTTGGGTTTCATAGGCCAAGGTCTCGATATGGCGGCTCAGCGGATCGTCGCTTTCGTCGCAGTGCATGTCGACCATCAACCCACGCTCAGCTGCGATTTCACACAGCAGACGGACGGACTCGGCCCCATCGGCCATGGTGCGCTCAAAATGAGGAATACCGCCCACCACGTCTACACCCATATCCAAGGCGCGGATCGTGTTCTGCATGGCGGTAGGGTCACGCAGCACCCCGTCTTGCGGGAAAGCGACCAGTTGCAGGTCCAGATAGTCCTTCACCTGTTCCCTGACCTCAAGCAAAGCCTGCACACCCTTGAGTTCGTCATCGCAGGTGTCTACGTGACTACGGATTGCGCCGATACCCTTGGCCACAGCCAGCTCGCAATAGCGCAAGGCGCGGGTGATGATATCGTCTACGCTCTGGATCGGCTTCAACTCGCCCCACAGCGCGATCCCCTCCAACAAGGTGCCTGAAACGTTCATGCGCGGCGTGCCCAGTGACAAGGTCGCGTCCATGTGGAAATGCGGATCTACGAAAGGCGGAGAGACCAGTTGCCCCCCGGCATCCATGACCTCTTGCGCCTCGGCGGTGATCGATTGCTCAACCGCAGCGATCTTGCCATCGATGCAGGCGATATCCACCCCGGTCTGTCCATCAGGCAGGGTGGCGTTTTTTACGATCAGGTCGAACATGCAGGCTCCTATCTTTGGCCTTTGAACCAGGGGGAAAGCAATGCGCGAGGATAGTCCGCCGACCGCGCCGCAACAACAAGCGCGATGATCGACAGGATATAGGGGGCCATCAGGAATACCTGACCGGGCACCAACGCGCCGATCTCGGTCTGCAGGCGTACCTGCAAGGCATCGAACGCGCCGAACAGCAGGGCACCCAACAGCGCTTTGCCCGGTCTCCAACTGGCAAAGATCACCAGCGCGATGCAAACCCAGCCGCGCCCGTTGACCATACCGAAGAAGAACGCGTCAAAGGCGCTCATCGTCAGGAACGCGCCGCCCAGCGCCATAAGGGCCGAACCAACAACAATGGCGCCAATCCGCAGCCCGTAGACCGATAGACCTTGCGCGTCGACACTGTCGGGGTTGTCCCCGACCGCCTGAACGGCCACGCCCAGCGCGGTGCGGTTCATCACGTACCAGACCACAGCCACCAGCAAAAGGGCCAGCCATGTCAATGCGGTTTGCTGGAACAAGACAGTCCCTAAAAAGGGTAAATCGGACAGCACCGGCAGATCCAGCGGCTGAAACGGCTCAATCCGGGGTGGCGAGGAAACATTCGGCAGCGCAGTGCGGTACGTATAATAACTGACCGATGTGGCAAACAGAGTGATCCCTAGGCCCGAAACGTGCTGGGACAGCCCAAGTGGCACCGTCAGAATGGCATGCAGCAGGCCAAAAAACGCCCCGGCCAACGCAGCGACCAGAACGCCACCCCACAGCCCGGCGCCCAGCCAAACCGCCATCCAGCCACACATCGCGCCGACGACAAAAATACCTTCAATCCCAAGGTTCAGCACGCCCGCCCTCTCGCAGATCAGCGCGCCCAAGACACCAAAGATCAGCGGCGTTGCGATGCGCAGGGACGCGGCCCAAAAGCTTTCGGACAGAAGGATGTTGAGAATATCCATCATGATGCTGCCCTCGTGGTGCTGGCCCGCACGACCCGGTATCGAGCGAAGAAACCGCCGACGAGTACGCAGAGCAACGAAACTGATACGACCAGATCAGCCAGAAAGGATGACACGCCCATGGCGCGGCTCATGCTGTCTGCACCGACAAAGACAGATGCGATGAACAACGCCGCGATCACCACGCCTGCAGGTGACAAACCCGCCAGCATCGCCACGACGATTCCCGTGTACCCAAAGCCAGGTGAAAGGTCCGATGTCAGGTATCCTTTCAGCCCGGCGACTTCGCTGACACCGGCCAGACCGGCCACACCGCCCGATAGAATGGCAACGCCAAATAGCGAACGTTTAACATTGATCCCGGCATGGCGCGCGGCGGCGGCGTTTTCCCCTACAGCCCGCACCCGAAAGCCCCAGACAGAGCGCGCCAGCATGAATTGAGCCAAACCAGCCAGTATCAGAGCCAAAATCAGCCCGGAATGAACCCGCATCCTCTCGATCAGGGGGGGCAGCATTCCCTGATCCAGAACCGGGGCAGATTGCGGCCAGCCCAGGCTCATCGGGTCTTGCAGTGGGCCCTCCAGCATCATCTGCACAAAGATCAGAATGATGAAATTCAGCAACAGCGTGGTCACAACCTCATCCGCGCCAAAACGGGTTTTCAGATAGGTCGGGGCAACCATCCCCGCCGCACCAGCCGCTGCACCCAGGACGACAATCAGAGGCAGAAGCAAGAGGTCGGGCACATCCAACACTCCTGATCCAATCGCCACGGCAGCCATCGCCCCCAGATACAGCTGCCCCTCGGCACCGATATTCCAAAGTTTGGCGCGAAACGCCAAAGCGGCGGCCAAACCGGTAAAAATCAGTGGCGTAGCGCGCGTCAGAACTTCGGAAAAAGCAAAAACTGAGCCGAAAACACCCTTGTACATCTCGCCATACGCCTGGATTGGGTTCGCCCCAGCGGCCATTAAAGGAATGGCAGCGAAGGCCAGTGCGATCAGGGCAGACAGGATGGGGACACCCACTGCGAAAGCGCGCGACTGGGTCTGGCGCGGCTCAATACGGATCATGCCGGTTCTCCTGCCATCATCAGCCCGATCTGTTCCCTATCGCGACTGGGGGCCTCGTGCAATTCGCCGTCGCGGATCACCATGATCCGGTCGGCAAGGCCCAAGATTTCATCAAGGTCTTCCGAAATCAGCACGACACCCGCACCGCGCGCGCGCGCGTCAAGCAGGCGACGCCCGACTTCGGCCGCAGCCCCCATATCGAGACCACGCGTTGGTTGGTTGGCAAGGATCAGGCTGGGGGAACGCTCAAAAACACGGGCTAGGATGAGTTTCTGGATGTTGCCGCCAGACAATAGGCGTGATGGCGCATCCACGCCGGGCCCGCGTACGTCATAGGCCTTGGCCAGACGTTCCGCGTTGTCCTGAATCGCCTCGCGCCGCAAAAGACCGCGCGACTGCACATCGGGGTCATCCAGCCGTTCAATTATCATGTTTTCCGCAACACTCATCGCCCCGACAATGCCTTCGTGGTGACGATCCTCAGGAATGCGACCGACGCCGGCCCGCACCATCGTTGTAGGGTTTGGGGCGTCAATTTTGGCTTCGTTTACCTTAATTAGACCCTGTTCAAGCACAGCTGTACCTGAGATCACGTTTGCCAGCCCGGTTTGACCATTTCCTGACACCCCGGCAATTCCCAGGATTTCATACGCATGCACAGTCAGGTTTAGTCCGTTAAGTGTATCGCGCTTTGAACGGCCCGCGACCGAGATGTCAGACAACGTCAAAACCGGTGCGCCCGGAGCCATCTTAGTGCTTGCCAGTTCCGGAGTGTCGGCACCAACCATCATGCGGGCAATGGATTTCTCGTCCGCCTCCGACGTGGCCATCTCACCCACGTTCCTCCCGTGGCGTAGAACGGCGATCCGGTCGGAAAAAGCCAGAACCTCACGCAGCTTATGGCTGATGAAGATCACCGACAGCCCCTCATCCGTCATCATGCGGATGTTTTCAAACAGGGCGTCGGCCTCTTGCGGGGTCAGCACCGCCGTTGGTTCGTCCAACACCAGAATCCGCGCCTGCCGGTATAACGCCTTGAGGATCTCGACCCTCTGCCTTTCGCCTACGGACAGTCGCCCAACACGCATATCCAGCGGCGCATTCAAGCCACTTTGCGCCATAATAGACTCGATTTTTCGCCTTGCGGCACGCCGATTGCGGCTTATTGCGAACAGGGGTTCGGACCCCAGCGTGATATTATCCAGAACCGAGATGTTTTCAGCCAGTGTAAAATGCTGGTGAACCATGCCCACGCCCGCGGCCAGCGCGACCTGAGGATGCCCCAGAGGCAGCGGGTGTAGCACACCCGCCTCATCCGCGACCTCGATCGTGCCTGAATCGGGCAGGTAGTGCCCGAACAGTATATTCATCAGCGTGGTCTTGCCCGCGCCGTTTTCGCCCAACAACGCCAGAACCTCACCCTTTTTCAGGGTCAGGTTGACATCGTCATTAGCGATGACCGGGCCGAACCGTTTGCTCAGCCCGTTTAGCTTCAGAACTGTGGAGTCTTTCATTGGGACTGCGGGCCGGCATGACGACCGGCCCAAAAGTAATCAATTATCAGAAACCGGGCGGTCGTCGTTCACGTTTACACGAAACAGACCGTCCAGGATCTCGGCTTGGCGGGCATTCACCGCCTCGATGACTTCGGCTGAAACAAGTTCCTCATCCAGAACAAGTGAGCCACCGCCATAGCCCATAAAGCTGTACTGGCCGTAATCTGCTGCTTCGAATAACCCATTTGCAACATTGGCAATGGCCTTGTCGATGGTTGGCTCCATATGCCAAAGGGCAGATGCCATGATCGTACCCGGATAGTCACCCGAAGTGTCGATGACGTTGCCCACTGCTTTTACACCACGCTCCACCGCCGCGTCCGAAACGCCAAAACGTTCGGCATACATGATGTCAGCCCCCGCATCCATCATCGCGATGGCGCTTTCCTTGGCCTTGGGCGGGTCATACCAGCTGTCGATGAAGGTCACCAGGAAGGTAACATCCGGGTTCACCTCACGCGCGCCATCCATGAAGGCGTTCATCAGGCGGTTCACTTCGGGGATCGCATAGCCGCCGACCATACCGATAACGTTCGACTCAGTCGCCGCCCCGGCCACCATACCGGTCAGGTAAGACGGTTCGTGGATCCAGTTGTCAAAGACCGAAAAGTTAGGCGCCACCGGTCCAAAGGACGAACCCATCAGAAACGCGGTGTCGGGATAGTCCTTTGCCACTTTGCGTGCTGCGCGTTCCAGGCCAAAAACCTCGCCCACAATCAGCTGAGCGCCCTGTTCGGCATATTCACGCATGACCCGCTCATAATCCGTGTTTGCGACGTTTTCTGAGAACACGTATTCGATGTCGCCCCTCTCGGCTGCGGTGTTCAGAGCCTTGTGAATGCGGCTGATCCATTGCTGTTCAACCGGCAAAGTATATATCGCCGCCACCTTGACAGTTTCTGCCGCCGCCAGACCAGCGGAGTACAAGGTAGATATCGCCGCGGCCGCAGCCAGCAGCATTCGTCTTGAGAATTTAGCTTTTTTCATAACACTCTCCTGTGTGGCGAGATGGCAGCATTTTTCGTCTTTTCAGTCAATTTTTTCATATGATGCCCAACCAATTTCAGCGTGGCTGCAGCGCCGCCGGTGGAATTACTGGCACAAAGGAAGACTGTCCAGACGCAGGACAGCTTCGCATTGCGTGGCACCCAATCGATTGTGATCGACACAATCTGTGGTGGTATGGGGGCAAAAGTATTTGGCAAGCGGCTTTTACCTATCAGATTCGGCGTAAAACCATGTCAGACGCAGGAAATTTCTCATACTCGTTCATTTTGCATCTTAATCTTTTCCCGTTGCGTAGTTATCCGAGACACCGATTGATTGCGTCTTCGATGCAATCTACGCGGATCACTGGCGCCAGGATGAAAAAACAATGTTGGATGTCTCGTCCCCAACGCAGATGTCAAGCCGGCAAGCAGGACAGCCTACGTCTTGCTCAGCCCCAGCAGGTTTGTATTCAAGCGTTGGGAAACGTACTTTTGACGTTGTTCTCGCCCTGGTGCTATTGCCCGTTGTTATTCCGGCCATTGCCCTACTGTGGTTCCTTGTGCGCCGCGATGGAGGGCCCGGCTTCTTTGGTCATAAGCGTGTGGGGCAAGACGCCAAGCCTTTCAATTGTTGGAAGATTCGCACCATGGTCGTCGATGCTGAAACACGGCTGCAAAAATATCTGAACGCGAATCCCGACGCCGCAAGCGAGTGGGAGCACCACCAAAAACTGAAAGATGATCCTAGGATCAACCATTTGGGGCGCATACTGCGCACCTTCAGTCTGGATGAGTTGCCACAGATTTGGAATGTCTTGAAAGGTGAGATGAGTTTTGTCGGACCGCGCCCTGTAGTTGCGGTCGAGTTGATCAAATATGGCAGCTGCGCCTCGGCCTACCTGGCGCAGAAGCCGGGTATAACCGGGCTGTGGCAAGTATCGGGTCGCAATAGCATCAGCTATTCCGAGCGGGTGGCGATGGATGTCACATACCTCGAACATCGAAGCTTTCTGAACGATCTGAGGATCATCTTTTTGACAGCTTCGGCCGTACTTCGCAGAACGGGGCTGTAACAGATGCGCAGACTTTCACCCATGTTTTGGAAGCCGCGGCCTTCGCGTTATGCGAGTGCTGGAAATTGCGGGGTTTTGACGTAAATTATGAAGCAATCCCCAATACAGAACGCGCAGTTCCCATCAAGTCGGTCCCCTTTCGAACACGCGCCTGCAAGTGACGTTATCGACCTGGGTGCTTTAATGGGCACGTTGTGGCGTGGTAAGTGGTTCATCTCGCTGATCAGCATTCTGTTCATTCTGACCGGGGCGTTTTATGCTTTTTTCGGTGCTGCCCCGATCTACAGGTCGTCCGCAGTGGTCATGCTGGAAACCGATCAGACCAGCGTGATTGATCTGCAATCTGTGGTGGGTGGCCTGGCCGGTGACACAGCAGAAGTCAATTCCGAGCTTGAAGTTCTTCGGTCACGTGGCCTGATGGGCAAGGTTGTGGACAAGTTGAACCTGATCCTGGATCCGGAATTCAACGCCAACCTGCGACCTGAAACGACTATTGAAAAGGTGAAGGAACTCTTTGCGAAAACGTTTCGGCTTAAACCTATCCCCGAGGCGGCGTCGGAGAAACTGGCGGACCAAATACTTCGGGACGATGTGATTACCGCGTTGCTCAAGCAGGTGTCGATCCGCAACGTACCACAAAGTTTGGTCTTTGAAGTGACGATTGAAACCGGGTCACCGCGCAAATCGGCCCTGATCGCGGACACGATTGTCGAGCTTTATGTGCTGAGCCAGATCGAAGTAAAATTCGAGGCGACCGAGCAGGCAACCGCATGGCTAACCGACCGCGTAGCCGAGTTGCAGATCGACCTGGAAACAGCCGAGGCAAAGGTCAGCGACTTCAATTCTGCGACGGCACTGATCTCGCCCGAGGCATTGAAACTGCAAGAAATACAGCTAAAGGATTTGCGTGAACGCCGCGCATCTGCAGAATCTATCCGCGCTGCTGCGCAGGCGCGATATGAGGTTTTGAACGCAGCCAAAAGCCGCAAGGAACAAGCAAAAGCCAGTCAAGACCCACAACTGCAACGGCTGCTGACCCAGATCGACGGAGCCGGTTCAGCAAAAGCCACCTTTGATACGGCCTTCCGGCGCGTGCGTGCGCGAACCGCGATCGAAGCCCAGCGCGCGACACAGCAGGTTCAGACCCTGATGGTGTCGATCGAGGAGTTGGGCCAGAAGATTGCCCAGCAAAGCACTGATCTGATCACACTTCAACAGCTGGCTCGCGAGGCTGAAGCCGTGCGTCTACTCTATGAGTATTTCCTTGCACGACTGAAAGAAACATCAGCGCAAGAGGGTATCCAGAAAGCTGATAGCCGGCAACTTTCGCGTGCCGTTATTCCAAAGGATCCATCCGAACCCAAAAAGGGTCTGATCCTTGCGGCAATGGCCGTTTTGGGTTTTTTGGCTGGCACAGCAGTCATCTTGCTGGCCGAGGTGCGGCGAAAGGGCTACCGCTCGACGCGGGAATTGGAAGGAAAGACAGGCTACAGCGTTCTTGGCCAGATACCAACCTTTCCCGCACGTGGTCGCCGCAAGGTATTGGAATATCTCGCTGAAAAGCCTTCTTCGGCCACTGCAGAGGCCATGCGCAACCTGCGTACCTCTTTGATGTTGTCCAACGTCGACCGCCCGCCTCAGGTTGTCGTAATGACATCATCGCTTCCTGGTGAAGGCAAGACAACAAACGCGTTGGCACTGGCGCAGAACTTTGTGGGCATCGGCAAAAAGGTTTTGTTGATCGAAGGTGATATCCGGCGCCTGACCTTGACATCGCAGCTGAATAATGCCCCGAAACACGGGATCGTATCCGTTCTGGCGGCAGATGTATCGGCGCAAGAGGCCATTTTCCAAGATCCGCTTCTGGCCTGTGATGTTCTGGCGGGTGAGAGGACCTCGGCCAACGCTGCGGACCTTTTCGCGTCAGAGCGGTTCCGGCAATTCCTGGACGAGATGCGCACGTTCTATGACGTCATACTGATCGACACACCGCCGATCCTGTTGGTGTCAGATGCACGCCTGATCGCGCGCAATGCAGATGCAGTGCTGTTAACAGTCAAATGGAACGACACATCCGAACAAGACGTCGCAGAAACACTCCGCCTTTTTCACACCGACAACCAGCGCTTTACTGGACTTGTTCTCGGCCAGATCAATACACGCAGCGCGCGGCATTATGGCTATGCTTACGGTAACTATGCCACGACGTATTACAGCAACTAGGTCTGGTGTTGGGCACAAAAAACAGCGCCATGGTGTTTCGCGCTGTTTCGTTCCGTTTGAGCCAGCGACTTAATTCGAGGTGCCGACCGTGCTTGTAGTGCTGTTCGATGAACCGCTGCCGCTGCCAGCCGCGGCCACACCAACTGCGGCGGCAGCCACACCAAGCGCAGGCGCTACAAGCGGTACGAAACCGGTCACTCCCGCCTCTGCCGCCGCGTTGATCGCTTCGTCCGTTGCGGCGGTGCGAACATCGTCATTCTGGTTTATGGCCCCATCGGTGGTGGCCTGCGCATATGCGCTGGTGGTGGAAAAGGCCAGAATCAGAAGGCTCGCCCTGATCATCGTGCATCTCCTTGATAAATGCTGGCCCGACGCTAGCACACCGGGTCGGAACTGAGAATGCAACCGCTGAAAGATTTTCACATCCGAGCTGGTAAAATTACTTCTTTTCAAAGTGATATTAGCCACAACGAAACAGCTGAGATGCCGCCGGGAATGGCCACCGGTCAGGCCGCGAAAAAGCAAAGGCCAAGCATCAAGACCCGAACTGTAAATCCTGCGCAGCGAAGTCTTTTGGCGCTAATTTGTGCTGTTTCAACCACCGCAGCACAGGCGCAGACCGTTTCAAGCTATGGAACGCCCGGCCTGCTTGAGATACCGACCGCTGAAATGTTTGAGGACGGCACGCTTGTCTTCACCGCCGCCGGATTCCAAAAAACCGGTCGGGCCACTATGACATTCCAGATGCTCCCCTGGGTTCACGGCAGTTTCCGGTATGCGGTCATTCACGATTTGGATGGGTCGGGCACAACACGCTATGACCGCAGCTTCGACCTCCATTTTCGGCTGCGTGACGAAAGTAAACGCAGTCCGGCCATCGCGTTGGGTTTGCGCGATTTCGGAGGCACTGGCATCTATGCTGCAGAGTATTTGGTGGCCACAAAGACCTTTCAGGATCAGTTCAAACTAACCGGCGGTATTGGCTGGGGACGCGTGGCGGGGCGGGGCTCTTTTTCGAATCCACTGGGCGCCTTGGGCAACCAGTTCGACACACGGCCCGCTTCGAATACAGGAGAGACGGGCGAGCTGGATTTTGGCAACTGGTTCCATGGTGACGCCGCCCTTTTCGGCGGGGCAAGCTGGCAATACGATGACCGGCTGACATTTCTGGCCGAGTATTCCCCCGACCTTTACACTCAGGAAAGCGTAAACGACAGTTTCAGGGTCAAATCCCCTTTTAATTTTGGCTTGCAATACCGGTTTCGCAATGGATCGCAGTTGACGGCCTCATACCTTTATGGCGCCTCGCTCGGGCTTAGCTTCAGCTATTTCATCGACCCGCGCAAATCTGTGGTTCCGGGCGGGCAAGGTGCAGCACCGCCGCCGTTGCGGCCCAAGTCGCAGGTTGCCGCTACTGCCAAGCGCAGCCCGGGCGGCATTCGGGATCAGTTGCAGGCCGCGCTGAACCAGGAGGGGCTGAGGCTGATCTACCTGTCCGGGGCCGGGGACACCGTTCAGGTCGGGGTCGAAAATCCCACCTACGGACAGGCGGCACAGGCTCTGGGCCGGACCGCCCGCGTGCTGGCCAATGAACAACCACCCCGGACCGAGCAATTCGATATCGCCCTTATGTCGAACGGTGTCCCGCTCAGCGCGGTGCGGATCAATCGCAGCGACCTGTATGAACTGGAGCATGATTCCGACAATGCCTGGCGCAGTTTTGCCCGGGCCGAGATTTCAGACACATTGCCGCTGGTGCAGGGTGGCACCCTCACCGATGCTTTCCCGCATTTCACTTATCGCTTCGGTCCCTATCTGAACTTCTCGTTTTTTGACCCTGACGACCCGCTGCGATACGAACTGGGGGCTGCGCTGGGGTTGGATTACATCCTGTCGCCCGGCTTCACCTTATCGACCGGCCTGCGCCTACCGATCCTGAGTACACTGGATGACAGCACGCGGATCTCAGACTCGACGCTGCCACGCGTGCGTTCGGATTGGGCGCGTTATGCGCGGGACTCCAACCTGCGGATCGAGCATTTGACCGCCGAATACATCTGGCGACCCGGCAAGAACCTCTATGCCCGCACCTCTCTGGGGTATCTGGAGACCATGTTCGGCGGGGTTTCGGTCGAGTTGCTCTGGTACCCAACCAACAACCGTCTCGCCCTGGGGGTTGAGGCCAACTATGTCGCACAACGCGATTTCGACGTACTGTTCGGTTTTAAAAGCTACTCCGTCGGCACTGGTCATGCCTCGGCCTATTACGACTTGCCCGGTGATTACCACGCGCAGGTCGATGTCGGGCGCTATCTGGCTGGCGATTACGGTGCCACATTCACGCTGGATCGCGAGTTCACCAATGGCTTCAAGGTCGGCGCGTTTTTCACCCTGACCAATGTCAGTTCAGAAGAGTTCGGCGAAGGCTCGTTTGACAAGGGCATCCGACTGGAAATCCCCGTTTCGTGGCTGACCGGACGCCCATCCCGAAACAAGGTTGCACAAACCATTCGTCCGGTCCTGCGCGACGGCGGGGCGCGGTTGAACGTGCGCAACCGGCTCTATGGCGTCACACGTGAAGCTCGCGCACAAAACCTTGCCCGCAGTTGGGGAAGGTTCTGGCGATGAAGGCGCTGCGTCCCGCCTTGCTGGCCTTGTTTTTGATCTCCTGCGGTGAAGCGCGGGATGATGTTGATCTGCTGAAAGGTGCGTTGTTTCCTGATGCGCCCCGGCTGCACCCGCGGGCCGAGGCGCTGGTCGCACGCCGCCCGCTTCCACCCCGGCTTGAGGTTGGCTTCCCGTCACGCGATTTGGCCGGTGTCATGCTGCTTGAGACCGAACGCGAGGGGGTACAGACCTGGCTGACCGCAGATGGCGCAACCATCACACTGGATCAGGGTTTGCTTACCTCGGCTAAGGGGTTCGGTGGCGGCTTGGCCGGGTCGGAAATCCACCAAAGCGCCGACCTGATCCTGAGCGGCGGCACGGGTCAGGCCGTACGCTTTCTAAGCTTTCTCAACGGCAATGATGATATTGAGCTGCACGCCTATAAATGCCGGGTTTCCACGCTGGGACCCGAGACCGTGATCCTGCAAGGCATGCCCGTTGCCACGCAAAAGCGGCAGGAAGACTGCTATGGGCTGGCCGAAAGCTTCACCAACATCTACTGGGTGCGGGACAGCACCGGCCGTATCGTCCAATCCTCGCAATGGACCGACACTTTTCTGGGCAACATGGCAATAAAAGTCGTGCCCGATGACCTGTAAGTCTTTGAACAGCGGAGGCCCTCTGATGCGCCATCTTCCAGTTTTCCTAGGTGCTCTGGCTCTGACCGGTCTGATCGCCGGATGCTCGACCATCTACCGCAGCCCTTCGGTGACCGCAGGCGTGTCAGATGCCGGAAAGGTCCGTGTCGTACCGGTCACGCCCGAAACCGTTCTGATCGCCAACCGCGCGCCCTATTCCCCCAAAACGCTCCCCTCGGTGTTCGGCGTGTCAGCCGGATCGGGTTCCGATACCGGTCTGCGTGGCACCGGCCCATTGCCTCAGGCACCCTCGACCCAAGATGGCTCGCGCGCCGGGTTGCAACTAGACCCGCCGCCGCAGGTCAACCTCGGCCCTTATACCATCGGCATTGGCGACGTGCTGGTGCTGTCCACACCGTCCACACAAGGAACCGCCGCTGAGTTGTCGGGTCTGCTGACCGCGCAGAACAGCCGCAACGGCTATACCGTGCAGGATGACGGCGCGATCAACATTCCCGATCTGGGACGCGTTCGACTGGACGGCCTGACCGTGGATGAGGCCGAGGCGCAACTGTTCCAACGCCTGGTAGAAAACCAGATCGACCCCACCTTCAGCCTTGAAATAGCTGAGTTCAACTCCCGCCGCGTCTCAGTCGGCGGCGCTGTAGGACGACCGGGCTTGCAACCTGTTACGCTGACCCGACTTACATTGGGCGAGGCGCTTTCTGCCGCTGGCTCAGTTTCGGTCAGCGATATAGACAACTCCTCGGTTCGCATCTACCGCGACGGGCAGGTGTATCAGATACCGCTTGAAGACCTCTACTCGCGCACCGAACTGCAAAATCTTGATCTGATCGCTGATGATGCGGTTTTTGTCGACACGGACTATGATCTGGACCGCGCCGAGCGCTATTTCGCGCAACAAATCGCCCTGCGCGAGACGATACTGAAGGGCCGCCAGACCGCCCTGCAAGAGCTGACCACCGCGGTGAACCTGCGCCGCGCCGATCTGGAGGAGCGCCGCAGCAATTTCATCCAGTCCATAGACCTGAACGCCGTTGACCGCGACTACGTCTACCTTTCTGGCGAGGTGCGCACCCAGGGCCGTTACGTCCTGCCCTTCAACCACAAGGCCACTCTGGCCGATGCACTGTATGACACCGGTGGCGGCATCGCCAAGGAAACCGGCGATGTCTCTGAAATCTATGTTCTGCGCGCGGCTCAAGACCTCCGTGAGCTCGGTGCGGTCACAGCCTGGCACCTTGATACGAGGAACGCAGGGCACCTGACACTGGCCGCCCAGTTCGAACTGCGAAGCAACGATATCATCTTCATCGCCGAAAACCCCGTCACTCGTTGGGGCCGAACTATAAGTCAGATCACGCCGTCCCTCATCACAACGCCGATCAATGCTGCCGTGAATTGACACAACCGACGGGACACTGCCCTAAAAACCCGCGTACGACAAAGGGTCGAGCCGAATAATCGCCCTGAATTGTTTCCAGAGCTTATCAGACAGTAAAAACATGATTATGGTCGGGCGGGGTTTTAGGGTTCTGGTTACACAAGGAACAGCGATATGAAAATCGCGATCGCCGGTATCGGCTATGTCGGCTTGTCCAACGCGGTGCTGCTTGCACAAAACCACGAAGTGGTGGCCCTTGACGTATCAGAAGATCGTGTAGCCCTTATCAACCAACGACAAAGCCCGATCCAGGATGCCGAAATCAAAGATTTTCTGAGCAATCGCACGCTCAACCTTTCGGCCACTACAAATCCAGAAACTGCCTATGTCGGGGCGGACTTTGTCGTGGTCGCTACACCGACCAACTATGATTCGCGTAGCAACTATTTTGATACCAGCTCGGTCGAGGCGGTGATCGAACAGGTTACAGCGCTGAACCCTGGTGCTGTGATCGTGATCAAATCCACCATCCCCGTCGGCTTTGTTACTGAGGCGCGTGCGCGGTTCGGAACTGAAAACGTGTTTTTTTCGCCCGAATTCCTGCGCGAAGGCCGCGCGTTGTACGACAACCTGCATCCCAGCCGGATCATTGTCGGCGAACGGTCTGACCGCGCCAGAGTGTTTGCCGACCTGTTGTTAGAGGGGGCCTTGGACAAGGACGTGCCGGTTCTGTTCACGGATCCGGATGAGGCCGAGGCGATCAAGCTCTTCGCCAATACCTACCTTGCGATGCGCGTGGCCTTTTTCAATGAGCTCGACAGCTACTCTCTGGCCGGTGGGATGGATCCACGCCAGATCATAGAAGGCGTCAGCCTCGACCCGCGGATCGGCACGCATTACAACAACCCGTCTTTTGGTTATGGCGGCTATTGTTTGCCCAAGGACACCAAGCAGTTGCTGGCAAATTACAATCACGTCCCGCAGAACCTGATCCGGGCCATCGTCGATGCAAATCGTACCCGCAAAGATTTCCTTAGCGACCAGATCCTGATGAGAGGTCCGAAAACGGTTGGCATCTATCGGCTTGTCATGAAGGAAGGCAGTGACAATTTTCGTCAAAGCTCAGTCCAGGGCATCATGAAAAGGATCAAGGCCAAGGGCATACAGGTCATTGTCTACGAACCGGTACTGTCGGCGGAGCATTTCTTTCACTCACCTTTGATCCGCGATCTTGATGCCTTCAAGCAGCAGGCCGACCTGATCGTCGCTAACCGCCTTTCGGACGAGATAAAGGATGTGCGAGACAAGGTCTTTACCCGCGACTTGTTTGGCGCGGATTAAGACTGTGTAGGAAACAGACAAACCCCAGCGACCTGAATTCAAGCCGCAGGGTCCTGTCGGTCAGACACTACGTGTGAACCGGCTGCGTCAGGCAAGTACAAAGGCGTGGATACCCGACGCAGTTGTCCCTGTGGCGTGAACGCGTGCGACACCGACAGGCAGGATGGAAAAATCCGCCACCTGAACGGTACGCGTTTCCCCGCGAACAGTAGTTACCGCCACGGTGCCTCCTGTTTCGATGTAGAGACTGATCGCCACGTTGGCCAAATCGGTCGTGTCGGACGGCGTAACAGGTGCAACATCTCGTGCAGGGCCTGACAGGCTGGACGCGCGCTCGGTGAAGGGATTGGATGTCATGGCTCAGGCCTCACGTGTTGTAACAATTGACGGCACGCTAGGAAAATCCGCTTAACGCCCTGAAAGCCGACCGTGCGTTGCACCCCATCAGTCCGCTTTACGGCAACAATAAAGCCCCGCTCGGGGGCTTTTGGTTGTGCAGCTATGACTGAATAGGCTGAGAGAGTTTTGTCCGCTAACCCTTCGCGCCCTGACCACGCGCATATTTGTCCTCGTACCGAACGATGTCATCCTCACCGACATACACGCCGGTCTGGACCTCGATCAGGACCATTGGAACCTTGCCAGGGTTTTCCATGCGGTGAACAGCCCCGAGCGGGATATAGACCGACTGATTCTCGGTCACCAATTGCTGCCGATCATCGATGGTTACGCGGGCTGTCCCTTCGACCACGATCCAATGCTCTGACCGGTGAAAGTGGCTTTGCAGACTGAGCGACGCACCGGGGTGCACATGAATGCGCTTCACCTGAAACCTCTCGCCGACCACAAGGCTTTCGAACCACCCCCAGGGGCGGTGATCCTTGGGGAAAGCGGTCGCCTGCGGAGCGCCTTTTTTCTTCAAGGCGGTCACGGCTGCCTTGACATCCTGCGCACGCGAGGAGTCTGCCACCAGAACCGCATCATTCATTGCCACCGCGATGATGTTGTCCAAACCAATACCCACCAGTTCCAACTGATCGCTGTCCGACCGCAAAAGCGAGTTCTGACAGTCGATCGCCGTCGCCGCGCCCCCGGTCACGACACCATCGGCATTTGGCCCGCTTTCACGCCAAACCGCGTCCCAGCCGCCCAGATCGGACCAGGCCGCATCAAAAGGGACAACGGACAGGTTTGTTGCCTTCTCCATCACTGCGTAGTCAATCGAGATATCCTTGGCCCGCCCCCAAGGGTCCGGGTTCAGACGCAAAAAGCCCAGATCGGGTTTGGCTGTCTCAACGGCCTCTTCTACCGGAGCCATCAATTCCGGTGCATATTCCCGGAAGGCTGCGATCATGTCAGAGGCACGGAACAGGAAAATCCCGGCATTCCATTTGAAATTCCCAGCCTCAAGCATCTCGGTCGCTCGGGCCAAATCGGGTTTTTCAACAAATTGCTTCAGAGGAACAGGCGATCCACTATCGTCGGGCGTGGTTGCCAATTCAAGATACCCGTAAGCGGTTTCCGGATGCGCCGGAGTAATGCCAAATGTGACCAACTGCCCTTGCGCGACGGCTTCCATGCCGCGTGCGACAGCGGCGTGAAATGCGGCAACGTCTGGCACAACGTGATCGGAGGGTGCGACCAGCAGCACCGCATCCGGGTCTTTGGCATGGCTGTGCAACGCGGCAGCCAAGACCGCCGGAGCGGTATTGCGGCCTTCGGGTTCGATCAAAATGACGCCGGGATCAATGCCGACGGCCTGCAATTGCTCGGCGACGATGAATCGGAAATCCGAATTGGTCAAAACAGTGGGCGTTGAAAACTGGAGCGTTTCGGTTGTGCCCGAAAGACGGCGGGCAGAGGCCTGAAAAAGAGTTTCCTCTCCTACAAGCGGTACAAACTGTTTGGGATAGCTTTTCCGGGACAGCGGCCAAAGACGTGTTCCGGACCCTCCGCACAGGAGGACAGGAGTGATCATCATGATAAGCTCGAAACCTGACGTATATTGTACAGGCCCTATTGGATGTAACTTGCATTTACAAGATTTTGCTCTGCTTCAACTTGAAAAAGCAAGCCTAGCGACAGAATTGCACCGGATCGCCCCTAAAGAAGCAACCCTTCAGACTTGTGCCATCAGAAATCTTGGGTCGCTTCCATCCAAGCAGACCGCACTCAGGACACCTGTTGCGAAAGCGCCTGTATCAATAGCAATACGCCCCCGCCGCGCTTCGGCCACGGGGACGATCGTATGCCCGTGGACAACCCAAACATCATCTCGGCGATCGGTAGACTGAAATGATGGATGTCCCCAGACAAGGACAGTGTCCGATTGCTCGCTCGGTGCGACGTCAGGATCAGCGCCTGCATGCGCCACAAGAACGTTGCCCGACAGGTCGTATGTCCTCAACCCCGTCATCCACTGGAGTAGCGATTCACCCATCGCCTCTTGCAGGCTGTCCCGACACTCGGCCAGTTCATCGCCGCTCATCTCGGGCCGCACCCCACGAACTCCAAACGAGGCAAGTGTTTGTAATCCACCATTGCGAAGCCATCGCGGGCCGTGGCATTGGGGATCTTTGAGAAAGCGCAGCATCATCTCTTCGTGGTTGCCCCGCAGGCAAGTCAGATCGCGACGTGCACTGATCAGGCGCAATACCTCGGCACTTTGTTCACCACGATCAACGTAGTCGCCAACCAGTATCACCCGGTGGGCCTGCGGCAATTGAGCTAGGAGCTTTTCCAACTGAACGATACAGCCATGCACGTCACCAATCACGCATATCGGACCGTCTGGTTTCGGTGGCGAGAACGTTTTGCGTCGTCCTATTCGTCGCATAAGCGATGACAGCACCATGCGCCTATCTCCTGTCCGGTGGCCAAAAACCATCCAACGCGCTGGACAAAGCACTGGTTATGGCTGCCCGCTTGATATCTGGGGGCCCGTCTGCGGGCAAGATTAGGTCAGGCGGACCGACATGGGGGCACACCCATGCGTATAATCTCGCTGCCTTTGACCTTATAGACACCATTGATCCGATTGCGTGCCTTGTTCATGAACCATGACTTCAACGGCTCAGGGTAGTAATCCGCCATGACATTGCTGAAGTAGTCAAAGTCCTTTTCTGCCAAGCGTCTTCCGCTGCGGGACGGGCCGTGGAAACCAAAAACTGTGTCCGGATCGATGCAGGTTCCGTCAAGGCCGAGGAACAGTGTACATGTGGAGTAACAAACACGACCGCGAATTTCGACTTGGATACCGTTGCGCTGAAGGTTTTCCAGCTCAATCAAGCGGTCATGCAGATATCCGCCGCGATCATTTCCAATGATATAGAGCTGCTGTGCTACGGCACGGGACGGCGCATTGACCGCAGGCAGCAACACCGCAACGGCCAGAAACGCGGGAACGAACCTGATGCCTCCGCGGGAAAACAGACCCTTCGCGGTCCGGCGGGTTTTAGCAAAACGATTGATGAAGCGCGGCATTGTTCTGTCTCCGAATCCTGTAACGATCCAGATCAGGGCTAAAGAAGCGACGCGCCGCAGCCATGTGGTCTGTGTGGCGAAAATTGGATTTATATCAAAACTTTAATGATACTTTTTTGCAAGTTCCCGTGTGCAGTGTCACCCTGCAATGGCCGTCAGATTGCCATCGCAACAAAAAATCACCCGACTATGCGTCAATAGATCAGGTCACGGTGTAGCAACCGCTGATGGATACGGGTTTCAAACACTGACGCGGATTTTAGTAAAAAATCTTGCAGAAAGTGATTTATGCGCATTTCAGGGCATAACAGCCAGGCTATTTAGATTTCATTCGACGCTTGGTTCGCCGCTGCAAACGCCACAGATCACCCCAATACGAAATCCGCCAAGGAGAAAAAACCGCGACTTGCCACCACCTGCGGCTTTCCTGAAAAAGTTTCTTTTCGTACTCTTTCTTCGAATACCGTTTGGGTAAGGCAATATAGATATTTGAGCCGAACTCTCCGGACACGCCGGACACGCCTGACACGCCTGACACGCCTGACACGCCGGGATTGGAAGAACCCGAATTCAATGACAATAGCGCGCTTGTCTGTAATGCCAACTGGCGTTGCAGACTGATCTCGAACAACGAGGGGTGGACATAATCGACAACCGAGTTGAGGGTATTGCCGTCAACGTCCAGCCAAGCGTCGCCCAACGCGGAATTGGTAAAAACAATGGTGCTCTGCAGCGTGTCCCAATCACTGTAGTAACTGTCCCATACAGCAGGGCGGACAACGTCACGCATAATGAAGCCTTCGGCGAGAAATAGCATGGCCCAAAAGCTGGGCCACGAGATCAGCAAATCCTGAACATTCTGCTCAGCAGCGGGAACCGGCGAGAAAACCACTATGTCCGCTCGTTGCGTTAGAAGACTAACGCTGTGCTCTGCTTCGCTTAGGCTGTTTGCGGGAACACCTTTGGTAACATGGACAATTCGCACACTATTTTCGGCAACATTGTCACGAGCGGTCTGCGTAAACTTGCCGAAGGTGGTGTGCGATACTTGTTCTATCGCGTTCTGCTGATACGCCGCGCACCAATCCGAGTGATGCCTGCCGTCCAGAACAATAACTTCACTCACCGGTTGTTTAATCGCTGAGATAACTTTCTCAACGGCTAAGCTCCTTGTTTTATTGTCGTTCATTTATATTTTCACTCTGGCAGTTTTATCAGTACGCATTGCTACTTTAGCGGATGTCCTTGAAATTTCGACTATATCAAAAATGCTGGCCCGAAATTTCCAAACGTTGATTTTCGGACATTGAATGCGCAATTTCTGTAAAGGAACTCCAATTGCTGCCCAATAAAACCGGTGCGCGCGACAGTAATATCACGTCTGCCAGTGCAAATTTAAGCTGCATTTCTGATCGGTCATATACCGTCCTTGGTAAGCTGGTTACCTGATCACCATACTTTGCGTTGAAGGCGCCGTAGGATTCAGAGTTGTCCGACGCGAGGAAAATTGTCAGGGTGCTTTTCTCCTCCAACAATTCATCCAGGCGCTTAAAGAAATACCCATAGTGCGATCGGCTACGGGCCCGCCTTGAAATCTCGTCTTCTGAACGCGACCAATCGCCCGGTACATCCCCATGAGGATCGGTTGACGCGCCCCCGTTCATACGCACATGCACAGCAATGTCGTTTGGGCTGCGCACCGAGTCGATTAACGTTTGTACGTCCGCGCTCGGCTTGAGCGTGCGCAGAAACTCTCTTTCAATTGGGTCGTAGGGTTTGCCAAATGTAAACCTGTAAGCGGACCGAATGACCACATCCCGGTTTGTGCGAACCAATAAGTTAGGATCAAATGCGTCTCGAAACGCTTTGTTCATCAGGTCGACTTCGACAGTGTCTTCAGCGGTGCTCTTTCGGCTATCTTCGACGGTGCCATCAAAGTCGAACAACGAGTCAAAGCTGCAATCACAATGTTCGTCACGGACCCATTGGATAATCAATTCCCGGTCCTGAACCTGCGCGAACGCATAGGCCGAAGCGATCGCGCGTAGCCGGTTCCCCAACCCGTGCTGGGCGTCCAGGATAAGCCTTGGCCTGTCAATTCGGTGCCCGATCGGGGCAGTTACTTCACTGGTTTCCTCAACAGGCTGCAGAGACTGGTTGCTGATGGCGGCAACGGCGTCTTTCAGCGAACGCGTCATAAGGGCATAATCGACGACATCTGGTGACACCGTGACGGCAACGCCGCTGAAGGCATCTTCAATCGCGCTGACGGCCGCTATGGCACGTTCGATGCGGGTGCCAATAAGGTTTGTGTCGATTCCGTAAGGGTGACTCCGCCTTAGCCTCAGTTCGCGACGGGAGTCGCCAAGGACGCGAAAAGCGGTCATCGGGCAACTTGCATCCCAAGGCGCACACGAAGACGCGTATTGCCTGTTCAGGGCGATCCAGAACTGGGGAAAGGTCTGTATTTCGTCCCAACCGGTCAGCGGTTTGCATTTCGGGTGTTCAATCCGTCGCAGGTCAGAGTGGTCGATATGCCTGATCGTATCGGGGTCGACGTCTTTCCTTTGAACACCAGCCTTCGTCAGTCGCTCATACAAGTCGTCATCGTCCCACCCATAGGTTACGATCCGTTCGTTGAACCCATTTACAGCTAGAAGCGCATCGCGCCCAACAACAAAAAAGCCGTTCACGTGGCTCTGTCCGGATTTAGCCTGCCGCCAGTTTCCGGCGGTCAACCGTGCTGCGTCAGTCGGGTTTAGTTGAAAGAATCCAGCATCAAGCATGATGTCGCTGTCAACTTTAATGATCTTATCCCTGCTCGCCGCTCGAAAGCCCAAGTTATACGCATGGGATAGGATCCAAGTGCCCTCATCCTCTACTCGCAAAATTCGTATGCGCGGGTCTTGTATCCCGGCTTGGTCAAAAGTGATCGAAACCGGAACCCTTGAACTCCAATCTACGATGATAACTTCGTCAATTTCCGGATGAGCCAACCATGTTGGCAGGGACTGAGCGAGGTGGTCATTTCTGTTCATACAACATGTAACGACCGAAAAACCGGGGGCGATACTGTAGTCCGGCTTGTATTCATCACCGGCATCTTCGAATTTTGGTAAGTTACCCCAAGTTTCCGGACGGTTACGTACCTCGTTATACAGAGAGGAAATAGCGGCGGATGATTTGGCATTGCGCGAAGATAGTTGTGATCTAAACAGACTGCGAAACGTCTCGCCTTCCTGCGCTGCTAATGTGTCGTCATCAGATGCGAGCGCATCGCAAAATCTTGTAACAATTTCTTTCGAAGTCTGCATCTGATTTCCAGTTCAAGTTATTTTTTCGTAACGCTCTTCTTCATACAGTGATGTAGCTTAATACTATCACTTTCGAATATTTTGCTACAACAGCGGCACGGGGCATATATTTGCGTGCGCATGTCAATGTGCAAAGCCATACCTGTTAAGCAAATACACAAAAAACAGTCGAAATGGGCGACTTTACGCCGGAATGCCCACCCAGCAGGCTTCAGAATCGGTTGTCAACAAAGCGATCCAAAATCGAACGACAGCCGCCACTTTAGTTGGATGGTGAACACCTTGCGATGGAGGGCGCTGGCGGCGGTGATTGGGGTCATCTCAAAACGAACAAGCCGCCCTGAGGCGGCTTGTTCGGTACTTTGTTCGACTATGGTGGTTGCGGGAGTAGGATTTGAACCTACGACCTTCAGGTTATGAGCCTGACGAGCTACCGGGCTGCTCCATCCCGCG
>NZ_JBXWNC010000012.1:0-142853 GCF_059610165.1 Ruegeria sp. YTSA135 | reverse complement strand
GTGGCCCGTTCGTCTATCGGTTAGGACGCCAGGTTTTCAACCTGGAAAGAGGGGTTCGATTCCCCTACGGGCTACCATTTTTTTGTTTAAAATCAATAACTTAGTAAAAATACTTTGCTTGAAAATGTTCTCCCTTAAGCTGTTAATTGAAATTGACAAGACAACCTTGAGAACTTACCAATCCGATTGTCAGCCGTGTAAGTAGAGCAGGTTAGCCTGTAGACTGCACTACTCGACTAGGTGTTTCTGGTTGTGCTTCTCAGGCCTCGGCCAGAAACACCAATTTCATTTCGCATATTGGCAGTTTCCTACCCCTTCAATTCCACACTTGATTGAGAACAAAACTGGCTAGCTGTCCTGTTCTGACCGCGACTTCCACGTTTCAATTAGAAAGAGTGCCATCGAGCCTGCAAGATTAACAGCAAGCGCGGCATGTCTGGGTGCAGGTCTTACTTTCTTTCTGCCACCACCATGCGCATCACTGACTTTATTACGAATCTGCCCAAGATTCTCGACAACTGACTGGCAACCGCCAAGAATCTTCTTAAACGCATCTTCAGAATGCTGCGACGGTGCAATACGCAATTCTTTTGCTACCGAGCTATAAAGTTTCGGCAAGTCCCATCTGTCTTGATACTCTACGTTTGCATCCTCAAGAATGTGTTTACAAACTTCTTCTAGCAATGTCCTCGAAGCCGTAATCGCTCCTTCTGGATCAACCGCCCTTCTATCCAGCGCCTTTTGCCATGCGAGGCTGACTCCATCCGCATCGTAAGACTGAACACCAATGGTAAGAAGCCTGTCTGTCCTAGATCGCCCAAATTCTAAAAATTCTAGGATCGGCGAAAAAGTGTCGTTTATCATCTTTCGGCGCGCGGCGTACGCGCCGCTTCCCTCATGGAAGTCTTTCAAGTGTGCCCATAGACTACCGCTGTCTCGGCACACTCTTATGTAAATTGGGATCAGTTCACGCGTTTCTGGGTCATCACAGAGTTCCGCCCTGATGGACCTGTATGCGGGTTCTTCCAAACCTCCGCCAGTTCCCAGTGCTTCCACCATGTTCTTTAAGTAAAGAGTTCGTTCAAACAGGTTGTCGGGCAAATCATCCATGCAAATAGAACTCAATATGACGTTTCCGGAACTTTACAAACCTGCATCCGGTTAGCCAAGCGGTGCAAAAAGTTCAACGCAGTTAACGACAATAAGGTTGGCTAACCTCCGCGTAAGCGATTGATAATTTGTGTTTTTTACAATTCCCTACGGGCTGCCATTTGCTTTCCCCTCAAATGCCGAATTTGTCGCCACAAAGACCTTGGATCTGTTGCCAAACCGATTGGAACTCGGGCGTGTTTTCTGCAGCATAGTGGAAATTCTTCATCAATCCTGTGAGCTGTGTGAACACCTGCCGCACCTCGGTCTTGTCGGCAAAGGCGGCTGTGGATTGCGTCACGTCATACACCAGCTTGAATGTCATCTTCTGACGCTCAAGCGGGACGGTTGCATCTACCTTGTCGAAGGCATCCTGCTGTAGATAGACCATGTCCACGAACAGCGCCTTTTGCTGGGTTACAAAATCTTCGGTGGTGACGCCTTCTTCGCCGGTGACCTGCATCATCTGGTCAACCTGCTCGCCCTTTTCGATCAGCTCAAGCAGATCACGGACCTTTCCGGTCCAGCCCGGTTCGGCGTTTTTGTCGTACCAATCGGATAACTGATCTGTGTAGCGAGACCAGCTGAGCATCGGATCGACCGCCGGATAGAACCGTTTATAGGCCCGTTCCGAGGACAGACCGAGGAAACATTTAACCGTGGACAATGTCGACTGAGTCACCGGTTCATCAAAGTTGCCGCCAGCGGGCGAAACCGTGCCGATCAACGTCAGGCTCCCCAGATCGCCGTCATTGGTTTTCACCGCGCCAGCGCGTTCATAAAGACCCTTGATCGAGCTTTCCAGATAGGCCGGAAACCCCTCTTCGCCCGGTATCTCTTCTAGCTTGCCCGAGGTTTCGCGCATCGCTTGCGCCCATCGGCTTGTGCTGTCCGCAATCAACAGCACGTCATAACCCATCTGACGGTAGTATTCGCCCAGCGTAATACCGGTGAAGATCGAGGCCTCACGAGCAGCGACGGGCATCGATGACGTGTTGCAGATGATGATCGTCCGGTCCATGAGGCTACCGCCTGTGGTGGGATCGGTCATCTTAGGAAATTCCGATATCGTTTCAACAACTTCCCCTGCCCTTTCGCCGCAGGCCACGACAATCACGATATCCACCTTGGCATTCCGCGCGATCAGGTTTTGCAGAACCGTCTTTCCCGCCCCGAACGGCCCCGGAATACAGGCCGTTCCCCCGCGTGCGATCGGAAAGAACGTGTCAATCAAACGCTGAGAGGTCAGGACCGGTTCGGTTGGGTACAACCGTTCTGACAGCGAGCGTTTGAGTATGCTTTCCGGCAGAGGTCGCCGCACCGGCCATTTCTGCGAAAGGGTCAACGTGTACTCTCCGCCCTGCTCATCTTCAAGCCGGGCGACGATATCGTGAATCGTGGCGGCACCCTTCTGAACCCAAACCACTTTGTAGTCACCCACCCAGTTGAAAGGCAGCATGATCTTGTGGTTGAAATGCCCTTCGGGAACCGTGCCGATACTGTCACCGGCGGTCACCATGTCACCCACCTTTACCGCGGGTGTAAATGACCATTTTGCCTGATCGTCCAGCGGTGCAACATCCGCCCCGCGCGGCAGGAATGTACCAAACTCTGCGGCCACTTTGGGCAGCGGCGATTGCAGCCCGTCGAACACCTGCCCAAGAAGGCCCGGACCCAGTTCCACTGAAAGCAATTGCCCTGACTGTTCCACAGGGTCGCCGACGGCCACGCCGTCCGTGCTCTCGTACACCTGAACATCCGCCGTATCACCGCGCACACGCAACACCTCGGCTTTCAACCTCTCTTGCCGGTTGCGGGGACCAAGGCGCGTGGGCAGGATGTAGACGACCTCGTTTTTAACCAACTGCCCCGGCTGCCCTGACGCGTCTTTATTGGCCTGTATCTGAACCAACCCTTCTTGCACCGAGACGACGCGGGCGGTGGCGGTCTGCGTGGATTGCGTTGGGACTGTCATGCGCTTGCTCCATCAAAGTCGATCTCGGCTGCACCGGCCATGGCCTGCTGCGCCAGATGTTCAAATCTTTTGGCCGCATCCTGTGCGTTGCTTTGCGCCCAGCGGTCGAAAATATTCCAGATCAGCACGTAAATCGCCACCGCTTCGAAATCGAAATAATGGCGGGCGGCATGCCGCTTTAGCTGCTTGTGGCTCACGGACAAAAGTAATCGTTCAAGCCCTAAAGGGTCTTTGGCATCAAGCACCTGTTTGGCCTCTTTCACCCAAGGCATCGGTCCGTCCAGCTTGAAAGTCGGATCGCTCCAATTGGTGGGAATGTGGCGGCTCCAACGCCCGAGACCAAATGACCCCGACGGTGGACTTCCACCCTGATGACGCAGGCGTAAAGCTGCAACCGCTGTGCGCAAATCCATTCGCTCAGTGAATACTTCGCGCAATGTCGGTTGCGGAATATCACGCAACGCATCTTTGCAGCGTTGAATTGCCTGCGAATCCGTGACTTCCATATCATAATCGCTCCAGTTCAGAGCGTGCTCCAACACCTTTAAAACGCGCGCATCCTCTGGCGTCAGCGCCGTCAGGCGCCGCTCTAACCGCAGCCGCGACAGGGGTGGCTGTTTGGCAATAAACAACCGTTCCGACCCCGGCAAACTGCTGATCAACGCGATATAGGCGTCGCGGTCGGACATCTCAGCGGATTACGCCTTCTAACACGGCGCGAAAGCGAGGTTGCAGATGCTCCATCAACAGCGCCGCAACCGCTTTGTCGGTCAGATCGAGAACGACGCCTTGATCATCGGCGCGTACCCTTATTCCATCCTGCACATCGTCTGACGCATGCAACTCGACCTGTTCGCGCAGCATATCCGCGGTTAATCCCAACACAAATTTGGTCAGTTTACCGGACTGAATGTCATCGGCGTTCTGCTTGATATCTTGCTGCGTGGCGACTTTCGCAGGCAATATGACGTGAAGCTCTCCGTCCAGATTAGCCCCATCCGCGGCGCGCCCCACGACTTCTAGGATCATCTTTTTCAACAGGTCCGGTTCCGCCATTTCCTTGGTGACCAGACGCTCAACATCCTCACGAAACCGGTCCGTCAGACCCGCTTTCATCGTTAGTACAGCGTCACGCATCGCAGTGTTCAGCGCCTCTTCGCCGGCCGAGCGGTAATTGTCGGACTCGCTGCGCGCCTTTTTTTGATAGGCGTCCGCCTCGCGTTTGGCTTCGACCAGTATCTTCGCCGCTTCGGCCCTGGCATCGGCGCGCAGCTTTTCGGCATCTGCCTGCCCCGCAGCCACACCATCGTTGCGCAGTTTGTCGATCAGCGCGTCGACACCGTGCGAGATCATTCCATCCTGTGCCATCAGCTGATCCCCGCACTAATGACCAAGGCGAAGACAAAGGCAAAAACGCCGAACCCTTCGATAATCGCGGCAGGCGCCAGCGAAAGGCCAAATATCTCGGGCTTTTCCTTGGTCGCATTGATCGCCGCCGCACACGCCCTACCCTGCCAGATACCACAGTACATGAGCGCGATGCCGGACAGGATACCGATCCCGAACAACCCGCCCGCGTTTTCCGGCGTCACGTCACGGTTCAGGGTGAACATGATAACGATGCCATAAATCACCATGGTCGAGGGAAAAGCCGAAACGCCAACAAATCGGCCATAGCCGCCCTCGGTCTCGGTCATGGCGCCAATACTGGCTTGGCCCGCAATAGCACAGCCAACGGCACTTGCTGCCGCACCCAGCGCCATCGGCGCATATATCCCCAGCCAACCCAATGTCAGAACAAGCTCATTCATTCCTGAACCTCCTTGCGGGAAAACGGCCGAAAGACGATGCCTTCGTCCGGCAGACCCCATTTAAAGAATTCGATGTAGTTTAGGCGTAACCCGTGGACGACGCCGCTCATCATCGCGAGGGCGAAGTTGAGGATATGACCGATGATCAGGATCAGCAGCGCAAACAGGATACCTGGCCCCTTCGTTGCCTGCATCACCGAGACAGCCAGATCGTTGAAAGTGATCGCCAGAGACGCCGAAGCCAAACCAAGCGCAAACAACCGCATATAACTGAGCACATCACCAAACGCACCCATCGCCCCGGCCAGCCCTTTGAGACCATCAATCAGACGCCATAGCCAGTCAATTGGCTGTTTCATTTCACGTTCGCTGGAGAACAACAGAATAGCCAGAATGCCCGCACCCAGAAGTATCGCGCCCGGTGTTGCAGCGCCCCCTTTCATATAGCTCAGCCACAGCACAAAGCCGCCGATCAGCGCCGCGATCCCGCCCAGATTGGCAATGGCCCTGCGCTGCCCCCATGCCGCGCGCGCAGCCAACGCATTTGCCAGCACCAAGTGCAGAACACCCACGACGATCGACACCATCATCATGGCCGCAAAGTTGTTCAGATCGAGCAGTTTGAGCCCGGCTAGTATCGACCCTTCACGCGGTGCAACCCCGAAATAACTTCCAACCAGAACGCCGTACAGAATTGTCGCGCCCGCGATGATCAACCCGTACCGGCGCCACGATTGCAGCGCAGGAGTTCCCTCCATGCGCTTCCAGAACAATAGCAAGCCCAGCAGGATAACAACCCCATATCCCGCATCGGCCACGATCATGGCAAAGAAAAATGCAAACGAGGCAGCTACAATGATACTTGGGTCCCAGTCCCTGTAGCCCGGCACTTGATAAAACAGCGCCAAGTCTACGGCAGCGCTCCGTTTTTCCGGCTGCTCAAGCAGCGTGGGAGGGGTGTCATCAGGGCCAGGATCTTCGATCAGCACAGCCGAGTCTTTTGACTCAGCCATGTCCAGAAGCGCATCAATGCGATCCTCGGGCACCCAGCCTTGCAGGGCAAACATAGCCTCTTCGTCGCGTACTTTTTGGGTCGCATGGGCCAGTTCTGCTGCACTTTCTGCGACGGAAAGATTGCGCCGCATCAATGTTAGGTACCGGGTTTGCGCAACACGCTCGGCCTCAAGTGCTTCGATGGCGATCTCAGCTTCTTCCAGCTGCGCCTCCAACTCGTGGATCGGTAGCGAGCCCGTATGGGTGCGCGGCACGGGCAGAATATCGTCGCCGGGCTCATCAGGGGCAATCAGTACAGCGTAGATGAACCGGTGATCCTGTTCGAGGATCGCCCATGGCAGTGTCAATGCTTCTAATGCGCCGCGGTGCTTTAGCGGCAGTTGATAAAACCACAGCCGATTTCCTGCCAGCACATCATCAGGTGGAAAGTCCAAATCCCCCCAAGGCCGCACCTGCGAAATCCGATGGGCCAGAAAGTCGCGCCGGTCAGTCATCTCGCGCGACCGCTGCATCAGATCAAGGACATCCTTGACAAACTTGTTCATATCAAAGTCCCGGTCGCGCTGAATTTGACGACGAGGTTCAGGCACATCTGTTAGGAATCGCAGGGCCTTATACGCGTTTCTTGCACCTCGCTCACTAACCTTTTCCGGCTCGGCGGGCATAGGGACCAAGGGCAGGACATGCATGCATCCCAACCCTTGCAACGCCTCAAGCGTCTCGGTTTTCTGGGCCGCCCGACCTACCAGCGACAGCTTTTTGAGACGCGCGACACTCATGACAGCGCCTCGCGCGCGTGTTTGCGTTTCGAGATTTTCGAGCGTACAACCGCCTGCATCTGCTCGTCGCTCAGGTAGATACGGATTTTCTTGATGTTGGCCTTTGCACGCGGGATCAGGACCTTTTCAAACAGGTTCACACGTTGCGTGATCGTAGCGACCGCCGTGTCAAAGATTTTTACGCGTTCCTCGGCCACTTTGACCCGCAGGCGGGCCTCGATCATGTCATGCAGCAACTGCGCGGCCGCATCGACCCAATGCGGTTTGGCCAGCAGGGAATAGGGCCGCACGACAACTTCAATCCGGTCCAAAGCGGGCATTTTAACCCCGACGACGTTCACCTCTTTGACCCGGTAGTCCTTCAACTCGACCAGCCCTTCCAGATCGACGCCCTGTTGCGCCAGCATGGGCAGTTTCGCCCCAACCTGTTGAGCCAATGAGCCTACTTCTTCTTCAAGGCGCGCCACCTCATCGCGCGCCTTGGCGCGTTCCGCCATCAACTGCTGGCGCTTCAAATCCAGCGACGGCAGGAAGCGTTCATAGCTTTTCAGCTGCGTCTGCTGGCGCGCCAGCGACGATTTATTCAGCTGCAACCGCGCCATCTGCATCCTTTGGGAAATACTTATCGACCAAGGCTTGTTTCATCAGCAACTGTTCTGGCGCAAAACATTCGGCCAAGGTTTTCCAACCCAAATCCAGCGCCTCTTCCAACGAGATCGAGACATTGATGTCCATAAAACGCGACCGGAACAGAGCGCCAAATTTCAGCAACTGGTGATCGTAATCCGACAGATCAAACGCCATCGCCTGCTTTTGCGCGGCATCGCGGCTTTCCGAATAGAAACGGATCATGGTGTTCATAATCTGCCCGTGATCCTCACGCGTGGTTTTGCCGATCACGTTCTGCTTGAGGCGCGACAGGCTTCCGAATGGATCAATCACGCCGGAATGCAGATAGAACTGCCCTTCGGTGATATAGCCCGTGTTGTCCGGCACCGGGTGGGTCACGTCATTGCCTGGCATCGTCGTCACAGTCAGTACGGTCACTGATCCACCCTTGGCATAGTCGCACGCCTTCTCGTATCGGCGGGCCAACTGCGAATAGAGATCGCCCATATAGCCGCGCTGCGATGGGACACGTTCCTGGCTGATTCCAACCTCTTTCATCGCGTCAGCAAAAGCGGTCATGTCCGTCAGCAGGACCAGCACGCGCTTGCCTTCTTCCACAGCAAATTTTTCCGCCACGGCCAGCGCCATATCTGGCACCAGAAGGCGTTCTACCAATGGGTCCATCGCCTGATTGACAAACATCACTGTCCGCGAGAACACTCCCGCATCTTCGAAAGACGTACGGAAGGTGTGATAGTCGTCAAAGATCAGGCCCAAGCCGCCGAAAACAACGATATCAGCATCTGCTTGGATTCCTATTCGGCTGAGAAATGCGTTGAACGGCTCGCCCGAGACCGAGAAGATCGGGATTTTCTGACTTTCGACCAGCGTATTGAATACGTCGATCATCGGTACGTCAGTGCGAATTATCCTGTTGGGAACCGCGCGTTCTGCCGGGTTTACGGTAGGGCCACCAATGTCGATTCTGGGCTCGGCGGACAAATCAGGCCCGCCGTCAATCGCCACCCCGGCACCGTCAAATACGCGCCCCAGAATGTTCGCTGAATATGGTGTCTGCATCGGGTGGCCAAGAAAGGTCGCCGTTGCCTCGGTCGAAATCCCCTTGGTGCCCGAGAACACCTGCAGCGTCACCACATCCCGGTCGATGAAGATCGTCTGCGCAAGGGTTTTGCGCCCATCGACCGTCTCAATTACCGCCAGATCGTTGAATCGAACCGCTGCGTCCGAAGAGCCATCCAGAGGCACCCTAACTTTTATCGTGTCCCCCACGATTTCCAGTACGCGCGTGTACTTCAACAGACTCCGGGACATGGCCTATCCTCATGCGTCTAAATGTTTTTTTACTAGTCCGCGCTGCGGGCGGCAGCAGTCTTTTTTCCAATCTTATTTGCACCTTACAACGAATTCACGAATTAGCAACTGAGGACGGAACCGCAGGCCAAAACCAGCGAATGTCGCACTTACTAAAAATTTAGTTTGACACTTGCGCAGAAAATCGCTGATGCTGTCCGGCATCCGGTTCAGACCGGAAGCCATAACCTTTGGGAGGAGACAGATGCGGAGACATCTACTTTCCGCTGTGGCGGCAGCTGCCGTCATTGCGGGGCACGGTCCAGCTTGGGCCGACGAAGCCGCAGCACAACGTTGGATTGACGACGAATTCCAGCCATCGACCTTGTCGAAAGACGAACAGATGGCCGAGATGCAGTGGTTCATCGAAGCTGCACAACCCTACGCCGGCATGGAAATCAACGTCCTGTCCGAAGGCATCCCGACCCACTCTTATGAATCCGAGGTCCTGACCAAGGCGTTCGAGGAAATCACGGGCATCAAGGTCAACCACCAGATTCTTGGCGAAGGCGAAGTGGTTCAGGCCGTGCAAACCCAGATGCAGACCGGACGGAACCTGTATGACGGCTACGTCAACGATAGTGACCTGATCGGCACCCACTCGCGCCTGCAACTGGCGTATAACCTGACCGAGCAGATGGGTGGGGAATGGGCGGCGGCGACCTCGCCGACACTGGATCTGGATGACTTCATGGGCATTCAGTTCACCACTGGCCCGGACGGCAACCTGTATCAGCTGCCTGACCAGCAGTTTGCGAACCTCTATTGGTTCCGCAAGGACTGGTTCGATGATGAGGCCAACAAAGCCGCATTCAAAGAGAAATACGGGTATGATCTGGGTGTACCGGTCAACTGGTCCGCTTACGAAGACATTGCCGAATTCTTCACCAATGACGTGAAGGAAATCGACGGTGTCGCGATCTACGGTCACATGGATTACGGCAAGCGCGCGCCTGACCTTGGCTGGCGTATGACCGACGCCTGGCTGTCTATGGCTGGTGCCGGTGACGTTGGTGAGCCGAACGGCGTTCCGGTTGACGAATGGGGCATCCGCATGGAAGCGGGCACCTGTAACCCTGTTGGTGCATCCGTCTCGCGCGGTGGTGCTGCAAACGGTCCGGCGGCGGTCTACGCGATCCGCAAGTGGGATGAGTGGCTGCGGAACTATGCGCCTCCGGGTGCGGCGTCTTACGACTTCTACCAGTCGCTGCCGGCGCTCAGCCAAGGCAACGTGGCCCAGCAGATCTTCTGGTACACCGCGTTTACCGCCGACATGGTGAAGCCGAAGTCCGAAGGCAACAACACCGTGGATGACGAAGGCACGCCGCTGTGGCGTATGGCGCCCAGCCCGCACGGCCCCTACTGGGAAGAAGGCCAGAAGGTTGGTTACCAGGACGTGGGGTCATGGACCTTCCTGAAATCGACCCCTGCGGATCGTGCTCAGGCAGCTTGGCTCTATGCCCAGTTCGTGACGTCCAAGACCGTGGATGTGAAGAAGTCCCATGTGGGCCTGACCTTTATCCGCGACAGCTCGGTCAATCACGAGTCGTTCACCGAACGCGCACCCAAGCTGGGTGGTCTGGTCGAGTTCTACCGCTCGCCTGACCGTGTGGCATGGTCGCCAACCGGCATCAACGTGCCGGACTATCCGAAGCTGGCCCAAATCTGGTGGCAGCAGATCGGTGACGTGAACTCGGGTGCCTTCACCCCGCAAGAGGCGATGGACCGTCTGGCTGAAGAGATGGACATCACCATGTCCCGGATGCAGGCCGCCGATGAAAGCGCCGGAATCTACGGTGGCTGTGGTCCCCGTCTGAACGAGCCACAGGATGCGTCCTTCTGGCTGGAACAGCCGGGTTCGCCTAAGGCCAAGCTGGAAAACGAAAAGCCGCAAGGCCAGACCGTCAACTATGACGAACTGGTAGCGCGCTGGCAGGCCCAGTAAATCCACGAGAACCGGGGGTGCCGTTCAGGCATCCCCATCCCAAGACCAGTGCGGCGCACTGAAGGACCGGAACCCACGGACATGATCGAACTTCAAGACGCGACCAAACGGGTCGGTAACGTCATCCATATCAAACCTACTTCGCTGACCTTGCAGACTGGCCACTTTAATGTGCTGCTTGGGGCCACCGGGTCGGGCAAGACCTCTCTGATCAAGATGATGGCGGGGCTGGACCCGATTGCCCAAGGCAAGGTCTTGATGGATGGGCAGGACGTGACGCGGCTGAACACACAAAAGCGGCAGATCAGCCTCGTGCACCAGTTTTTCGTGAACTATCCGCACATGACCGTCTTTGACAATATCGCCTCACCCCTGCGCGTGGCAGGTATGGCGAAATCCGAGATCGAAGGCCGCGTCGAAGAAGCTGCCGATCTGCTGCAGCTGCGCCCGATGCTGCACCGCCGCCCCCATGAACTGTCTGGCGGGCAGCAACAACGTACCGCGCTGGCCCGCGCTATTGCCAAAGAAAGCCGCGCCGTGTTCCTTGATGAACCGCTGGCGAACCTTGACTACAAACTGCGCGAGGAACTGCGTGAGCAACTGCCCGACCTGTTCGCTGGGCGCGGTGCCGTTGTGGTCTACGCTACTTCGGAACCCGAAGAGGCCCTATTGCTGGGCGGCTACACCGCACTGATGGAGGACGGACGCGTCACGCAATTCGGACCCACCGCAGATATCTATCGCAACCCCGAAAACATCGCCGCCGCACGGGTTTTCTCTGACCCGCCGATCAATGTTGCGCGTATCACCGTGTCTGGTGCGCAGGCGCAACTGGCCGGTGGTGGCGGCTGGACTGTTACGGATATGAAGGATGGCGAATACATGGTTGCTGTCCGCCCTCATCGCGTAACGCCTTACCGGACATCAGACGCGGATGTGGAACTGACAGGCCGGGTGCTTGTGACCGAACTGTCGGGCTCTGACTCCAGCGCGCATTTCCGTCACGGGGCGGATGATTGGGTGTCGCTGGCAGCCGGCGTCCATCCCTATGAGGTTGGCGAGGATCACAGTTTCTACATGAACCCGGCCCATTGCCGGTATTTCGGCCAAGACGGCCAAAGGGTAGCCTGACATGGCACAGATCAAGCTTTCAAACCTACGACACAGCTATATGCCCGCGCCGCAAGGCCCCGAGGACTATGCGCTGAAGGAAATCGACGTGACCTGGCGCGATGGTGGGGCTTATGCTCTGCTTGGGCCGTCCGGTTGCGGCAAGTCCACTCTGTTGAACATCATCTCAGGCTTGCTGACACCGTCCGAGGGTCAGATTCTGTTCGATGACCGCGACGTCACCACCCTGCCCCCCGACCAGCGCAACATCGCGCAGGTGTTCCAGTTTCCGGTGATCTACGACACGATGACCGTGGGTGAAAACCTTGCCTTCCCGCTAAAGAACCGCGGCGTTGACCCGGCGACAATCAAGCGCCGCGTCGATGAGATCGCCGAGATGCTGGACGTCACGGATATGCTGAACACCCGCGCCTCGGGTCTGAGCCCAGACAACAAACAAAAGATCTCGATGGGCCGCGGCCTGGTCCGGGACGACGTGAACGCAGTTATGTTTGATGAGCCACTGACGGTGATCGACCCTCACCTGAAATGGAAGCTGCGGTCGAAGCTGAAAGAGCTGCACCAGCGTGTTAAAGCCACGATGATCTACGTAACCCACGACCAGACCGAGGCGCTGACATTCGCGGATGAGGTCGTGGTCATGCAGGAAGGCGAAGTTGTGCAGATCGGTACTCCGGTCGAACTGTTCGAGCGTCCCCAACACACATTTGTCGGCCACTTCATCGGCTCGCCCGGTATGAATGTTCTGCCGTGCGAGGCCAAGGGCGACCGGGCAGTGTTCGAAGGGCATGAAGTTGTGCTGGAAGGCCCGACCCATGGCGATGGCGGGCGCACCGATCTGGGTATTCGCCCAGAATATGTTGGCTTCGGCGATACGGGCATTCCTGCGCATGTGACCAAAGTTTCGGATATCGGCCGCCACTATGTGGTCAGTGCGATGGTTGGAAACACGGCCCTGAAGGCCGTTACGGAACACACCGTCCCTGAGCCCGGATCGCAGGTCTTTCTGCAATTCAAACCTGAACATTCCCGCGTCTATCGCGACGGCTGGATCGCAACCGAGGAGCGGCCACAATGAGAACAGAAAACCAAAAAGCATGGTTCTTTGTCCTGCCGGTCCTTGCACTGGTTGCGTTCAACGCACTTGTGCCGATGATGACGGTGGTCAATTACTCGGTGCAGGAAACCTTTGGCAATAACCAGTTCTTCTGGGAAGGGCTTGGATGGTTTGAGCAAATCCTGCGCTCTGATCGGTTCCAAGCCGCTTTGGGGCGTCAATTCCTTTTTACTTTCATGATCTTGCTGATCGAAGTTCCCTTAGGCATCATCGTGGCCTTATCCATGCCGCGCAAAGGGTTCTGGGTACCAGTTTGCCTTGTGCTGATGGCCTTGCCGATGCTTATCCCATGGAACGTGGTCGGATCGATGTGGAACATCTTTACCCTGCCCAAAATCGGCCTGATGGGATACTTCCTGAATGACGTTCTGGGTATTAACTATGACATGACGCAGCAGCCCCTTTCGGCCTGGATCACCGTCATTGTCATGGATGTGTGGCACTGGACCTCACTGGTAGTACTACTGTGCTATGCGGGCCTGGTGTCGATCCCCGACGCGTACTATCAGGCGGCCAAGATCGACGGTGCCAGCCCATGGTCGGTATTTCGCTATATCCAACTGCCCAAGATGAAAACCGTCCTGACCATCGCCGTTCTCCTGCGCTTCATGGACAGTTTCAATATCTATACCGAGCCCTTCGTCCTGACTGGCGGCGGCCCCGGAAACTCAACCACCCTGTTGTCGATCGACCTTGTGAAGATCGCACTGGGACAGTTCGACCTTGGTCCTGCGGCCGCGATGAGCCTGATCTATTTTGCCATCACGCTGCTGGTTAGCTGGGTCTTCTACACACTGATGACAAAGGATGACGCGCAATGAAGAAGCGGTCCCTTATCCCGATCCTGTATATCGCGTTCCTTATGCTGCCGATCTATTGGCTGGTGGCGATGTCCTTCAAGACCACGAACGAGATCCTTTCGGGCTTTTCCTTGTTCCCCCAGACCTTTACGCTGGAAAACTATATCACAATCTTCACCGATCCGACGTGGTACTGGGGCTACATCAACTCGATCATCTACGTGACGATCAACACGGTGCTTTCGGTTTGTGTTGCCCTGCCAGCGGCCTATGCGTTCTCGCGCTATCGGTTCCTTGGTGACAAGCAGCTGTTCTTCTGGCTGCTGACGAACCGGATGGCTCCGGCGGCGGTGTTTGCGTTGCCTTTCTTCCAGCTCTATTCGTCGATCCACCTGTTCGACACCTATCTGGCCGTGGCGTTGGCGCATACATTATTCAACGTGCCGCTAGCGGTTTGGATCTTGGAAGGCTTCATGCGCGGCATCCCGAAGGAACTGGACGAGACAGCCTATGTCGACGGCTATTCCTTCCCTCGGTTCTTCGTGACGATCTTCCTGCCCAACATCAAAGCCGGTGTCGGTGTGGCGGCCTTCTTCTGCTTCATGTTCTCATGGGTCGAAATGCTGCTGGCCAAAACCCTGACTGCGGTCGAGGCCAAGCCGATCGCCGCCGTGATGACCCGCACCGCCTCCAGCGCGGGATACGAGCTGGGTCTTCTGGCCGCCGCTGGAACCCTGACCATTATCCCCGGCGCCATCGTCATCTGGTTTGTCCGCAACTACATCGCGCGCGGTTTCGCGATGGGACGTGTGTGAGGTTCGATATGCGTAAACTTCTTCTCACCCTCCCCTTCCTGCCCTCTGCTGCCTTTGCCCAAGCGCAGGCCGGTTGGGGCAATGTCGGCCAGCAAGAGGAAAAAGGTTTCTCTTGGACCGATCCGCTTTGGCCCGACTTCTGGATGGCATGGACCCCGGCAACGTTGGCGCTGTTCATTGGTATCTTTTCCGCCATCGCCCTGATTGGCGTACTGGAAGGGTTCAAGTACCGCGACGGGATTGAGCGGCGCGGCGTGCTGGGTCTGACGACCACGCTTGGTGACCGGCTGTTCATCACCCTTCTGGGGTCCGCCTATATCTTCCTGGCCTGGCTTGGTCTGGTGGGGCAGCCAGTCTGGGCACCGCTTTTCCTTTCTATCGGCTGGGGATTCTTCGTCTTCTGGAAAGTTTGAGCTTTGCGAAACAGTGAAAGGATGCTTGTCTGTCAGGCATAACAATGGATGCGACACGAACGACCGATGCGTAAGAAAAAGACGACAAACCTTCTGACTGAAGTGGAGCTTGAGTTCATGAATGAACTTTGGGCGCTTGGTCAGGGTTCGGTCCGTGACGTGCTTGATCGCCTGCCACCAGAACGCAATCTGGCGTATACTTCCGGCGCAACCATTCTGCGGATTCTTGATGAAAAAGGGTTTGTGGAAAGCCGCAAGGATGGAAAAACGCTGATTTATAAGCCGCTTCTGGAAAAAGACAGATATCAATCGCGGTCGTTGCAGAACCTGTCGCGGACACTGTTTGACGACACGCCGGCAAGGTTGGTTGCAAGGCTGGTCGACGACGCAGGTCTAAGCGAAGCTGATCTAGAGGAAATTCGGGCACTGGTAGAGAGGAGACTGCAAAATGACAGCGGTTAAACCGGTTCTCGACGCATATCTGGAATGGAACCTGATCCTTGGCCTGGCTGCGCTTATCTGGCTTTCCGCCCGGGTCGTTCTTTCCAAAACTACCCTCAGCCGCGGATTCGTGGCGCAACTGCGCACGCTCAAGGTGTTGTGCCTTTGCGTGAGTCTCAGCCCTTTACTAGCATTGGGTGTATCTGCACTGGCGTCTCACACTCCGGCCAAAGGTACTGTGGCCATTGGTGATATCGCAGTGGCAGCGTATCTGCGTGGTGACATTGCCATGCCCGCAACACAGTTCGAAACGCTTTTGAACACGCGCCAACGCTGGGTAGAGCTGTTATTAAGCGGCGATCATCCGGTTCTGGATGTTGTCCTTGCGCTGCTCGCAATGATCTCTCTGCTATACGCTATTCGGCTCCTTCGTGATGGGCTGTCGATCCGCGAAACGGTGAAGGTCAGTTTCCTGTGGCGCCGCTCTGCCAAGGTTGACATTCGACTGTCCGACCGTATTGCCGTACCCTTCGCGGTGCGCGGCCTAAGACGGCGCCATGTCGTGCTCCCCTCTCACCTGCTGGACTCGCCGCGAGAGTTGCGCTTTGCCCTCGCACATGAGCTTGAACACATCCGCGCCGGAGATGTTGAGTGGGAATTGGGGTTTGAGATACTTCGCCCGCTCTTGTTCTGGAACCCGGCATACATTTTGCTGAAATACCAGTTTGATCGCCTGCGCGAATTGGCTTGTGATCAGTCGGTTGTGGTCCGCAGGGGTATCAATGCGCAAGATTATACCGCCTGTCTGCTCGACTATTGCGCCCGTACCGTCGTGCATGGCAGCCCGCGAGTTTTGAATGTTGCCCTGGTGACCGGAGGCAAAGCCAAAAAAGTGCTGCGCCAACGTGTGATTGCGCTGGGTGATGCGCCATCGATGCACCGCCCATTGCCGTTCATGTTTCTCGGCCAAACGACTTTTTTTGCGCTTGTCCTGGGGCTAGCGGCCGCATCGGTACAGCAGACCGAGGATTGGAGCCATGACCGCCTGATGTTGTCCACTGTCGTCAACCTGGAAAGGTTAGAAGCCAGGAACCAGGGCAACTGATACGGTGCAGCACTCCCGCCTCAATTAGGTTGAGTAAACGCGTTCGTGCAATGTTGCAATGAAACTCGCGCCGAATGGCGGCGGTGAAGCACAGAGGCTACGGCAAGCACGAACAGCCAACCGGCCTCGAATCGTGCGTGGTTACTTGTGCCGGTACGGCCCAAGCGCCTAACCTGTCTAGCCGGACCAAAGCGCGATTTCGTCCCCATCTATGATGATGGCCAAATCCCAGAATTTCCTGATTTCCTCCTCGGCGGCCTGCGCTGCCGCAGGGTCATCCGGGATGCGCTCAACTCGGAACCCAAATTGTTCAAGCCCGCTATAATCAACACGGCATAAAATGACAGGAAGCACTTCGCGTTCCATTGCCGCGGCGGCAAGAACCCTCGCTATTTTATGTGCGGATTTTGGAGGCTGTAGAATCCGAACGCCGATATATGTCGGATTGCTGGCATCCCGTTCCCAAAGGGACGCTGATGGCGTTAGATCCATCTCAGGGAATACAACCTTCCCGGATGGTATGGGTTTTTGACCATCGGTGATCAAGCTGTCCAGTTGCACCGGACGCTTTGGTGTTGTTCTGCTGAGGATTTCGAACCACGAGATATCTGTCATTTTCCGTCTTTGACCTCTGCTATGATCCCGGCTGCTTCGACCGCGCCGGTTTCGGGCAGTTCGATCTTTTCCAACGCAGATCGATAGAGTTCCAAATCACCTTGATCCAAACAATCTGATATTGTTCGTTCAAGCTTCATGAATTCTTTTTCCGTGATGATTGCGCACAGGTCACGATCCGCCAAGGCTCGGGCGCGGCGCTCCTGATTGTCCAGGTATGGCGCGGATTGAGGGATCAGAATTGCCGGGATTTTGTTGTACAGAACCTCAAGCACCGAGTTGTAGCCCGCCGCCGAGATGACCAGATCCGCGGCCAGGCAAAGCCTCGTCGCTTCGAAAGTCTGGACGACGCGCGTGTTCGTCCACCCAAACGTTGCGGGCTGAACCTTGCTTCCGGGCCAAGTGACAACAAGGTGCAAACAATCTTCGCGGTCTTCCAGCATACCGGATATTGCCTGAAGCTGCGCTGACCGGTCAGACGCCACGCCGCCACCCAACATGCTGATAACCAATTGCTTGAACTCGCGCCCGAACCGCTCGGCCAGTCTGGACCTAAGCTGATTGCGTTCTTCTTCGCTTTGCGTCACTTGACGAAAGATAGGACCGACGTTGTGAATGTGGCTACCGTGACTGTAGGTATCATTCAGTTCATCAAAAGCCTCGGACGGCACTATGACGCGATCAAACACCTTCTCTCGCTGCACCATGCTGTGCCTGGATCGACCGTCAGGAAACAATCCCCGCCTTACCCAAACTGCCGACAGGTTCCGTTCCAGAATGACGCGATAGACAGAGTCAAAGACGTGACCACCATCAAACACCAGCGTATCGCCTGCTTGCAGGGCGGTACCCAATCGTCGGTATGTCAGAACGTCGTTTCCATTGGCATTGTCCGTCATGTCGGTGCGCTGAACCAGTGGAATACAGTCAATGCCTTCTCGACGAACAAGGGGGACGCAACTGGGAAAGGCCGCAAAGATCGGGGAAATGTCGTCGGGCAACGCTTTGGCAATCACGGTGCAGCGCTGCGCATGGCCTAAACCCACGCCGTTTGTCGGATAAAATAGGGTTCTTTGCGATCTGTCTTTGGGTTGGCGCCGCTTGGATCGCAGACCCGCTGCTGCTTCCAAACGGGAAATGTCCACCGAATGCAACCACTGTGATCTTGTCGCTTGTTCAGCGATCTGAGAGGTATTTCCAAGCACTTTTCCAGTCAGATATCCGCCCAGCGCCAACGGAGTTTTTGGTCCAAGCAAGGCAGGCACTCCGGACGACACAATGGCCTCGTCATCCGTGCAGTCGATTGCGACACCGCCGCTGGCGATCAATTCGATCGTGAAATCCGCCATACGAACACCCGCGATGCCGCTGCCGAACATCACAAGAATATCCGTAGAACTTGCCAGTGTATGCGGAGAATAATCTGTGTATAGGTTGGCGGGTAAATCGTGGAAAGGTGAAGATCGGACCACCTCTTTTTGCGCACCGCTTACGATCAGCCGCAGATTGTAAACTAGTTGATTGCTCATCCGCGAAAAACAGGACAAGATTTCCGGGTTGTCCAATTCCATCGAACCCAACACGATTGTTACGTTCGGCACCTTGCGCACCGCCCTAGGCGCTGGTCGAATTTCAGTCACCAAGGGGCTGGCCGCAGTGGGTAACAATGAGCGCGGTTGAAAATCCGTCAGGTCGATCACGTTAGCTTCGCGGCCAAGCGCATAGGCCAAACGCGACTTTGCCCCGACATAGCTTTGCTGAGTCACAAAGCGACCCGTGGCAATCACCGGAACATCCGCGTCAAGCTGCTTTTGCCTGAGAGACGCAAGAAGCCGGTCGCCGATGTCCTCGGCACCCAGAACGAATATGGCCTCAACCTCGTACTCATCTGGATCGACAAGAAACTTAGATGCCTCATAGATGCGTCCCCGCCCCGCGTTTTCCGGCAGGTATTCGGCATCGATGCACGCACCGTAACCGCGCGCGGAAAGCTGTTCGGCAAAAATCAACTGCGCATCGAATGATCGTAATGAGCGCGTGCCTGCTTCGACAAAGATCATCTCAGAACCTCGCTCTGTGCCGTCAGAACACTTGCCAACATCGTCCTGAAGCTTGCAGCGGAATACTGCGCCAGTGATGTCTTCGACCTTGTTACCTGCTCATGATACCGGTCCGGTTTCGCGATAAGATCGGAAATGATCTGGTCAACGTCACCTGGATGACAGCTAACGACAGCATCGCCAAACGTGGCCGCGGTTTCCGGGTTCGAAAGAACGACTTTGCCGGCGGCAAGGGCTTCGGCAATGGCGCGGCCAAAACTCTCTTGCCAGGTTGGCGCTGTGAAATAGACGTAAAAGTCGATCATAGAGAAAAACTCATCCACGCTGATCCTGTCAAACGGCAGCATTTTCCAATGCGCGCGCAGAACCTTGGCGTTTAGCAAGGCATCCGCACCCAGGATAACATTGCTTTTGGCGTTTTTGGGAAAGCAGCGATCAAGATCATCGAGAGACGGAAACTTTTCAAACCCGGGGCGTGAGTGCCGCCCCCGTCGGTCCTGTGGCTTTTCGCAGGGGGATTGGATTTCGGTTTGGCAAATATTGAACCAGTCCGAATCCAACACCGACCATTGCCGCGCTATGCGTGACATCGCCAACCATTCCTTTACCGTTTTGCGGTTGTACGGCGATATCGGAGCAAGATATTTTCTGAGTGCCAGCGTCGCTTCCTCAATACGGCTCAGGCAGGCCAAGACGTCGAAACCCTCTGCTCCGCCGGGGCGCAAAAAGTTCTCATGCGTCACCACGATTAGTGACCGGGCGAATATCTTGGTGTTCAACGCGTCTTGAAACTTTAGGAACGCAGGATTGTGCAGGATTACAAAATCAGCACTTATCCGGGGCGCATCCCAAACCAGGGGAATTCGTAATTCATCCAGAACGCGACGCAAGACTGGTGCCACGTTTTGGTTTTCGCCAAAGGTTTTGGACGTGACTGCATGCACCTCAACGATTCCAAACTCAACAGCCACCCGAAGTTCGGCCGCGACGGCGGCAGACGTACCGCCTGAGAACCGGGGCTCAATGACGTAGGCAATTTTCGGGAAGGCCGAGCGAGTAATGGCGTCGAACACGGACATCAGGACTAGTGTGTCAGCTCGTTGTCAGCCGTCGTATCGCTTGCATTAACCGCTGGGCTGGCCGTGTAGCCAAAGTTCAAATTACCCGCGGACGCGGCATCATAGAAATTGCGCAACTCGACCGACAGCTCATCCTCACCAGCAAGCAATTCCGGATTTCGCTCAAGGTAGGACCGCAGCGCCTGGGTGTCATTGGCGGACAGCAGCTGATCTATGACAAGCAACTGCTCAAGCGTGATTTCAGCTCGCGCGCCGTGCGTCGTCGCCAGAAACAGCAGAGCAGTTACAATGCCCATGAGCCTGCTATTGGTCATATAGAAAAACCCTATCGATACTTGTTAACAATATTTCCACTTTACTTCGGAACGTCACATTCAAAAATAGAATAGCGTATTTAGTTGGCTGTTGTCCTGAGTTTTTTCAGAACCTGACTTCTGAGGCGGTTGACTGACGCGTTTGTTGGGGCGCTTCGGCTGGGGCTTGAGGCCGTGCGTTTAACCGGTGCAGGACCAGCCCCTTCGCCAGCCAGATACAACTCGACCACCCCGCTTGGTGTTTTTGAGTTTGAGCCGGTGAAATCCCGCAGCAACGCGCCCGCAGCTTCTGCAAGCGCCGCAGCCTGCGCCGCATCCTGCTGGTGGTAAAAGCGCACATTGGATTGCGATACCCTGTAACCAACGCGGGCTGTGCCGCTCAATTCATGGCCCGTGTTTTTTAAATCAGCCACAACCGCCTCTACCGCGTCTTCTGACAGTTGGTTCGGCGCGTACAGTCTGAATGCAGCGCTTGTACGGATATGTGCATTATCAAGTGGTTCAACGATTTCAATAGAAAGGGCCGCAGGTTCTGACGGCTTCTCTTCCTGCTCCAACGGGTTTGGTCGCAGGCTGAGTGTGCGCGGCTGAAAGACCAACGGGCTGAGCGCCACGTCGTCAAGCAAGACCGAAGGATCAGATGCCGCCGCTATCAATTCACCAGTCACAGGTGCGACCGACGCAGGCAGGTCTGGCGAACGAACCCCAACTTGCAACGGCGCCAAGGCCGCGTTGCTCAAACGGGCGGGCGATTGCGGTAAAGCAAGCTCTGCAAGCACGTTTGGCGCGCGCTGCCTGGGAACAGTTGGGACGATCGAGACAGTGATTGGCTCAAAATCGGCAGAATTTTCAAATGTCGGCGCAAGTGCTGAGACGAAAAACTCCGGCGTGTATTCATATGGAAGGAAGCTGGGGTTTGCTTCTCGTCTGGGCAGATAGCCGGGGCCTCCCACAGGCATCAGTGGTTGCTCCAGCGCTGGGACATAAGAAAGAACACTTGGCGCGGTGCTTGCGGGGTTCGTTGGCAAGGTTGCCTCGGTGCCCCCTGCCAGACCCGACAATGGCGGTGCCAGAGCCGCAAGGCTGTCCAGATCGTCAGACTCAGCCAATGCGCCTTCAAGATCTGGCGGGCTTGTTGGCCCCGTGTCAAACAAATCCGCGGAAACGACCTGATCACCTGTACCCGCAAACAGATCAGATTGCAGTGTCCCTGTTTGCAGATCGTCCTGCAATGCGACCGGTTCTGCCAGCTCAGACCCGGTTGCCCTCGATCCTGCCAATTCCGGCGCGTCTGACGAGCGCCCCCCGGTCATCATAAGGATAACAGAAGACGAAACGGCCGCGCCGATGACACATCCCAATGCGATCAAACCCAATTTAACCTTGCGGCGCGCACGCTGATGGTCTTCCAATCTTTGAGCAATCTTTTTCGAAATGCGGTGGTCAACTTCTTCGGGGGACAGCCTGAGGCTATATTCAGAGTCCTGCTGCTCGCTTTCCTGTTGGTTAACGTCATCCGCGGTTGCAGCATCTTCTTTGGGTTGGGGAGACGGAGCTGCGCTCTGGTCGTGTTCTGCTGCACTGTTTTGCGGTGGCGCAGATGCGTTTTCCGGGGTTTTGCCAGTCGCGCCGTCCGCAGATTCGGTGTTTTGGCCGGGATTTACCGACTCACCTCTTCGCCGAATAAACTCGGCGTTTCTCTGCTGCCGGGCTTGTTCCAGACTTTCTGACCACGGTTTTTGTCCGGCTTTAGCTTGCTCACCTGTGGTTGATTGCGCAGCCTTGCCTTGATCCGGTTTTGCTGTCTGAGGCGTTTTGCCTTTCGAGGTATCCGTCGAGCGCTTTATCTCTTGCTCTAACCGAGCCTTTTCAAGCACTTTCTGCCATTCGGGAGACTGAACAAAATCGTAGATATCCGCCGTTTTACCGGCGTTCTTGCTGGCAACTTCAGGTCGAGCTTTTGGGCCGTTAGCCTTCGTCATAAATTTCCCCCGACTGTCCGCCTTGGTAAGCTTTAAGCCGTTGTAAATTAGGCAAACTGAATACGCCTAAATGTCATAAATTCAAAAATTTTATGTATAGAGTATAAAAAGAGGTGCATACGAAAACAAGTCAACGGCGCTGACCTCGTATTATGATCACGCAGGCATGCCCCATCGGCCGGAATTCTGATGCGTTGCAACCGCAAAAAAGTCGCGCGCACCATTCGGTAAACATTTTGTCCGGGAACGGAATTCAAGCTAGACTGAGGTCATTGGTAAGTGCCGCAGGCTCGCGCTTGGGTCGGAAGCTGGGACATGATTAAGAGTGACCGGATTTTTATGGAAGCTATTCAAAACGAAGATGACGTTTTTACTCTGATCGAACACGCCGATCCCATGTACGGGAAGATCGTTGTGGTGGACTGGATGTTGGGCAATTCCTGCAGTTATGCATGCAGCTATTGTCCAAAATCTTTGCATGACGGATCAATCAAGTGGCAGAAGACCAGTGATATTTTTCATCTGTACCATCAGATGAGGGAACACTACGTGACTGAAAGAGACAAGATTGTCTGGCTTCAGTTCACTGGTGGTGAGCCCACGATGCATCCCCGCATCATCGATTTGCTGCGCCACGCGTCCGGGATGGATTTCAAAGTCAGCCTGATCAGCAATGCATCGCGCACACTTCAGTTTTGGGAAAAGATAAATAGTTGTTTGAACAACGTTATCCTGACTTATCATTCTGAATTTGCGGAACTGGACCACTTTATCCAAGTGGCTGCCATGATGGCAAACCGCATAAGCGTTCATATCAATGTCACTATGGACCCGGATCGATTTGATAAAATTTTTCAGGATGCGCAGGAACTGCGCGCTGCACTACCGACAGCGACGATATCGTTGAAGCCATTGCGACAGGATTTTGGATCGAAACTTTATGATTATACCGAAGATCAGCTTCGGGCTCTGTCCAAGGGTTTGCCCTCAAAGCAAATTCTGGTTGGAGAAAAGCCAAGGTCATTGATGCGTGCAACCACCCGGATAGGACACAGTGAAACGCTGCCACCGAATGAATTCATTCTCAGGGGGATGAACCGCTGGCGGAACTATAATTGCAATGTCGGGCTAGAGTCTCTGCGGGTCAGAGGAAATGGCGCGGTCTTACGGGGGGTCTGTGGCGTCGGCGGCGTGATCGGGTATCTGGGTGAAGACATTGATCTTCCTAGCGACCCAATTCGATGCACAAAGGATTATTGTTCATGTCTTGGCGATATTTTGATTCGCAAAGAACTGTAAAATCTAGATTGAGTTCAGGCTGCCAAGGTCCACACCACTCCACGCCAAGCGCTCGTCTGAAAGGACAGCCAACAGGTCTTCGTGCTCAGGATGATCGGATGAGCACACATCCTGATTTTTGAACTCGTGCGGCGTGACATGCCCCCAATTGCGCAGCCTTAGAAAGTAAATCCCATCTGCGTGCATTTCATGGGCCAAATCAGCAAATGCGGGCATCTCTCTGAAGTTTGCGGCCTGAACAACGAAATCAAAGCGCAGTGTATCGATATCTCCACGCGCATTCAGGTCCCCAAGGAAGCGCAGGTTCTTCTTGAGCATGGCAAAGTCCCCACCTCGGCGAAGCACGCTGTAGGTGTTGGGATCAGCCGCGTCAATCGACACCCAAACCGACGAGACGTGGTCCCAAAGACCAAGATCGTTCCATGCCCTTTCATTGGCCAGCAATCCGTTTGTGTGCAGTTGAATGCGTCGGCCAGGCTGACCCGCTGCGGTCAGTTGCGCCAGGACATGACGGAAATGCCTGCTGCCAAACGGATCACCGGAACCGGTCACTTTGATTTTCTTCGCCTTACTGACAAGGGGCAGAAGGCGCTCTTCAAAGATTTTGTTCAGACGTTCCGTGTTTTTATGCGGCAGGTTGATCAGCTTGGTGCGGCAACTGGGGCAAGAAATATTGCAGGATCGGTCATGAGACAGGATGACCCTATCTGGACCCTTCTCTAACTCCAGTTTTGCGTCTTGTGTTTCCGGGGTGCGTGCTGGCAGCCTGCGACCGGCGATTTGTGGACAATGCCATCGGCTGCAATGCGAAAAATCTCCGTCCCGTACAGATCGCCTGATTTCGCGGGCGCGGTCGGAATTCCAGAACCCACCCTCGTCCGCAGTTTCCAAGCGCCCGATTGGAACGGGTTGCCATGCCGAGCAACAAAAATGCACCTCACCATTGACCCGCGTTTCCATATCGCGAAACGGTACGGGGCAGGTGCGCGCCTGAAGCCAGCGGTCAGTTTCCGTTTCCAGATCCCTCGATCTCTCGCGGGCCGCATCAATAAGCCTCTGCGCCATCAGATCGTGATGATCACGGCTGACGACCTCGCGCCCCAACGTTTCCGTTGCCTGCCACTGCCCACGTTGCAGTTCTAGCCAACCGGCCACGAGCAGTGTGAAAATCGTCTGCTCTGACACGTTCTCCGATACCTGCGTCAGCAGCAGATCAACGAAAGCCTGACTATTGTTTTGTCGGATGTCCTCTGCGCATTCGATCACCAAATCTTTGGCGTGCGCGTCTGGCCCATCCAAAAGCCTGCGCCGCCGAAGATATGTTGCGTTCTTGTCCGACAAGGACTGGATGATCGCAGAGCAGTCCGCGCCATCGATGCCAGAAAGAAACCCGGTGTCGTTTTGAAAATAAGCCATCGCAGCTAACATAGTGACATACCACGGCACCAAATCAAGCCTGTGTCCCAAGGTGCATTCATCGGCTGAAACAATGTCTAAGCCATTTGAGTTGAACGGTTCCCACCTGCGCGAGTCGAAAGAACACTCCAGCTCTCTTGTCGACGGGACGCGCGTGTTTGGCGATTTCGCTCTGCTCGCGCATATTCCTGTCGCGGTAGCAACACCTTGGATGGATGAAAGAATCGATCAGATGAACAATTCGAAAATCAGGCATGTCGTTAAGCCCGCGGCGAGTAATCCCTTGTTCTTATCAGCAGTTGTATTTCGGTCTTTTCGGTTCGTGTCACAGGGCGCAGCAGCACCGGCCATGCTTACCAGAGTATTCGACGCGCTTCCGATCCCGGATCACTAGAGCCACTTGAACTGCATGGAACGTGTCCGGCGATCTTCGATACCGGGCGTTCGAGCCGTTTTCCGCTTTTCGGCTGGGTTCGGCTATTGTGGATTGGATGCAAGCTACACCGCACTACCGGTCACTTACACGGAAGAAGCTGAGCCAACTCAACTCGCGCTATTTGCCCTTCGCAGGCGTGGCCGGTGAAGGTGTTCAGATGGGGTGCCTGCTGCGATTGTCTTTGTTTCAGGTGATCGTCGGCATGATCGGCTTGGCCTTCGTCTTTGGTACGCCGCTTGAGAATTACAGTCCGTGCCATCTGATCCTGCTCATTCAGAGCGCAGCCGTTGTGACCATGCTTTTGAACGGCTATTCAGTCTGGAAACAAGAGGCCCGAGTATGCGCAGACTAAGCCACGACAGGCGGCCTTTTGACCGCGCGGCGCGTATCCCGAAGGACGTCGAGGCGGTCGATGCCAAGATGCCCAAGAAACAGGGAGGGGGCATTGTTGTCAGTCGCGCACCTTTCACGCCCTTCGGGGCCGCGCGAAATGCCCTAATGATCATGGCCGGCGTTGAGCATGTACCTGCAAAAGTCGAAACGGAAACCCAATTATCCGTGACCAGCCGAATATGGACCTCAAGATCCTGCGCAACCATTCCAGGTTTCTGCTACCCGACATGGTCCTCTACGCCAATGCAAATCGCAGGCCGATCTCACGCGGGCTGTATTGACCCCTACTGACCAAGCACCGGACAAAACGCTCAGCCTTGTCCGGGACACGCTTTATGTCTCACCGCATTTTGCCGTTTGGATTGTTGGTGGACAAACCTTGGAAAACCTCGGTCATCTCGGGCCTGCGGCGGATGGTGTGTAACCCTGACTCCGAATGACCAAAGATTTTGTCATGGCGACAGCTCGGCCATCAATGCCGACCCTAGAATTTCCGACGCGTGGTGGTCCAGATAGACTCGCAACCATGGTGTGAACTTCTCCGGTTCGTGCGCAATCTCTGCACTCAAGTCGTTGAGGTGGACCCAGCGATGGGCTGAGACCTCCTCCGGGTTTGGGCAGATTGTTGTGTCCACAGCGGCCTCAGCGCGGAAAACATCAACGACCTCATGTTCGATCAGCCCCTGCCCCACGTCGGCACGGTATTCAAGCGCTGTTGAATACTCAGGCAAAAGGCCCCTGATCCCCATCTCTTCGCTCAGACGCCGGATAGCGCAGGTTTCCGGGTCTTCCCCCCATTGCGGATGCGTACAACAGGTATTCGCCCACAAACCCGGCGTGTGGTACTTGCCTGTGGCTCGCTGCTGCAGCAACAGATTTGGACCACGCAAGACAAAGACGGATACTGCTTTGTGGCGTAGGCCAAGTTGATGCACCTTCAGCTTTTCGACGGGTTTTAACGTGCCGTCGACCCAGGCAGGGATCATCATGGTCATACGTATTCCGCCCTGACCAAGCCGGTCAGATGCGCCAAGTTTTTCAATCCGATGCGCAGATGCGCCATCGGCCGCGCCTTGACAAGTTTCTTGTTCATATAAGCCTCGAACGTCAGACGCTGCACATCAATGTCATGGCACAGCGAGACAAACCTCTCACGTCGATCATCCGAGCGGTAATAGGCATTCTGCATCGATGCCAGCACGCGGAAGACCGTTTTATGCTCTTTGAGGAACAACCGCCGCGCAAGTTTCAGATCAGCGGCCTTACCCGAGGCCAGACAGGCCTGCGCTGCCGTGGCTGCGACTGTGCCTCCGACCATGGCATAGTAAATTCCTTCGCCCGAGCTTGGGGCGACAACGCCTGCCGCGTCCCCGGCCAGAACAACATCGCGCCCATTTTCCCACCGTTCCAACGGCTTAAGCGGGATCGGTGCGCCTTCGTGGCGGATCGTACGACACTCTCCCAAACCGGACGCAGTGCGCAAATCCTTGGTGGCCTTTTTCAGATCGAACCCGTTGATCCCGGTGCCCATACCAACGCTGGCAGTCCGACCGTGCGGAAACACCCAGCCGTAAAAATCAGGCGAGATCGCACCGTCATAGACCACGTCGCACCGGGTTGGGTCATAGGCATTCACCGCCTCTGGCGCTTCGATGATCTCATGATAGGCGATCACATAGGGGATGGTGTCGCCACCGGGCACCTCGGCCCGTGCAACATCTGATCGCGCGCCGTCAGCTCCGACGATCAAACGGGTGGGCAGTGTGCGTTCTTCGCGTGTTTGCTTGTCCCGATAGATGACCTTGGGTCCAGCCTCATCCCGTTCGATCCTAAGGAATGTTCCCGTGCAACGGTCTGCCCCGGCTGATTGCGCACGGCCCCGCAGGTACTCGTCAAAATGTTCCCGGTCCACCATGCCGACAAAGCCGTTTTCGATGGCAATATCCACCTGCCGCCCGGTTGGGGAAATCATGCGCGCCGTGTTGATCTTGGCCACCAGCTGCGCGTCGGGAATATTGTAATCCTCGATCAGGCGCGGCGGGATGGCACCGCCGCAAGGTTTAATGCGCCCGTCCCGGTCCAGCATGCAAACCTTGTGGCCTGCTTTTGCCAGATCCTCGGCGGCTGTTGCCCCGGCTGGGCCTCCTCCGACAACGACGACATCATACATGGCTATTCTCCCGCAACGACGCGCGTTTCACGCCGTGTTTCGTGAATGACTTGTGCAGCCAGAATGGCAGCGGCTACGAACAGCGCGGCTTCGGCCAGAAAGACAGCGCCGAATGCGGTTGCATCCAGCATCACCGACCGGAACAGGTCAGCGGCTGCCGCACCGACCAAGCCTCCGACCCCGGCAGCAATGGCTTGCGCTGCGCCCCACAGGCCCATGCGCGTCCCTTCCTGCCCTTGGGCCTGTTCACCGGCCAGCTCCATCATTGCGCCGATCGCCGCGACGGCAAACATGCCGTTGAAAAACCCAAGCACCACCACCGCAAGTACTAACGGAGCATCCGGCCCTATCTGGCCCATTGCACTGATCGCGCCCAGACTGGCCGCAGAGCCTAGGCACCCTGCCACGACCCATCCGCGCAGCGATCCGATTTTAAGACCGGTAACCGCAATGCCAACTGACAGCATGCCCAGGAAAACTCCGCCATTCTGCGCGCCGGAAAGCGACGTGGACTCACCCGGCGTGAACCCGAAGACCAAACCGGCATAGGGTTCGAGGATCAATTCCTGCATGAAGAAGGCAGTCATCGACAAAAATACAAAAACAGTGAACCGCCGCGCAGCGTCGTCTGCCCAGACCTCGCGCAAGGCTGCGCGGAAACGGGGTTTTACGGCCGATGGCTGGGCGGAAACTCCGACCTCAACACGCCAGACGGCAAGAGAGGTCAGCACCACGGCGCCTGCCCCGACTAGGGCCACGATGACCAGCAGCCGCCTTGGGCTATACGGGTCCAGCATCGCACCGACCGAGGCCGCGGTGATCGCGATACCGGCGATCATCATCAGCCATGTGATCGTTGCGGCCGCTGCACGTCGACGTGGCGCTGTTGTCGTGGCCAACAAGGCCAGCAGCGACGTACCCGATGCACCCACGCCCTGCCCAATCGCTGTGTACGACAGGACGGACAGTGTCAATGCCGACCAAAAACTATTATCAAACAACGGGATAGCAAGTGCAGCGCCCAAAGCGCCAAGCGCGAGAATGGCCATTCCTCGGACAATCCAAGGGGTCCGCCGACCGGTTGCATCCGACAAGACGCCCCAATGAGGGCGAGAGATCTGGATGCCGTAGTGCAGCCCCACCAACAGGCCCGGTAAAATGGCAGGCAATGCCAGTTCAACCACCATCAACCGGTTCAGTGTCGAAGTGGTCAGAACAACGATACTGCCCAAACACATCTGCACCAGACCCAGACGCACAATTCCGATCCACGAGAGGTTTTTGGCGCGGGTCATAGTGCGGCCTCCAATCCACGCAGGCCAAAGGCTGCGATCATCATGCCGCTGACATAAAGGGAAACGCCCGTTCCATTATACCACGGGGCACGCGCCTTTGGGTCCCGCAAGAGAACCCGCATGGCCAGGACCTGCCCAATCAACGCCGCGAATATGGCCACTGCAAAGGCTGGTTTGCCCCACAAGAACAGCAAGGCAATGACCGCAATCTGCGGGACAATCATCACCACACAGGCCAAACGTGCAGCGCGATCCGGGCCTAACGTGACCGGGAGCGAATTAATTCCCAGCTGACGATCCCCCTCCAAGGCTTTGAAATCATTTAAGGTCATGATCCCATGCGCCCCAAGCGCGTAAAGAGCCGCGATACCGACAACCTGAACCGACGGTGCCCCGGCGGACAGGATTGCCGCGCCTGTAAACCAAGGCAGACCCTCATAGCACAACGCTACAAGTCCCGGCCCCCACCAGCCTGATCTTTTCAATCGCACAGGCTCGGCCGAATAGGCCCAAGCCGCCAGAACACCAAAGACGGTGGCACCAAATCCCCACGAGCCCAACTGCCAACCAACGGCCAAGGCCAGCACGCTCATTGCGATGGCGATCCACGCGCCCCACATTCCGGGGATGCGGCCCGATGGAATTGGACGATGCGGTTCGTTTATCTTGTCAACATGGCGGTCGCACCAGTCATTCGCAGCCTGACTCATGCCACAGACAATTGGTCCCGCGAGGATCAATCCCAACGCAATCAGTCCCACGTTTCCAGTCAGCGCACCGCCCGAGGATACAACTCCGCACAGGAACGCCCACATCGGTGGAAACCATGTGATGGGTTTGATCAGCTCAAGGGCAGCCAGAGGCTGCGGCCACGAGGATATTTGTAAATTTGAGTTTGCGCTCATGCGTCAATCTTGATTGACAACTTGAGTCGATGCAAGAAAAACGCGGCTAATGGCCGTCCTGTTTTTCCTGAATACCAAGCTTGTGCAGCTTGACGTAAAGACTTTGACGCGAAAGCCCCAGCATCTCGGCTGCGGCGGCACGGTTGTTGCCCGTTAACTCAATTGCCGTTTCGATGCAGATACGTTCAATAACATCTGTTGTCTGAGATACGATGTCTTTCAGATGAGCCGATCCGACCAGATCCACAACATCCTCGCCCGCCATATTTGAATTTCCCTGCGCAGGCGTACGCATTGCCTCGGACCGCGTCGCGTCACGGATCACAAAGGCCACCGTCGGAGTGGAGCGTTTATTCAGATATGACACCGAAACTTCGGCAGCCGTCCACACCCCAACATCATTGCAGAATTTGGTCGAATAAGCGGACATTCGACCCGTCTTAATAGCATTGTCCAACATCACATTCAGGTCAATCTGACCGCGCGACATATACTCGGCCAAGCTGGTACCGCGCACGTCAACATGATGCGCAAAGTCCACCAGCCTCAGAAATGCGTCATTCGCCGACTGAACGACTCCGTTACTGTCGGTAAACACAATCGCCTCGGGGCCATGACGGAAAAGACGTACCAAATTGTCCGAAAGCTTGTCACTTGCATGTTCTTCGGACGTGCCGACCTCTAGCCGACAGATCAGCATACGCGCCCCTCCAGCCCGAAAGCTGATCGGTGTGATCGTGACCTCGTTGCGGGTACGCTTGGTCTGAATCGTGACCTCGGCATCCGCTTCGGACAATGCGAGGGCCAAGATATTCTGAACAAATTCCGCGCGCCCGCGATCCTTGAACTCATTTGCAAAGGGCTGTCCCTGCAACTGGTCCTTTGCCGCGCCCAGAATATGCGCGGCAGCATCGTTCAAATCCCTAATCCGACCATCCGCAACAGAGACCAGAACAAACGCCTCGCGCGCGACTGACATCAACATGCGGTAACGCGCATCAAACTCGCGCCGCTCTTCATATCCCTGCTCAAGTGCAAATTGGGCCTGAACCAATTGCTGTTGAGTTTCAGCGACTTGCCGCAGATCGCGCCCCAACATCAAAATGGCCCGCTCGCTGTGGCCGACCGGATGGATCGAATACCGAACAGGATATTGCCACACCATTTTATCGCGATGGTTCAGCTCGACACGCTGAACTTTTTCATCCCGAGAGCTTCGCTCAAGTATGCGGTCCAACTTTGGAATACATTCTTCGGTCAGGAAATTTGTAAGCTTTTTGCCGATCCAATGATCCAGGCTGCCATACGGAGATCCGGTTTCGTTGACCAAGGCAGCCATGACCACGCCTTCCGGATCCACAATCAACGCGATGTCAGATGCCTCGGACAGAACACCGGACAAAAACTCTGGCTCGATCATCGGCAATGCCGCGATCTGCCAGGGGTTTGGCTTACCGGAAGTCATTTTATTGAGCCGCCAGCGGTTCCGTAGAACTCCTGGCATTTGTCAGACCAGCGAGAGCGGCCTCAAAATTGGATGTTACTAAATCCGCCCCTGTACTTGCTGAAGTCAACTTCACTTGCTTTTCTATCGCCCCGCCGATGACCAGTCGTGGCGGCTGGTCTATTTCTGATCGAATACGTGTTATGAAATGCACAGCATTGTCAAGAGCCAGACTTCCTGCGCAAGAAATTAGGACCGCATCGAACGCGCCCCGCTTGATGCACGCGATGGCCTCTTTCGGCGTAGCGCCCCCCAGCAATTGAACCGAACAGCCCATCCGCCGCAGTTGCGATGCAGCGACAACGGACCCAATCATGTGCTGTTCACCCGGTGCAATTACAACCAGAACGGTGGGTTGCCCAGTGCAGCGCGGGCGCAACTCCCACGTTTCGGAAAGAGCCTTGCAAATTGCATATAAGCGCGAGGACGCCAACGTAACATCGGCAAAGCTCGCTTCGTCATCCACCCATGCTTGACCTGCGCGACAGGCGGCGTCGGGGATGCAAATATCGATTATTTCAGACGAAGACACACCGGTTTCCTCCAGAAAACAAAGCGTTTCTTCAAACGAGAACGGAACCGGGGAAATGACGTGTGCATATAGCCAATCCGTTATCGAACCTAAATTCAGAGACGACGGATTCTGCGGATGAGAGTCCAAGGATTTCAGCACCCGCTTTGCAAATGCTTCCAGTTGATTTTGATTCAGCGGTCGACTGCCTTCAAACGGATCGACTGGGGGCATTGGATTATCCAATCCTTGCTAAAGAAAAGCCGCTGGAATCGGCAGAAACACATTCAAACGACTTAATGTCAGTCTGGTTCAAGCCGCAGCGTTTGTCAAATAAAGTAGACATAATATGGACGCCCTGAGCGCCAACGTAAGGAAACTTCAATTTTCCGTATTTAAAGCAAATAGTTATGCTTTTGCTTATAAATTGTGCGCTCGGCTTTACAGTTCGAATCCGTCAATTCAAAAGTGTAAGTTTTAATTGACACATTCATGTTTATCCTTCTACGCTGAGATGGAAGTTCAGCAGGGAGGCCATCGTGGCGCAATCAGCCATGAACACGCCTGGAACGCACCAGCTTTACACTCCTGACCAACTGGCGCGCCGGGACAGCACATATTGGACGACCGTTCAGGGCGTCCTGGCGCCACTGCAATTCGCGGTGTTTCTCGTCTCGCTTGCGTTGGTGGTGCGCTATCTTGCGACCGGCGAAGGCTACGCAATCGCCACGGTTTCAATTCTCCTGAAAACTCTCGTTTTGTACCTGATTATGATCACAGGGGCGATCTGGGAAAAGGTTGTTTTCGGGCAGTACTTGCTGGCGCCTGCTTTCTTCTGGGAAGACGTGGTCAGCTTTTTGGCCATTGCGCTGCACACGGCGTATTTGGTCGCCCTTTCAACTGGTTGGCTGACGCCGGCACAACTGATGCTGCTGACGCTGGCAGCTTATCTTGTGTACGTTATCAACGCTGGCCAGTTTCTTTTGAAACTGCGCCGCGCGCGGCTGCAGATGCAGGTACCCACATGACGACGCCCGGCCAGATATCCAAAGGCTGCACCCAAACGCCGGTCCTGCGTGAGCGTGGACAGCACGAGGTTTTCTGCGGCTTAACCTCTATCATCTGGTTGCATCGGATGATGCCAGATTCCTTCTTTCTGGTTGTTGGATCCCGCACCTGCGCCCACCTTCTTCAAAGCGCAGCAGGCGTGATGATTTTTGCCGAGCCTCGCTTTGGTACCGCGATTCTTGAGGAGACCGACCTGGCCGGAATGTCTGACGCACAGGATGAGATCGACCGCGAGGTCGACCGTCTACTGTCAAGGCGCGCTGACATTCGTCGTTTGTTCCTTGTCGGGTCCTGCCCATCCGAAGTGATTAAGCTGGATCTTGCCAAGGCAGCCGAACGCCTGAATGCCCGCTACGCGCCGAAGATCAGGGTACTGAACTTTACAGGTTCAGGGATCGAAACGACGTTTACCCAAGGCGAGGATAGCTGCCTTGCGGCGATGGTGGCCGCAATGCCCTCAAGTGACACCGCAAGGCTGGTGATTGCTGGTGGTCTTCCTGACGTGGTGCAGGATCAGATGCTGGACCTGCTGGATAGGATTGGCGTGAAGGACGTCAGGCTATTGCCCAACCGATCCAGCGATGAGGAATTCGGCATTGGCCCGAACACACACGTTGCCTTTGTACAGCCCTTCCTGGGCGAGACATTTGACATTCTGCTCCGTCGGGGCGCCCACCCCATAAGCGCGCCGTTCCCATTCGGCGAACAGGGGACAACAGCGTGGTTGCAAGCCATCGCGTCCCGGTTCGGCATTTCTGCAAATCATGTCGATGCCGTGACCGAACCCGCGCGGCTTCGGGCGCGTAAGGCTGTGGCGCAGGCGTCCGAGCCGTTGGACGGAAAGCGTGTCTTTCTTATGCCCGACAGCCAGCTAGAGGTTCCACTTGCCCGCTTTCTATCGCGTGAATGCGGTATGGAACTGGTGGAGGTTGGCACTCCTTACCTCCATCGCGATCTGGTCGGGTGCGATCTGGCCCAGATTGCCGAATGCCCCACCCTGTCCGAAGGGCAGGACGTGGAAAAACAACTCGACCGCGTGCGCGCGGCGCGTCCCGATCTGACGGTTTGCGGTCTTGGCCTCGCCAACCCGCTGGAGGCCGAAGGGCTGGCGACCAAATGGGCGATCGAGCTGGTCTTCTCACCCATCCACTTCTACGAACAGGCTGGCGATCTTGCCGGGCTGTTTGCGCGACCGCTGAGACGACGGGCCATGTTGCAGGTGGCTGCGGAATGAAGCTCTCGGTCTGGACATATGAAGGCCCGCCCCATGTCGGGGCCATGCGTGTCGCCACCGCGATGAACGGCTTGCACTATGTCCTGCACGCGCCGCAGGGCGATACTTATGCAGATCTTCTGTTCACCATGATCGAGCGCCGCAACCACCGCCCGCCAGTGACATATACGACTTTTCAGGCGCGTGATCTGGGCTCGGACACGGCCAAACTGTTTCGCGATGCCTGTCAGGCGGCTTATGACCGGTTCCGACCGCAGGCCATGATTGTCGGAGCCTCTTGCACCGCCGAATTGATACAGGACGATCCCGGCGGCCTGGGCGCAGCCCTCGGCCTGCCGATCCCTGTGATCCCATTGGAATTGCCTAGCTATCAGCGGAAAGAGAATTTCGGGGCGGATGAGACCTTTTTGCAGATCGTGCGTACGCTTGCCAAGCCGACAGACCGGAGCGCTCGGGTATCGTGCAACCTGATCGGGCCAACCGCGCTTGGGTTCCGGCACCGCGACGACATTACCGAAGTTACCGCTCTGCTGAACGACATGGGTGTCGAGGTGAATGTCACTGCCCCCTATGGCGCAACGCCAGCAGACATCGCGCGTCTGGGTGCCGCACATTTCAACGTATTGATGTATCCTGAAACCGGTGAAAGTGCCTGCCGCTGGATGGAGCGCACTCTGGGCCAGCCCTATACACGCATCATCCCGATTGGGGTTGGCTCCACCAAGGATTTTGTCGACGAGGTCGCTGCGTTGACCGGGTGCGCACCGCGTCTCGATACGGATCGCCTGCGCCTGCCGTGGTACTCGGCCAGTGTTGACAGCACCTATTTAACCGGAAAGCGCGTGTTCATCTTCGGCGATGGCACTCATGTCGCCACCGCCACCCGGATCGCGCGCGAGGAAATGGGGTTCGAGGTTGTAGGCATCGGCTGCTTCAACCGCGAGATGGCTCGCCCGATCCGCGCGGTTGCAAAGGATATCGGCGTCGAGGCGCTGATCAGTGACGACTATCTTGAGGTTGAAGCCAGGATTTCGAACCTCGCCCCCGAACTGATCCTCGGCACCCAGATGGAACGCCATATCGGCAAGCGCCTTGGCATTCCCTGCGCGGTGATTTCGGCGCCGGTGCATGTGCAGGATTTCCCCGCGCGATACTCGCCTCAGATGGGGATCGAAGGCGCCAATGTCATCTTTGACACCTGGGTCCACCCGCTTGTGATGGGACTTGAAGAACACCTTCTGCACATGTTCCGCGAGGATCCCGAATTCAACGACGCCGCTGGCCCTTCGCATCATGCACACGGGGCCAAACAGGTGTCGGACGCACCAGACCCCGTCGGCGCGCAGATCATCTGGCTGGACGAGGCCGAGCGTGAACTGCGCAAGGTTCCGTTCTTCGTGCGGGGCAAGGCGCGTCGCAACACCGAAGCCTTTGCCGAGGCACGGGGCGAATCCGAAATCTCAGTCGAAACTCTGTACGAGGCGAAAGCCCACTATGCGCGATGATTTCCAGACATATCGGCCCTATCGCGTCGCGATCGTGACGCTGGACAGCCACGCCGCTGGCCCGTGCGCGCGCGTCCTCTCGACACTGCAGCGTGATTTTCCGGGGCTGGAGGTTCAGGTCTTCGCGGCTGCGGAATGGGGCAAAGACACCGCAGCGCTCGATAAGGCGAAACAGGTGGTTTCGCAGGCAGATATCGTCATCGCCAACCTGCTGTTTCTGGAAGAGCATGTTTTGGCAATCCTTCCCAGCCTGCAAGCCCGCCGTGACAGTTGCGACGCAATGATCGGCATTATCGCCGACGCGCAGATCGTCAAGCTGACCCGGATGGGTGTGCTGGATATGGCCGCGCCGACCTCTGGCGCGCTGAAACTGTTACGACGGCTGCGCGGATCGTCCAAACCATCGTCCGATACCGGCCAGCGCAAGATGAAGATCCTGCGTCGCCTGCCGCAGATCCTGAAATTCATTCCCGGCAAAGCGCAGGATTTGCGCGCGTGGTTTATCACCATGCAATACTGGCTGGGCAGTTCCGACGACAATATGGAGGCGATGGTCCGCTTTCTGATCGGCCGATACGCATCTCGCCCCGAATGGCGAGACGCCGCAGCCCCCGAGCCGCGCGACTATCCTGATACCGGGCTTTACCACCCCGACCTGCCGAGCCGTATCACCACAAACCCTGACGATCTGCCCGGCCCCAAAAAGCCGCACGCGACCGTTGGTGTTCTGATGATGCGGTCGTATGTGCTCAGCTCAGACACCGCACATTACGACGCCGTGATCCGAGCTCTTGAGGCGCGCGGCCTGAAAGCTATCCCTGCTTTTGCGGGTGGGTTGGATGCCCGACCGGCCATTGATCAGTTTTTCCAACCGAACGGACAGCGCAAGATCGACGCGCTGCTTTCGCTGACCGGGTTCTCGCTGGTGGGTGGCCCGGCATATAACGACAATGACAGCGCCGTCAGAGTACTGGAACAGCTTGATATTCCTTATGTTTCGGCACACCCGCTTGAATTCCAGACACTTGAGCAGTGGGCCGGGTCAAAACAAGGGCTTGGCCCCATTGAGACCACGATGCTGGTCGCGCTGCCCGAATTGGACGGGGCAACCTGCCCCACCGTGTTTGCCGGCCGCCACGGCATCAGCAATAATGGAACGCAAGGCGGCAAGGCCATGGCCCCATGTCCGGAACGTGTAGACATGCTAGCGGCCCGTCTGAACCGGTTGGCATCGCTGCGCAAGTCCCGCCCGCAAGACCGTAAGCTGGCCATTGTCCTGTTCGGTTTTCCGCCCAACGCGGGCGCTGCCGGGACGGCGGCACATCTGGATGTCTTTGCCTCTTTGCTGAATACGATGCAGGCGCTGAAGGTCGAAGGATACGACCTTGATCCGCCTGAAACCGTCGACGAGTTGCGCGAAGCCGTTCTGGGCGGCAGCGCCGAAGTTTACGGGCAAGAGGCCAACGTTGCCGCCAAGATCAGTGCCGACGATATCGTGCGTGATACGCCATGGCTGGAAGAGATTGAGGCCAGCTGGGGCCCTGCCCCCGGAAGGGTTCAGACCGACGGGCGGGATGTCTTTGTGCTTGGCCGTCAGTTCGGCAACATCTTCGTCGGCCTGCAACCGGGTTTCGGCTATGAGGGCGACCCGATGCGCCTGCTGTTCGAGCATGGCTTTGCCCCGACCCACGCCTTTGCGCAGTTCTACCTGTGGCTGCGCAACAGTTTTGGTGCAGACGCAGTGCTGCATTTCGGAATGCACGGCGCGCTGGAATTCATGCCCGGAAAGCAAACGGGTCTCAGCGGTGCAGACTGGCCGGACCGCCTGATCGGGGACTTACCGAACATCTACCTTTATGCCGCGAACAATCCGTCCGAAGCCTCGTTGGCCAAACGTCGGTCATGTGCCGTGACGGTCAGCCATTTGACGCCGCCGCTCTCAAGCGCAGGATTGTACAAAGGCTTGGCCGAACTGAAGGACAGCCTGAACCGTTGGCGCACCCTGCCCCCTGATGCGATAGAGCTGGCTGATCTAGAAACACTGATCGCCGATCAGGCCGAGGCCGTTGACATGGAGGGGACGGATCCGGCGGCCCTGTGGCACACACTTTTGGACACCGAAGGCGCACTGATCCCCGAAGGTCTGCACGTGGTCGGCCAGACCATGACCGATCAGGAGCGGTCAGATTACTTGGACCTGTTGCCCGATCTGGATGCCGTTGATCGCGCGGAAATGGACGCGGCACTGTCGCGAGAAACCGAACTACCCGCATTGATGCGGGCTTTGGATGGCCGGTACACGACCCCCGTTCCCGGCGGTGATCTGCTGCGCAATCCCGATATTCTGCCAACAGGCCGCAACATCCACGCGTTTGATCCGTTCCGAATGCCCACGGCCTATGCCTGTCACGACGGCGCAAAACAAGCTGAGTTGCTGTTAAAAACCCATGCCTCAGTGCCGCGAAGTGTGGCTTTGGTTCTTTGGGGCAGCGACAATATCAAATCCGACGGTGGTCCTATCGGGCAAGCGCTGGCGCTGATGGGCGCAAAACCCCGGTTTGACAGCTTTGGCCGTCTGTGCGGCGCGGACCTGATCCCGCTGTCGGAACTGGGCCGTCCGCGGATCGACGTGGTGATGACCCTTTCGGGTATTTTCCGCGATCTGTTGCCCCTGCAAACCCGCCTGCTGGCCGAGGCCGCGCTGAAGGCCGCGCAAGCCGATGAACCGCTGGGCCAGAACTTTATCCGCGCGCATAGCCTCTCGTATGCCGAGCGCACGAATGTGTCGTTGGACGAGGCCGCACTGCGCGTCTTTTCAAATGCCGAAGGGGCCTATGGCTCGAACGTTAATCAACTGGTCGACAGTCTGGCCTTTGTGGATGAGGACGAGCTGGCCGACGCATACGAGGCCCGCAAGGGGTTTGCCTATGATACGAAAGGCAAGGCCCACAAAAACACCGATCTGTTGCAACAGACGATGAAAGATGTCGAAGTTGCCTATCAGAACCTCGAATCCGTTGAGCTTGGTGTCACCACTGTTGACCACTACTTCGACACGCTGGGCGGCATTTCCCGCGCCGTTCGCCGGGCGCGGGGTTCAGATGTTGCTGTCTACATCAGCGACCAGACACGCGGCGACGGCAAGGTGCGGACGCTGGCTGATCAGGTGGCACTGGAAACTCGGTCACGCTCGCTGAACCCGAAGTTTTACGAAGGCCTGCTGAAACATGGTGCCGAAGGTGTGCGCCAGATCGAAGCGCATGTGACCAACACACTGGGCTGGTCAGCCACGACCGGTCAGGTCGAACCCTGGGTGTATCAGCGTATTTCGGAAACATTCGTCTTGGACGAAACCATGCGCAACCGGCTGGCCGATCTGAACCCGGTCGCGTCAAGCCGTATGGCAAACCGTCTGCTTGAGGCCAATGACCGCGCCTATTGGCAGCCCGATGCCGAAACGCTTGGCGCACTGCAACGTGCGGCCGACGCCCTGGAAGACCGGATGGAAGGGATTGCTGCGGAATGAGGATTACATCATGAGCCCACTGGATAAGAACCTTCCGAACCTGACTGGCCTTGATGGAGAAGGCTCGGTTCAGGTGCATCAGGACCCGACCGCGCGGATAGAAGGAGCCAAGGTGTTCTCGGTCTATGGCAAAGGCGGGATCGGGAAATCCACCACCAGTTCGAACCTGTCGGCGGCGTTTTCGACCTTGGGTAAGCGGGTGCTGCAGATCGGTTGTGACCCAAAACATGACAGCACCTTCACCCTGACCGGATCACTGGTGCCGACGGTCATCGACATTCTGAAAGAGGTTGATTTCCACCCCGAGGAACTGCGCCCCGAAGACTTTGTGTTCGAAGGCTGGGGTGGCGTGCAATGTGTCGAGGCTGGCGGCCCTCCTGCCGGGACTGGCTGCGGTGGCTATGTCGTGGGCCAGACCGTGAAACTGCTGAAACAGCATCACATGCTGGACGATACTGATGTGGTGATCTTTGACGTGCTGGGCGATGTGGTCTGCGGCGGGTTTGCCGCGCCGCTGCAACATGCTGACCGGGCTGTGATCGTCACCGCAAACGACTTTGACTCGATCTATGCGATGAACCGGATCATCGCAGCCGTTCAGGCGAAATCCACCAATTACAAGGTTCGTCTGGCCGGGTGCGTCGCCAATCGCAGCCGTGACACGGATGAGGTGGATCGCTTCTGTGATCAGGTCGGCTTCAAGCGCATCGCGCATATGCCCGATGTGGACGCCATCCGCCGCTCGCGCCTCAAGAAGAAAACCCTGTTCGAGATGGACGATGACGAAGATGTCGTCCGCTGCCGCGCTGAATATGTCCGGCTGGCCGAAACCCTTTGGAACGGGACCGAAGCCTTGGCCCCCGACCCTCTGCCAGACCGTGTGATCTTTGAATTGCTAGGGTTCGACTAATGACTTATGAGGCGACACGCGCACGGGTCGAAACCTATTTCGACCGCACCGCCACCCGCACGTGGGAGCGGCTGACCAGCGATGCGCCGGTGTCGAAAATTCGTCAGACCGTGCGCGAAGGCCGAGACCAGATGCGGGATCGCCTGTTGAGCGCGCTTCCACAAGACTTGACAGGCCGTCGCATTCTGGATGCGGGCTGCGGCACAGGTCAGTTGACCGAGGTTTTGGCAGCGCGCGGCGCCGAGGTTGTGGCAATCGACATTTCGCCAGCCCTGATCAACATCGCCCGTGCGCGTTTGCCAGCGCCATTGCAAGCGAAGGTGGATTTCCACGCCGGTGACATGCTGCACGAACCCAGCGGCCCATTCGATCATGTCTTTGCCATGGATAGTCTGATTTACTACGACACCGACCATATCCGCACAGCGGTTGACCGGTTCGTCGATCACGGCGCGACCGTGCGGTTCACCATCGCTCCACGCACGATGCTGCTGGCAGCCATGTGGTACGCGGGCAAGGTGTTCCCCAAAAGCGATCGCTCGCCGACCATGGTGCCGCACAACACAGCGACGTTAAAGCGCAAGCTGGATGGTGCCGGTAAAGTCCGCGATCTGGGGCGCGTCAATTGCGGTTTCTACATCTCTCACGCGTTGGAGGTCGCCTCATGAGCCAGCGCCCCTCGCCCTTCACCCGGATACCGGCCGAGTTCCTGCCCTTTGCAGATGCCGCAAGCGCGGATCTGCCTTTGGGGCAGTTGCTGCGGCTGTCGCTGTTTCAGGTGTCGGTCGGAATGGCCTCGGTCATGCTGCTGGGCACGCTGAACCGCGTGATGATTGTCGAACTTGGCGTTGCCGCGACGGTTGTTGCCATCATGATTGCCCTGCCTGTGCTGATCGCACCCTTCCGTGCCCTTCTGGGGTTCCGCAGTGACACCCATCGCAGTGCGATTGGATGGAAGCGTATCCCTTATCTGTGGTTCGGCTCGATCTGGCAGATGGGTGGGCTTGCTGTCATGCCCTTTGCCCTGCTGGTTCTGGGCGGCCACTCCACGCTGCACGTTCCCTTCGCGGGTGAGGCACTGGCGGCGATATCCTTCCTGATGGCGGGTCTTGGCATCCACATGACCCAAACCGCTGGGTTGGCTCTGGCCTGCGACCGCGCAACACCCGAGACGCGGCCCAAAGTTGTTGCTCTGCTCTATGTCATGTTCCTGATTGGCATGGGCGCATCGGCGTTGATCGTCGGTTGGCTGCTGCGTGACTTTTCCGACCTGCGCCTGATCCGCGTGGTTCAGGGCGCGGCAGTTGTTGGCATGGTGCTGAACATGATCGCGCTTTGGCGGCAGGAAAAAGTCCGCCCGATGAGCGCAGAAGAACGCGCAGCCCCCCGCCCCCGGTTCAGCGACGCATGGTCCGATCTGCTGAGCGGAGGTCAGGCCGGACGGCTTTTGGCCGTCGTCTTCCTTGGCACCATGGCATTCAACATGCAGGATGTGCTGCTTGAGCCTTACGGCGGCGAAATCCTTGGCCTTTCGGTTTCATCCACGACCGTTTTGACGGCCATGTGGGCAACCGGAGCACTGGCTGGATATGGCTTATCGGCGCGGCTGCTTGGGCATGGGCGCGATCCGATCCGTCTGTCCTGCGGTGGCATTCTTGTTGGCATCGTTGCCTTCAGCGCAGTGATTTTCTCGGCCCCGATGCAAGCTCCGATGCTGTTCTTCACCGGTGCCGGGCTGATTGGTTTTGGCGGCGGGATCTTCGCCGTCTGCACCCTGATCTCAACGATGTCTCTACCCGAACAGGGCTTTGCCGGGCGCGGTCTGGCCCTTGGCGCGTGGGGGGCTGCACAGGCAACCGCGTCGGGCCTTGCCATCGCTTTGGGCGGGGCTCTGCGCGACATCGTCAATGTGCAAGCCTTGAAGGGTAACTTGGGCACCGCGCTGGACTCGGCCGCCACGGGTTATTCCTTTGTCTACCATGCGGAAATCGCACTTCTTTTCATAACGCTGATTGTACTTGGCCCACTGGCAACCCGCAAACGCCGGGCTGCCGCGCCATCCGGATTGCCGGAGTTTCCGACATGATGCGTATTCCTCAAACCGAAAGGATCCCGGAATGACCCAGACCTTCTTCGGAAATTTTGACCTCGCCAGCCTGTCGATCTGGTTGTTTTGGGTCTTTTTCGCTCTGCTGATCTTTTACATCCAGCGGGAAAACATGCGTGAGGGCTTTCCACTGGTTGATGATGACGGCGAGGAAGCCCCCAATCAGGGGTTATTCTCAGTCCCCGACGACAAAACGTTCAAACTGCCGCACGGGCGAGGTGAAGTAACCGTTCCCAGCGGGCAACGCGGTGACCGCGATGACCTTGCACTGGAACGCACCAACGCCGCCGGTGGGTATCCGTTCGAACCCACTGGCAACCCGATGCTCGATGGTGTTGGGCCAGCATCTTGGGCGCCGCGCCGCGACATCCCGGAACTGGACGGACACGGACATCTGAAACTGCAACCGATGCGCGGGCTTGAGGCGTTCTCGCACGCTGCAGGTCGCGATCCGCGCGGCAAGCCTGTCGTCACCGGCGACAACAAGCCGGTGGGCACCGTGACGGATATGTGGATCGACGTGCCCGAGCAATTGGTCCGCTATCTCGAATATGAGCTGGACGCTGAATACGGCGGCGGCACCCGGTTGGTTCCGTTGACGATGACGCGCATCCAGTCAAACCGGGTCAAGGTACGCTCGATCTTTGCCGAGCATGTCAAAGACGTGCCCCAGATCGCCAGCCCCAACCAGTTGACCATGCTCGAAGAAGAAAAAATCAGCGCCTACTACGCCGGTGGCACGCTTTACGCCAGCGAAGCCCGGCAAGAGCCGCAGATCTGAAGTCAGGAGCAAACCCATGCCGCACGACGATTTCGCAGTTGAACCAGTTCCGGGCCTACCGGAACGCCCGCCCGAGGGTGAGGTGATCCTGTGGCAGGGTCGCCCTCATTGGTGGGCGCTTGCCAAATCCTCGGTCAGCGTTTTGTGGGTGGCTGGCTATTTCGCGTTTCTGACCATCTGGCGGTTTGTATCGGTCGTTGACCTGATGCCGCTGGACTTGGCCATCGCCGCGTCCCTGCCCTTTGTGATCCTTGGGGCGGTGACCTGTGCTTTGCTGGTCGTCTTTGCGGTGATTCAGGCGCGCAGCACAATGTATACGCTGACCAATCGCCGCGTCGCCATGCGTATCGGAGCGGCGCTGACCATGACGCTGAACCTGCCTTATACCAAGATCGACAGCGCCGATCTGGATCTGCGAAAAGACGGCACCGGGACGATTGCCTTAACTCTGCAGGGTCCGGTCCGGTTCAGCTACCTGTTGTGCTGGCCGCATGTGCGCCCCTGGCATTTCCACACCCAACCCGCCCTGCGCTGTATTCCCGATGCGGCGAACGTTGCGCGCATCCTTGCAGATGCCGCGGAAGCCCGCGTCAGTATCCCCCGCGTTGAACGCGATCTGAAACCGATCGCCGCGGAATAGGAGGCTCAAAATGACCGACACCCTGCACCAAACCCAGAACCAGGACCGAGAGTTGATCCCGCGCGTCCTGCTGCGGGCGATGGGACTGTTGGTTTGCGCCGTCCTCGCCATCGTCGCCTATGCGCGCCTAACGGATGTGCCGCTGTCGGCCTCGCCCCCCGCTGCAGAAATCACACATGAACGTGCGATGATTTTGGTCAGCGATGGCGTCAGCGGGGCGGTCACCGTCTTGTCCCCCGAAGGCGCGGTGATTGACCAGCTCAGCGCCACCGAAGGCGGCTTTGTCGCTGGTGTCGCCCGGGTGATTGATCGCACTCGAATGCAGGCAGACCAGCCTGCGAATACCCCCGTCATCGTGACGCGCCGCGCCAACGGCCGTCTCGATATTACCGATCCCTCAACGGGATGGAGCGCCGACCTCATGGGGTTTGGTGCCGACAACGCCAGACGTTTCGCCAGACTTCTGGATAAACCTTGAAAGGAAGCCAAACATGGGAATTTTGACGAAAGACTTTGAACGCGCGCCCTGCACAGTCGAGGTGAGCCACAAATTCGAGAGCCTGCACGCCCATGTCAGGTTCGACAACGGTGCCGTGATCTATCCCGGCGACGAGGTAAAGGTAAAAGGCCCTGAAATCATGGCTCCTTTCGGTGAAATCGTCATCGAACAGCGCGAGGCCACGATCATCCGCGCCAGTCTGTTGGAACGTCTCTGGACCCGCCTGACCGGCGATTTCGAAGTGATGGAGCTGTGCGAATTCTCGTTCTCTGAGGAGGTGTCGCTATGAACATTCAAGCCAAGCACACAGCTGACGCGACCTCGGTCGAAGAAGGTCTGGCTATCGCCGCCGAACAGGACGCCATCTATAACAACGAAATGGCGACCGAGACGGCGATGCAGAACACTCTGCTAACGCCGCGCTTTTACACCACCGATTTCGATGAGCTGGACGCGATTGATGTGTCTCCCGTTCGCGAAGACTGGGACAAGTTGATCGCGCAGATGGTTTCAGACCCGAACAAGGGGCACTTCAAAAAGAACGAAGACTGGGACCAGATCGACTGGGACGGTATGGAGCCGCAACTGAAGAAAGAGTTCATCGATTTCTTAATCTCATCCTGTACCGCCGAATTCTCGGGCTGTGTGCTGTACAAAGAGATGAAGCGGCGCGGAAATAACAAGGACATCACCCAGTTGTTCCAGCTCATGGCTCGGGATGAGGCGCGCCATGCGGGTTTCATCAACGATGCGCTGCGCGAGGCCGGGCTGCGGGTCAATCTGGGCTTCCTGACGCAGAAGAAGAAATATACCTATTTCCGGCCCAAGTTCATCTATTACGCCACTTACCTGTCTGAAAAGATCGGCTACGCCCGCTACATCACCATCTTCCGGCACCTTCAGGCCAATCCCGAGCATCGGTTCCATCCGATCTTCAAGTGGTTCGAAGAGTGGTGCAATGATGAGTTCAGCCATGGCGAGGCGTTTGCTTTGCTGATGAAGACCGACCCCAAGCTGACCTCGGGCGTCAACGTGCTGTGGATCAAATTCTTCCTGACCGCCGTATACGCAACCATGTTCGTGCGCGACCATCAGCGACCAGCCTTCCATGAGGCCTTGGGCGTCGATCCCGATTGGTACGCTCACGCGGTGTTCGAGAAAACCAGCGATCTCAGCAAGCAGATCTTTCCGATCACGCTGGACATTGACGATCCGCGCTGGCTCAAGAACTGCCGTGCGCTGCACCGGGCCAATGTGGATATCGCCGCAGCCAAGGAGCGTGGAGGTATTGCAGGCAAAGCCTCGCAGGTTTGGGGCTCTGTCAGGGCTGCCCGTGCTTTTGCCGCGTTGTACTTCATCCCAGCCAAAAAACATGAGGTTCCGGCCCAGACAAGATTGGAGCCTTGCTACTGATGACCCTCGCGCCCTGGATCGCCGCGCCTGCTGCGCTTTTCCTCTGGTGGTTTTCCACCGGGGCGATCCTGTGGGTGGTGCGCCGCAGTGCGGGCGGACGCAGCCGCGCCGCGCTGTGGTCATTACCTGCTCTGTTCGCCGGGTTGGCTGGATTTTGGGTGTCTCTGGCTAACGGCGACACGATGGCGGTCTATTTGGGCTTCATCAGTGCCCTATTGATTTGGGGCTGGATCGAATTGGCCTTTCTGTGTGGCATGATTACTGGCCCCAACGCCTACCCCTGCCCGACCGATGCGCCGTTCTGGGAAAGGTTCATCCGCGCCTGGGGGACGATCGCCTACCACGAGATGCTGCTGGTTCTGATCACCATCGCGCTTGCCGCAATCAGTTGGAACCAGCCCAACACTGTTGGCGCTTGGTGTTTCGGCATCCTCTTCGCGGCCCGCATATCGGCCAAGCTGAACCTGTTTTTCGGCGTACCGAAATTCAATACAGAATTTCTGCCCGACCACCTGTCGCACCTGCCCAGTCATTTCCGCATTGCCCGGATGAACTGGTTTTTCCCGATATCCGTGTCGCTCTTGTCAATTGCCGTCGCGCTGTTCATGGCGCAGGCCGGACATGCGGCGACTGATCCGCAGAAGACCGCAAAAATATTGTTGGCCAGCCTCACAGCGCTGGCCCTGTTGGAACACTGGTTGCTGGTTCTGCCGCTGCCCGACGCCAAACTCTGGCGTTGGATGCTGCCGGATCCGAAGCCACTGGCCATGAATACCGAAAGGGAGGGACGTCATGGAATTTGATAAGATGTTCAATGCACAGCTTGACAAGCTGAAGGAGGAAGGCAATTACAGGATATTTGCCGAGCTCGAACGGCTCTGCGGTGCTTTCCCGACCGCGAAATCCCATGTTGAAGACAGCCCTGACAAGGTAACGGTTTGGTGTTCAAACGACTATCTTGGCATGGGTCAGAATCCGAAAGTTCGGCAAGTGATGAAAGAGGTCATCGACAGTTGCGGCGTGGGTGCCGGCGGCACCCGCAATATTTCCGGCACGAACCATCACCATGTGCGGCTTGAGGAAGAACTGGCCGATCTGCATGGTAAAGAGGCCGCGTTGGTCTTTACCTCGGGCTATGTGTCCAACTGGGCATCGCTGTCGACCCTGGGAAGCCGTTTGCCTGATGCGGTTATTCTGAGCGATGAGTTGAATCACGCCTCAATGATCGAAGGCATCCGCCATTCGCGGACCAAGAAGATCATCTGGAAACACAACGACCCCGAAGACCTTGATCGCAAGCTGGCGGCCCTCCCTGTCAACAGCACCAAGATCGTGGCCTTCGAGTCGGTGTACTCGATGGACGGCGATGTCTGCCCAATGAAAGAAATCGTCGAAGTGGCTGAGAAACACGGTGCTCTTACCTATTTGGACGAGGTGCATGCCGTTGGCCTGTACGGGCCTCGCGGCGGTGGTATCAGCGAACGCGAAGGGCTGGCAGATCGCATCACGCTGATCGAAGGAACCCTGGGCAAAGCCTATGGCTGTATTGGCGGATATGTTACGGGGTCTGCTGCCCTGTGCGATTTCCTGCGCAGTTTTTCCAGCGGGTTTATCTTCACAACTGCTCTGCCCCCGGCCGTTGCGGCCGCGGCTACGGCAAGTATTCAGCACCTCAAAACCAGCGATGCTGAGCGCAACGCGCAAAGGCGGCAGGTGCAGCGTTTGCGCGACAAACTTGATGCCTATGGCATCCCGCATATGGACAACCCTAGCCATATTATTCCGGTGATGATCAAAGACCCTGTCAAGTGCCGGATGCTGTCGGATATATTGATGCGCGACTATGGTATCTACGTTCAGCCAATCAACTATCCAACTGTTCCCAAGGGTACCGAGCGGCTGCGCTTTACACCGTCACCCCTGCACAGCGATGCAGATATCGATCGATTGGTCGAGGCGCTGATGATATTGTGGAAGCAGTGTGCCTTGGCCCACGCGGTCGCTTGAATATACTGTGTGACGATTTGACATTGGAGCACGCGCGCTAAGTTTAGACTTCTCAGGAGGTATGCATATGAAAAGTACTCTATCAGCAGCGGTCGCCTTTGCCTTTGTGGCCATCCCCGCACTAGCGGAGGGTGACGCGGAACAAGGCGCAAAGAACTTTAATAAGTGCAAAGCCTGCCATGTCATAGTCGATGACGCCGGTGAAGAAATCGTAAAAGGCGGTAAGACCGGACCCAATCTGTACGGAGTGGTAGGCCGGACAGCCGGCACCTATGAAGGGTTCAACTATTCAGATGCAATGGTTTCTGCGGGTGAAGCCGGGCTCGTCTGGGAAGAGGCCGACTTTACGACCTATGTTGCGGATCCATCAAAGTTTTTGAAAGAATACCTCGACGACACAAGCGCGCGCGGGAAAATGACCTTCAAGCTTCGGAAAGAAGACGAAGTCGCAAATATCTGGGCGTATCTGGCCTCGGTTGGACCTCAGAGCTAACCCACAGCCGGAAATGACAAGATTTTGGTCTCGCGTGCGTAAAGCGCGCGAACTACCTCTTTAATATCTTGAGCTGTCATACCGGCATCTTCGTACATTTCACTTGGCGCGGCCTGCTCGATAAATCGATCGGGTAAGGTCATTGTGCGGATTCTCAATCCACGATCCAACGCGCCGGTGTTCGCCATGTGTGACAGAACGTGGGCCCCAAACCCGCCTTGCGCGCCTTGCTCAACAGTAACGATGGCGCTGTGAGAGGCTGCCAGGTCTGCAAGCAGTTCCGTATCAATCGGCTTGGCAAATCTTGCATCTGCAATCGTGGGGTTAAAACCTTGTTCAGCCAAAAGATCGGCTGCAACCATACATTCACTCAAATGCGCCCCAAGGGAGAGAATCGCGACATCTTCGCCCTGGCGGATAATCCGCCCTTTGCCAATGGGCAATATGTCTCCACGTTCGGGCAGCTCTGCCCCAACCCCGGCGCCGCGGGGAAAGCGCACGGCTGAAGGGCCTGCATCATAAGCCAGCGACGTGGCAACCATGTGGCGCAGCTCAGCCTCATCAGAAGGGGCCATGACGACAAACCCGGGCAGGCTGCACAGATAAGCCAGATCAAACGCGCCTGCGTGGGTCGCGCCGTCCGCGCCAACCAAACCTGCACGGTCGATGGCGAATCTGACCGGAAGACCTTGTAAGGCCACATCATGCACAACCTGATCGTACCCGCGTTGCAGGAATGTCGAGTAAATGGCGCAGACGGGTTTTAAGTCGCTCGCCGCCATTCCGGCCGCAAATGTCACCGCATGTTGCTCGGCTATGCCAACGTCGAACACGCGGCCGGGAAACCGGTCGGCCATGGTTTTAACGCCGGTTCCGGCTGGCATCGCGGCTGTTACTGCAACGATGGACGGATCGCGGCTGGCTTCGTCTGTCAGTGTCTCACCAAAGACCGAGGTATAGCTGGGGGCGTTGGACTTGGCCTTGTTCATCGCTCCGGTAGAGACATCGAACTTGGACACGCCGTGATACTTGTCGGCACTTTTTTCCGCTGGCGCGTAGCCTTTGCCTTTCACGGTCACGCAGTGGATCAACACCGGTCCCGTCGCGCGGGCCCGCACCGCGCGCAGCACCGGCAAGAGCTGACCCAGATCGTGGCCATTGATCGGGCCGATGTAGTCAAACCCCAATTCTTCGAAAAGCGTGCCTGTACCGGGCAGGCCCGATACCAACTGCCGAGCGCGGCGCATACCGGCACGAACAGGCGGCGGCATTGCGGCCTCGAACCCTTCGGTCAAGGAGTGCATCCGTGCCAGCGAATCCGGCGCGCAGAGCCGCGACAGATAGGTCGACATCGCACCAACGGGTGGAGCAATGCTCATCTCGTTATCATTCAGGATGACGAACAAACGTCGACCTTCGTCGCCCGCATTGTTCAGCGCCTCGTAAGCCATGCCTGCACTGATTGAGCCATCACCGATCACCGCGACCGCATCCCCGGTCGGCATTCCCATGTCGCGGCCGACGGCAAATCCCAATGCGGCGCTGATCGAGGTTGAGCTATGCGCCGCGCCAAACGGATCAAAGGCGGACTCGGACCGCTTGGTGAATCCGCTAAGACCACCCTTCTGCCGCAACGTTCGCATCCGGTCGCGCCGCCCCGTCAGCACCTTGTGCGGATAACACTGGTGCCCGACATCCCAGATCAGCTTGTCCATCGGCGTATTGAAAACCGCGTGCAGGGCGACGGTCAGTTCGACCACGCCCAGTGACGACCCCAGATGCCCACCTGTTTCCGATACAATGTCGATCACCTCATTGCGCAGTTCATCTGCAATCAGGGCCAGTTCCGCATCGCTTAAGATGCGCAGGTCGGACGGACCGGCAACGCGGTCCAACAGGGGTGTCTGAGTAGATGCCATTGATCCTCTCCGGTATATTGACCGGTGATCCGCTTGGGATTGAACGCACGCCCGCGCGGATCACCAGCCGGTCGTTCTGTCGCCACAGAACAGGTTTGGAACAGCTTGTGTTCCCTGCGCGAACCGCGGAAGCCACGGGGTCCGTGCTGCGTCAGGGCGTGCCGGCTAGGTTAAGTCAGCCTGCCCTATTCGTATTCCGGCGCCTCGGACGTGGTTAGTTCGGGCCAGTCCGCGATCATGTTCAAACCTTGCAACGGCTGTTGATAACCTTTGTGGCAGGTCCGGCAGGCGGCCTTGGGCGCATCCTGATGGATCGGGCCCAGACGATCTTCCGGGTAAACATCAGCCAATGGAACGAGGTAATCGTTGTTCAACTCCAGCACCATCGCGATACCAAGACTTGCAGTCGCCCATTGCGGCGTCACCTGTTCCGCGTCGTAAAATGCCCGGCTGTTGTGGCAGAACAAGCAATTCACACCCAAGGAGTTGCTCACATAATTCATCAGTGAATACGTGCGCTCGGTATCCTGAACCGTTGGGAAACCCTCATCCGCAGGTGAGCCTTCAACGCGGGATTCCAGATCGTGCACGCCGATTACGCCGTAGTTCAACAAATAGGTTTCCAAGGCATCCGACGGCAGAGACGTAAATTGGCTTTGCTCTGTGACGCGGTTCTGAACCGCGCCCCAACCCGTCATGGCATCGACCACCGGAGTGATGCTGAACCAGATATCGCTGGGGACGTTTTGCCCGCGATGGCAAGTATAGCAGTTTACACCAACCTCCTTGTTTGCATTGACGTGGCCATCCCAGTTTTCATTGATGTTCTGCGTCATCTCGATCATGCGACGGGACACGACCTTAGTATAAAGGTTGTCCTCTCCATAAGTCTCAAGATCACCGTCGCCATGGCAATAGGCGCAGCCCTGTTCGGGGGCCACCCAGAAAGTCATGGCAGTCATAAATCGGTTAAAATTGTCTTCTGTCAGATCACCGAGCACCTGAACATTTTCATAGATATCCTTGGCCAGAGCATCGCCGGGCTGAGGGATATATGGCTCTTCGGTTAGGTAATCCTCGATCGTCGGGTCGGGACGCTCGATTTCATTGACGAACTCGGTGACCGACATCCCCGTTCCCCGCGGTCCGGTCTGAATGCTTTTCGTGGCGAAGGGTTGCCCGAAAGCCACCAGCATTGCGGCGATAAAGATCGCGCCGCCCAGCGCACCGACCAGGATTGCCGGGCCGTAGATGTTTGTCGGGTTGTCTTTGTTCCAGTCATCGAACCACTTGGGAAGCATCTCAGTTCTCCTGGCCGATGAAGGCTTCGTAAGTGCCGAAGGCTTCGTATCCGTATGACCCGTCATAGGCGGGGGCGAAGCTGCGTTCCTGGGCCCAGATGAACCAGTTGTCGACCACTGTCCCGGTCAGCAGGATACCGATCCCGCCGGTGATCGGGGTCAGCACCGCAAACCACCAGGCCCAGCGGTGGATACCCTCCATCGTGGCGTTAAAGCCCATGGTCCAGCGCCAGAACAAAGCAGCCCGTTCTGATGCCGTGCCGCGATCCACGATCTGTTCAAGCTCACGGTCGCCACCAAAGCGGGTGACCGCCAGAATGGTCGCCCCATGCATCGCAAACAGCAGGACTGAGCCATAAAGGAACACGATCGAGAGACAATGGAACGGATTGTAGTAAAGATTGCCGTACCGGATCGAAAAGGCAGTGGTCCAATCCAGATGCGGGAAAATGCCGTAGGGCACCGCCTCTGACCAGGACCCCATGAAAATCGGGCGGAACAGACCTAGCACCAGGAACAACCAGATCGCCGCGGCAAAAGCCCAGGCCACGTGCTTGCCCATCTTGTGTTCTGCCGCCAGCAGATATGTGCGCAGCCACCATGAACAAACTGAAACCAGCAAAAAGAAACTGGCGATGATGTACCACCCGCCATCGCTCAGCGGTGGTATCGTCAAACCGTATTCCGGGCTGGGCGGCTCAAGCGCCAGCCAGAAGCCCTGCCGCAGAAACTCTGAGATCGACCAGTTGACCTGCGCCAGCATGTTCAGTCCGATGATATTCAACCACAGGATACCAGCCGCGACGCTGACCATACCGAACCAACCCAGATAAATCGGCCCGATCTGCGCGTTCCCGACCCAGCCGACGAGCTTTGAGAAAAACGGCTTGCCGATCCGTTCGCGGCTCATCTGGCGATTGTCGTCCATGCCCCATTCGGGTTCGCCCTGCACCTGCACTTGAGTAAAGATGTTTTGATATTCAATCATGGGTCACATCCCCGCCTGACTGGGCCAGATCGGCAGCTCAAGCCACCAGTTCCACCACTCGGGCCATCCTCGCGTCCAAACGGGGCCAGAGATGATTATACAAACGGCAGAAAAGAACCCGGCATTGATGGCCAGAAGGAAGCCGAGCCGGTGAATGCCCAGCGTTCCGATCGAATAGCCAATGAAATCGCGAAAGAACGTGTCCTCATGGTCCGGCGTCTTCATCTCTTCGCCCTTTTCCGGGTTCGCAGCCGACAGGATCAGCGCACCGTGCAGGGCTAGGGCGAACGTGGTCGCAAAGAACAGCGTCACGGCCAACATATGCGCCGGATTGTAGTGGAAATGCAGATATGCATAGCCTGTGTTGGACACCCAGTCGAGATGGCTAAAGATGCCGTAGGGGAAGCCATGACCCCACGCTCCCATCAACAATGGCCGGAAAACGACCAGGGTGACATAGGCGAAAATGGCGACGCCAAAGGCGAAAGGCACATGGTAACCCATTCCCAGCTTGCGACAGATTTCAACCTCGCGTAACGCCCAGCTGACAAACGCCCCGACCGCACAGAACGTTATGATCTGCCACAGCCCGCCCTCCATCAGAGGTGCCATGCCCAAGCCATAACTCAGATCAGGTGGGGCAATATTGATAAGCCAGGGATTGAACGTGCCCTGCATGGCCGCGCCCCAGAATATCAGGATCGTACCCAGCGCGGCGAAGAACACCGTCGTGACCCCGAAAAAGCCGACGTAAAATGGCCCGAACCAGAAATCGAACAGATCACCACCGATCAGCGTACCCCCGCGAACGCGGTATTTCTTTTCAAAGCTCAGCATCGCCATTGTCTTGCTCCGACAGTTCTGGTCATGGCCGGGTCAATTGCCCCGGTTCATGCCGCGGGCGATTCACGCCGCCCGCGGCTTTCTTTCAATCCATCGCGCGGCGCATTGCGCCCCGCCCTGGGCCTGTTAGAACCCGGCAGTCGCCGCGGCGTTCTCAAACCAGTTGAGACCGCTGCTAAGCACAACAAGATGGATCATGACGGCGAGCAGGAAGAGGAACACGCCTTGCGCCACAAAGACGCGACGCGGATCGAAGATCAGCCAAATCTTGTAGAATTTTGCCATTCTCAATCCCTCCTCAGAACCACGGAGCCCAGATATAGGTTGCAAGATGTGCAACCAGCGCAACGATCGCGAACAGCCATAGGCCGCTCATATAGACCGAATGCAGCTCCTGAGCTTGCTCGTCGGTAAGACCTGTAAAAGACAGGTCGTCATTATCAGCCATAAGGAACCTCCGGGTCACTATGCTGACGCCGCTTACCCAGCGGCTGGGCCCCGCCCCGCGTGATACGGGCCGGATCTCGGGTCGCCGTCACCTGGAAAAGATGATCGGCGTGATCCTGTCGGCCTCGGACCAGGCCCGCGCTAATGGCCCACGCAGGTTCAGCGTGCGGCGGCGCAAGGCATGTCTGATCCATTCGACCACTGCGAAGGGGATCGAAATCAGGAACAGGATCGAAAAGTACAGGATGAACTCGGGCGTGCGTTGTGACCGCTTTTTGCCCGCTTCGCTATGTGCATTAAGGGTTACTGCTGGCACAGGTCACCTCCTTCGGTTGGATCGGTTTCGGAACGCGTCGGGTCCAGCGCCTGAACGGTGCTGACAAAGACCCGGGCGTCCCCATTGGAAATCGCTGCCTTCTCGGCGGCATCGCGCAGAGATTTGGCGGCGGAGATACGGGTGAGAACGGGATGGGATTCCAAGATGCGCTCCAGCGCGGCGCTGGCATCCTCATCCCATGGGATTTCGGTGCGTTGCGTGGCGGGTGTGGCTGGCCCCGCATCCATTTCAGTGCCCAGAGGCAAAATGTGAAACAGCGCGTCAAACAGGCCGTTGCACACCTCTTGCAGGACATAGGTCGCGCCCGCGTAACCCATGAAAGGCGTGCCGGTTGCCCGCCGGATCGCGGCCCCCGGAAAGCTGGCCGGAATAAAGGCTGGTGACGGTCCGAACCCGCCTTTGTTTTCAGCCAGGTAAATTTTCTCGTTGATACTGCCGAACACGACCAATGGCTTCTTCTGCGTGATCAGCGCCCGCACCTGATTGTTGTCGGTTTTGGTTCCGGCGCAGCGCGCGACCGAGAAAGCGCAAGGCAGCCCCAGATCCTCTTCCAGGAACAGCCGCAGCCCCCGTGCGTAAGTCTCATTCGCCACAACGCAGAACGAGGCGGTTGCAAAGAAATCCTGTGTGACGGACCGCCACAGATCCCAGACGGGTTTGATGGTCGAGTGTTTCTCGCGCTTAATGAAGGGTTCCGGGTCAAGTCCGGTCAATTCGCCCAACATCCGTAGGAATCTGGTGGTCGAGTCCACGCCCACTGGTGCTTGCAGGTAGGGCTTGCCCAACAGCTCGGCCAAGCCTCGTCCGAATTCGCGATACATGACAATGTTGGCGTCCGCATTCACCAGATTGCGCATCTCGGCCAGATGGGCGCCCAAAGGCATGACCATGTTGACCTCGGCACCTATCCCCTCGACCAGACGTCGAATTTCGGCCAGATCGCTGGGCATGTTGAAGGTGCCGTACATCGGACCGAGAATATTGACGCGCGGCCTTGCGCCTTCTTCGCGCTTTTTCTCGGGCGGCATCCGCCCCTTGGTCATGCCGAACTCGGTGAAAATCCAGGTCATCGCCCGGTCAGCCGCTTCCCATTGGTCTTCATCGATCGTGCGCGGCAGAAAGCGTTGAATGTTGGTACCTTGTGGCGTCACACCCCCGCCGATCATCTCTGCTATCGAGCCGGTAACAACCACCGCAGGCAGCGCCGGATCAAGCGTACCCCATGCGCGTTTCATCGCCTCTTCGGTCCCGTCGCGGCCCAGTTCTTCTTCGCCTAACCCTGTGACAACGATGGGAAGTTCATGCGGCGGCAGCGCGTCGGTGTAGTGCAGAACCGACGTGACAGGCAGGTTCTCGCACCCAACCGGGCCGTCGATCACAACCTGCAGGCCTTTGACGGCACAGAAGGCATAAACGGCCCCCCAGTACCCTCCGGCGCGGTCATGATCCTGGATCAGCATCAGATCATCTCCTGCGCTTTGGCGGCCTTGGCCTGCCGTTCCAGTTTCTTTTGGTTGATGGCGCGGAAATCGGGGCGGAGGTTCGGATCGCCCTCCCAGATTCCGGCGGCATCGTCGGTGCCGACGTCCTCGAAGAAGTCGCGCATCTGGTCCATCCGGTCCTTGTTGCCAATCGCTGCGGTGATCACTTGTGCCAGTGATCCTGCACCCGCTGGCCCCATCAGGGGACGGGCGGAGATCAGATTGGTGAAATAGAGCGCCGGAATGCCCAGTTGCTTGGCTTTTTGCACCACCGGTGTCGTGCCGATGGCTAAATCGGGCTTGATCCCTTCCATCGCCGCGCAATCCTGCTCCAGCGAAGCGCGGAACTGGACTTTGGCTCCGTGTGCCTGCAACCAATCCGCGTCCTGCGCCGACCATTTGCTTTTGGCACAAGCGGTTCCAACATAGGGTACGGTTGCGCCGCTTTCGATCAGTAGACGGGCCACCAACAATTCGCTGCCCTCATATCCCGAGACAGTCACAGTCCCCGAAATCGGCGCGGCAGCCAATGCGCCCTTGATGGCGGGCAAGAAACCGTTCTGCGCTGCGCTGATCTTGTCTGCAGCGATACCGAACACATCGCCAACGGCTGATAGCCAAGCGGCAGTGCCTTCAATTCCAACCGGTCCGCTGCCCAAGATGGGGCGGCCCGCGGCCTCGAATTCCCGAATAGCCGACGTATAGAAGGGATGGATCGCCGCCACTGCGCCGCAGTCGAGCGCTGCGTAAAGTTCGCGCCATTCGCGGCAAGGCACTACCGGCCCTGCAGCCAGACCCAGCGGAGCCAACATCTGGCCAATCATCACCGGATCGGCGGGGAACATCTCTCCCAACAGACTAACAGTAGGCCGGTCCTGCCGCGCACCGTCTGGCGCAGAGACCGGCCCCGCTTCGACCTCGGAGCGGGCATAGGCCAGCATTGCGCCAGCCAGAACATCCTTAGCCTCAGCATGGGTAGGGATGCCGAATCCGGGCACATCGATGCCCACAATCCGCACTCCGTTTATTTCCTTCGGCAACAAGCGCAGCGGAACACCACTGGCGGTCGGCACGCAGAGGTTGGTGACAACGATGGCGTCGAATTTCTCGGGATCTGCCAGATCGTAAACTGCGGCGCGGATGTCCTCGAACAGTTTGCCGGTAACCAGCGTTTCCGAGTTGAATGGAACATAGCCCACTGACCGCCGCGCGCCGTAGAAATGGCTGACGAAGGTCAGGCCATAGACGCAGCAGGCCGAACCGCTGAGAACCGTTGCCACCCGTTTCATCCGCAGCCCAACACGCAACGACCCGAAGGCCGGGCACATGCTTTGCGGTTTGTCATGGGGGCCTTGCGGATAATCACGTGCGTATTGGTCCAGCAATTCGGACTGCCCCGCCATCCGCGCGGCGTCTTTCATCTCGGACCCAGAGTGACAGCCCAAAGCAGGCGGCTCACCGCCAGTTTCCGCGCGGGGTTCACCCTTGATCACCTGCGCCTCGGCGGACGCGTCATATGTCACTTCTTTGTTCATGCGTCGTCGTAAATCACTTCGAGAGATTTCTTTGGCGCCGCGTTCTTGCCACGCATATCCTGATCCGTGGCCGGAACCAGCTCGATCCCTGCCCCGGTTTCCTTGCCGTCAAACAACGCCAGCAGACCGTCCTGATCCAGCGGCGCGGGCCGGACGGGCGGTGCATCGGCCACATTCAGGCCAAGCGTCGCAAAAAGCGGACCCCATTGGCCGGAACCTGTGCCAACTATCTGATAATTTGCGGATTTCTTGCGCAGGTCGTCATCCTGCGGGATCGACGCGAGAACCGGGATTTGCACCGCATCGGCAAAGGCCTGCGCCTCACCCGTTCCATCATCTTTGTTGACGACCAATCCAGCGACGCCGACATTACCGCCAAGTTTGCGGAAGTATTCCACCGCCGAGCAGACATTATTGGCGACATAGAGCGATTGCAGATCGTTCGAACCGACCAGGATGACCTTTTGCGCCATGTCCCGCGCGATTGGCAGACCGAAGCCGCCGCAAACCACATCACCCAGAAAATCCAGCAGAACAAAGTCGAAATCCCAATCATGGAAGCCCAGCTTCTCCAGCAACTCGAACCCATGGATGATCCCACGGCCACCGCAGCCGCGCCCGACCTCGGGGCCGCCCAGCTCCATCGCGTAGACACCGCCACGTTTGAAGCAAACATCACCAATCTTCACCTCTTCCCCCGCCAGTTTCTTCTTGGTCGAGGTTTCGATGATCGTCGGGCAGGCTTTGCCGCCAAACAGCAGTGAGGTTGTGTCGGATTTCGGATCACACCCGATCAGCAGCACGCGTTTGCCCTGCTCGGCCATCATGTGGCTGAGATTGGCCAGCGTGAAACTTTTGCCAATGCCACCTTTGCCATAGATGGCAATGATCTGGGTTTTCTTGACCGCCTCGCTTGGCAGAACATCCGCCAAGTCCTCATGCGCTTCGGCTTTCAGCCGGGCGTCGAACTCTTTCAGGTTGGGGGCTTCGTCTTTCATGTGGTCTCCCAATCAAGAACGAGTTTCAAACAGTCGGGGTCTTCGAAGGCCGAAGCATAGGCTGTCTGGGCATCCGACGCGGGCGCGGTATGGCTGATTAGATTGCTCAGCGACAAAGCCCCGCTTTCGACCAGCAATCGGGTGGCCTGCATATCCTCGGGCGTCCACTCGGCAGCGATCCGTATCCGGGCTTCTTTCATGAAGGCTGGCGGAAAAGCAAAGCGGAGGGGCTGCGTATAGAACCCGGCCAGTACAATCTCACCCGTGCGTTTCAGGCGGGAAACCAGCGTATTCAGAATCGCGCTGTCGCCAGACGCGTCATAGATGCATCCATAGTCACGGCGCGGGTCGTCCTCGGGGGCGATGACCTGATACCCCTCGGCTCCGTCGCGGCGCGCGGGATCTGACTCCCATACAATCGGTGCAGGCGCACCTGCGGCGATGGTTAAACGTGCTAGCAGGCGACCCACGACACCATGCCCGACAATGAGCTCGGGCACATGGTGACCCAGCCCAGCCATCGAGTGTCGCGCGGTGGCGGCCAGGGCCAGAAGTGTCATCTCACGTTGACAACTCGGATCAATGGGTGTGACACGGTCCGCATCTGTGACGATCAGGCGCGACGACCCGCCGAACAACCCATGCGCATCCTCGTAACAGGTCGCGCCCGGTACAAAGACGGCATCGCCGACGCCGAAACGGGTTCCTGATCCTGCCTCGACCACTTTGCCGACGGCCTCATAGCCTGGAACAAGAGGATACCCCATACCAGGAAAGGGCGGCATCTCGCCGGACCAAAAAAGTTTTTCCGTACCGGTAGAAACTCCGGAATGCCGCACCTCGACCACCAAATCCGAAGCGGATGGCGGGGTGAGTGTCACGGTATCAACAGACAGATGTCCGGGACCATGCAATATTACGGCCGAGGATTTCACGGTCTTCCCTCCTCTCGCCTGCAGTGGCTCATCTAAAGGGTGAGTCCATGGCGAGCTTTTATGTCAGTTTAACTTTACATCGCAATCTGTCAATTAAAACTGACACATTTCAGAAATTCGTTCGCCTATCCAGACTTAATTGCCGTAACGACCGAGGTGATGTAACGCCGGAGGGGTTTTGGATGCTCGATCTGCACGAAGCCCGAAGCTGCAAGCAATTCTGATATCTGTGCAGCAGACCGAGTTTTGCCCGTGCCCATCGCAAGGGTGTAAATCGCGAAATAGACATCGGTGATCGGATCGGGGCGATCTCCGCCCGACATGGGTTCCGAGATGATCAACCGCCCGCCGGGTGGCAAGGCATCAAAAACCTTTGCAAAAAGCCTGAGGACTGTTTCGTCGTCGTGATCATAGAGGACACGGATAAGGCTGATGGCATCAGCGCCTGTAGGCAGAGGGTCCAGGGCGAAACTGCCGCTTGTGCACGTGATGCGATCGAACTGACCTACCCCTTCCAAATAGGACTGCGCGGCACTACGGGTCTGTGGCAGATCGAACAGAGTCAGCCGGGGCGCAGGGTATCGTTGCGCGACTTCCGCCAGAAAAGCGCCGCTACCGCCACCAATATCCAACAGGTGCCGCACGCCTTTCAGACGAACCTGTCTGAGTGTATCCTCGGCCACCAGACGTTGGCTGCGCGCCATTAATAGGGAGTATCGCTCGGCCTGTTCCGCGCCAATCTGGGCAGCGTCGCCAACATAGGGCCAAAACCCGGATAGTTCGGTTTCCGATCCATTGCGCAGAAAACTCTCGGGGCTTTCCAAGTCGCGGTACAAAGCCCGGTGATGAAGGATTATATCCGCCAGACCGGGCACACCCCGCAGCGCCGCTCCCTTGCGTGACAGGCCATAGCGATCACCGCGATGCACCCGCAAAAACCCTAACGCAGCCCCCGCGTGCAGAAAAACCGCCAGCCTGTTCGCATTGACCCCAAGCCTATGGGCAAGCTGCCGTGCCGTCATCGGGCCACCCGCCAGATGATCGAAGATATCCAGCGCCACAAGCGCCATTAAAACCTGACTGGAAACAAACCCTTGAACGACCTCGAATATCTCTTGCCCGTCCCGCCGAGCCATCCAACGTGTTACGGGCAGACGCATCGCCAAGGATTGCACGTCTGACCGCGCCAAAAGGCGTCCGAACCAAGTTCCCAGCGAAGGCCGCGTGACCGTGTCGGACGAGCGTGCCACCGTCAGGCTTTCGCAACAGCAGGTGCAACTGGAGTCAGCGCCTCGGCCTGCTTGCGAACAAGTTTGGCCAGCATCGCCTCGCCCGGGCAGGACGGGATTGAGGCAATTGCACCGCTCAGAATATCGTTCAGGCGCTGGATCGCACCCTGAACTCCGAATTGATCCACCGCGCTTGGCCGACCGTGCAGATCGTCTTGCCCAGCGGGTTTTCCAAGAACCTTTTCGTCATAAAGAACGTCGCGCAAATCGTCGGCAACCTGATAGGCCTCACCGATCCGCGCGCCCAGTTCGTACCAGGGTTCTGCTTCGTGACCGGCGGCAACTGCTCCCATCTGAGTTGCCGCGATGAACAAGGCACCGGTTTTCGAACGGTGATAAGCGCCAAGGTCAATTGTGTCTTCGCTTTCCCAGCCCTGCCCAGCGCAAATCCCGTTGGGCATCCCGGTCCGTTTTGCCAATATCCCAAGCAAGTCAAGCGCCCGCTTCGGATCTTGCCCGGCGGCGCGCGTGAGTATCTCGAATGCCAAGATTATCAGGCTGTCGCCTGTAAGGACAGCAAGGGGTTCAGAAAACGCACGGTGGACCGAAGGCTTGCCGCGCCGAAAATCCGCGTCATCAAAACAAGGCAGATCATCGTGAACAAGACTGGCGCAATGAATAATCTCTAGCGCCGAAGCAGCGGCATCCGTAACCCGAGGGGCGTCATCGCCACAGGCCAGCGCGACAGACATCAAAATCGTTGGACGCACCCGCGCCCCGCCCGGAAAGCAGGCATAGTCGAGCGCTACCGCAAGCTGCGCTGGCGCAGGCTCTGCGCGTGCATCTGCGATATTCTGTGCAATAGCGCCGTTAATCCGCGTCTTCAGTTCCATGCGCTTCCCTTTGCTGACGTGAATGTGAAAAGTAAAATTGACACATTTGTGTAAATTACACTGGACAGTATTGTGTCATGAGTCAACAATTCCGTATGAACCCGACACATCCTCAAGCGCGCCAAGCAGTTGTAATCGGTGCGGGCATTGGTGGCCTGTGCAGTGCCGTAAGGCTGCGCGCTGCGGGGTTCGACGTCACAGTTCTTGAGCAACACGACAGCCCGGGCGGGAAGATCAGAACCCTACCCTCGGACAGTGGGCCAGTGGACGCAGGACCAACCGTTCTGACCCTGCGCCATATCTTCGACGATGTTTTCAAGACTCTAAATGAGCGGTTGGACGACCATCTTGATCTGATCAAACTGCCCGTTATCGCGCGACATTTCTGGCCCGACGGGTCGGTATTGGACCTGCACGACAAACCAGAAGCAAACCGCAAGGCCATCGCCGCGTTTTCCGGACAAAAAGCACAAGCGGAGTTTCGTCAGTTCCAGAGGGATACCAAAGCTCTGTTCGTTGCATTGGATCAACCAATGATGAACACGCCCGAACCGACGCCGATCAGCCTTGGTGCTACGATCCTCAGACACCCCAAGTTACTGCCAGCAATGGCCCCGCTACGCAGCCTGAGCAGCCAGCTTTCCCACCGGTTCAGCGACCGACGCCTTGCGCAGCTCTTCAGTCGATATGCGACCTATGTCGGTGGATTGCCGCATCAATCGCCCGCCCTGCTCAGCCTCATATGGCAGGCCGAAGCTGCCGGAGTCTGGTGCGTTCAAGGGGGCATGCAAGCGCTGCCCAAGGCGCTAGAGGCGCTTTGCGCACGGCATGGGGTTCAGTTTCGATATAACAGCGCGGTTGCTTCGATTGAGTGCGACGATGGTCGGATCAGCCGTATGGCACTGGATGACGGAACTTACATCCAGACGAACCTGGTTATCTTTAACGGCGATCCGCGTGCCCTTGCGGCTGGTGCGCTGGGGCCGGATGTTGCCACTGTTGCCCCCCAAACCCTAACCACCGACCGCAGCCTTTCAGCCGTAGTCTGGAGTTTTGACGCCGCTCCACATGGCCTGGACCTCTCTCATCACAATGTGTTCTTCGCCGACGCGGACAGTCAGGAGTTTCACGAACTGCAGGCCGGACTTTTTCCGCGGGAACAGTCGATCTATATCTGCGCCCAGGATCGCGGCCCGCAAGCACGGCACGAACCCGGCGCCCCCGAGCGGTTCGAGATCGTCCTGAACGCCCCGCCCCTTCGACCCTTTCCCCAGCCCGAAATGGAGTTTCAGACATGTCAGACACGAACATTCGACGTGCTGCGCCGGTTCGGCCTGACCTTCGATCCGCAACCGGGGCCGACAGCTCTGACCCGGCCAGCAGACTTCGAGCAACTGTTCCCCGAGAGTCACGGATCGCTTTACGGGCAGAGCCCGCACGGACTCATGGCGGCGCTGAAGCGCCCGCGGGCACGGACGCCGATCAAGGGGCTGTATCTGGCGGGCGGCGGCACGCATCCGGGGGCGGGATTGCCGATGGCTGCGCTCTCCGCCCGGCACGCGGTCGAGACGATCTTACAAGACCGAATTTCGACATTGGCGTCCCGCCAAACGGATATGCGTGGTGGTATGTCGACGGGATCAGCGAGGATCAGACACGGGCAATCTCGATCATAGCTTTTATCGGCTCGGTTTTTTCCCCGTGGTATCGGTGGTCCGGGCGGAAGGACCCGCAAAACCATGTCTGCATCAATGTAGCGACCTATGGTCCGGGCGGGCGTTTTACCATGACGGATCGGGGGCGATCAGCGCTGCGGCTGACGCGCGACTGCATCACCGTTGGCCCGTCGTCGATGCGATGGGACGGCAACCACCTGATAATTGATATCAACGAGATGGGCGCGCCCCCATTGATCACTCCGGTTCGCGGGCGCGTCACATTAAGGCCAACGGGGTTAACCGCAGTTGAAATGCCGCTGACCGAAGACGCCGCCCATATCTGGCGCCCGTTTGCCCCGACTGCACACATAGATGTCGACCTTGCGGCCCGCGGCTGGAAATGGAGCGGACATGGCTATTTCGACGCGAATTTCGGAACACGGGCGCTGGAAGAGGATTTCAGTACATGGAGTTGGGGGCGTTTTCCAACCAAGGGTGGCAGCACCTGCTTTTATGACGCGGAACGACTGGATGGCAGCACGCTGAATCGTGCTGTGTTTTTTGGTGCAGATGGCCAGCATGAAATCGCCGCGTTGCAACCCAAAACGCGCTTGAAACGCAGCTTGTGGGCAGTGCGGCGCGAAACGCGGGCCGACACGGGTTATCGTCCCAAGCAGGTCATGAATATGCTCGACGCACCGTTTTACTCTCGTGCAATGGTACAAACCCAATTGGGCGGAGAGGAAACAACCGGCGTGTACGAGGCGCTGGATTTGCGCCGGTTTCGGTCACCTTTTTTGAAACCCATGCTTGCGGTACGGGTACCGCGCCGCGCAAGCTGGCGATTTTAGGTTTTGATTTCGGGCGGGTTATTTGCGACCTCGGGATTCAGCTGCAAAACCGACCAATTCAGCGCTGCGGCCACGCTAACCCACATCAGGTAGGGCACAAACAGGAGGCCCGCAAAAGTGTCGACAGACCACAACGCCACCATGGTCGCCGCGACAGAGGCCCAAAGCGCGCTAAGCACCACCATCCCAGCGCGCAGACGTCGCAGCCCAAAAAACACGGGGGTCCAAAGTGTGTTGATCGCGATCTGAAGCCCCCACAGCGCAAGCGCGAGGCTTGCATCGCCCTGCACCGCTGCGCGCGCACCCGCCCAGGACATACAGACATAAAGCGAGGTCCAGGCCACAGGAAACAGCCAATCCGGCGGCGTCCAAGACGGCTTGTTCAGGTCACGATACCACTTTCCCGGGGGGAACATCCCACCAGTGGCACCCGCGGCCATACATGCCGCAAAAAAAATCAGGAAATAAAGCGCGAACATCATTGCAGATGTGTCCGAACAGACGCCATCATACGCCGCCGCCGGGCGTGTTCCTGCGTCTGCAGTTGTGCGAAAGCGGTATACAACGTATCGCTCCAATCCGTTTGCGCGTGGCGGTTCTGCGCGGCCGCGTCGACCAGAAACGCGGTTTCAGGCAAGGGCCGAGCGTAAAGCCGCGGCGAGTGGGGTGCAACCGTGCTGAACGCCGTGCGCCACAGAGACCACGCCAACCAGCCAAGTTTTTGACTTTTCCCCGTCCGCGCGCGCTGAGACACGCTTTCAAAGCCAGATCTTCGTATTTGGCCGCCAATCCCGGCATAAACAAACCTGGCCGCGTAGATACCGGGACGGCACTGCAAAGGCAGTTCGGCAATTCCAGCCTCGGACCGTTGATACAGGTGTTGCGCATGTCTGAGCAAACGCGAGACGCATATGCGTATGCCCGGTTCGGCACGCGGGTTCGCGATGAACGCCTCAGGATCGACACCCTCTTGCTGCAACCAGCTCAACGGCAAGTATAGCCGGTTTTCCCGCGCGTCTTCGCCTATGTCGCGGGCAATATTGGTCAACTGCATCGCCACGCCGAGATCGCAGGCACGTGCCAAGGCATCCGCGTTTCTCTCGCCCATCAGCACCGACATCATGACCCCAACCGCGCTGGCGACACGGGCGGAATATGCGATCAGCTCGGGTAGATCGTCATAGCGCCGTTCCATCGCATCCCATGCCAGACCTTCCAACAAGGCTTCGGGCAAGGCGCGGGGCATGTCGAAATCCTCGACCAGTGATGCAAAAGCCCGGTCCGGTGCAGCATTGCGTGGGCGACCTGCGTAAACCATCTCAAGCCGTTCTTTCAGCATCAGAACCGCGGCCGCTTTTTCCGTTTTCAGATCGACCTCATCATCAGCCAGCCGACAAAAGGCATAGAGCGCCAGAGCGGGATCACGAACCGAACGCGGCAACAGTCGGGACGCCGCGTGAAAGGATAAGGACCCATGACGGATCGCATCCCGGCAGAACTGCATGTCTTGCGGATCAATCATGGCGCCCTCACAGGATCGGGAACCAGTTTCGCCAGCACCTCGGCGCTGCTGATCACGCCGGGGAGCCCGGCTCCGGGATGCGTTCCAGCACCTACCAGATAAAGCCCCTTGGCTTCTTCACTCACGTTATGGGGGCGAAACCACGCGCTTTGCAGAATGCGGGGTTCGATCGAGAACCCACAGCCCAATGGTGAAAGATACCGGTCGCGGAACGTATCGGGCGTAAAGACTTCGGATGCGGTCAAATGTCGGTCTAACCCCGGCAATAATTGATCCTCCAGCACGGATTGAGCCCGCTGCCGGTAAGTTTCAGCGTGCTCGGCCCAATCAACTGGATTGTCATGCCCCAGATGCGGCACAGGGCTGAGGACATAGAACGTATCATCGCCATCCGGCGCGGCTGTAGGATCAGTGACCGATGGTCGATGGACATAAAGGCTCATGTCATCAGCCAAATGCCCTTGTTGGAAAATATCCCGGATCAACCCGCGATAGCGCGGCCCATTCAGGATTGTATGATGCCCTACATCCGGCCACAGATCGCGGGTACCCCGGGTACCGAAATACCAAACGAACAGGCCCATGGACCACCGTGTCCGCGTGAGCTTTACGTCCGTCCACCTTTTGCGCGGCGCATTGCGCAACAGCGTGGAATAGGTGTGCCCCGGATCGGCGTTTGAAACAACAACGTCGGCCGGTATGACCTCGGCATTCGAAAGCCGAACGCCCTTGGCCGCACCTTCCGACAGCAAAATCTCATCCACTTCGGCATTCTGACGCACCAGCCCGCCCTGCGTGGCAATGACGTTGCGCATCGCCTCGGCAATCGCGGTGACGCCGCCAATCGCGTAGTGGACGCCGAACGCCTTTTCCAGATGACTGACCAGAATATACATTGACGTCACCTGCGTCGGATCTCCGCCAATGAATAATGGGTGAAAGCTGAAAGCCATGCGCAAACGCGGGTCTTTGAAACGCCGTGATGCGTGGGCATAGACTGAACGATCTGCGCGCATGCGGGCGAAGGTCGGCAAAACCTTGATCAGGTCACCTATCCGGTTCATCGGGCGACGGCCCAAATCCTCGAACCCAAAGATATACCGCGCCTCGCTTTCCTTCAGGAACTTTCGCAAGCCCGTTACATCATCCGGAGACAGCCTTGCGACCTCTGCCTCCATCGCGTCTGGGTCTTGGCGGGCCGCGAAACTTGATCCGTCCGGCCATCGGATTTCATAGAACGGGTCCAGCGCGATCAGCTCGACATCCTTGTCAAAGTCCCGATTGCAGTCTGCCCAAAGGTCCCGAAACACCTGGGGCACCGTTACGATGGTGGGCCCCAGATCAAACCGGTGGCCGTCGCGCCAAAGGGCCGAACCCCGCCCGCCGGGCATATCCAGCCGATCCAGAACAGTAACGCGATACCCTTTGGCCCCCAGCCGCATTGCCGCGGCCAGACCACCCAGACCGGCACCAATCACCACAGCGTGTGGGCGCGCATCCCCAACCGGGGTCGCATCATTTACCAACTGCGGATCTAGGCGAGTCATGCCTTAACGTTCCAATCTGTTCACTTAAATTGACACATTCATAGAAGAGTCTTCCGATTTTGGCGCCGTTATGTCAATCTAAACTGACACTATGGAGGTTCGATCATTCAAGTCGCGACCCTGAGCCTGTTTCGTTTCGACGGCTTTGCCCGCCGTTTCAGCGCCTTTGCCATGATGGGGCTGGCGCGCTGGCCGCTGTCGCGCCTTTGTGGGTTGGAGTTCTGGAAACTCTGCGGATCCGGCACCGGCGAAGGGTTCACTCCGCGCCCGAATACGGCGGTCTGGGCCGTACTATGTGTCTGGTCTGACGAACAGAGCGCACAAAACACGCTGCAGACCGCGCGACCCTTTTCCTGGTACCGGACAAACGCCAGCGAACACTGGACAGTCTATCTGCGCCCGACCTCATCGCGCGGTGCATGGTCGGGACGCAATCCGTTCCATGTCGAAGACCCCGACCCCACCGGCCCGGTGACCGCAGCATTGACACGCGCGACGCTGAAACCCCGTATTCTTCTGCGGTTCTGGCGCCGAGTGCCGGACATCAGCCAGATGATCGGCGTTAACTCGGACGTTTTGATGAAGGTCGGCTTGGGGGAAGTTCCGTTTTTGCATCAAATCACATTCTCGATCTGGCCGGATACCGGATCGATGGCCGCATTCGCCCGCAATCCCGGCCCCCATTCCGAGGCCGTCAAGGCGGTGCGCGAAGGCAATTGGTTCCGCGAAGAACTTTACGCAAGGTTCGACGTGATAAATGAAACGGGCCACTGGGAAGGGAAGCACCCCGTGGTCTTGAAGGAGGGTCAGGACAACAGATGACGCACGCGTTTCCATTCTCCGCAATTGTTGGTCAGGATCAGATGAAGCTCGCCATGATCCTAACCGCGATTGATCCAAAACTGGGCGGTGTCCTTGTCTTTGGCGACAGAGGCACCGGCAAATCCACCGCTGTTCGCGCGTTGGCTGCACTTTTGCCACCCATCTCAGCCGTCGAAGGTTGCCCGGTTCAGTCCGCAACTCGCGCGGCTTGTCCGGACTGGGTTGAGCTGCCAGAGAACGCCGAAATTCATGAATACCCTACCCCGGTTGTCGACATGCCGTTGGGCGCGACCGAGGACCGGGTGACCGGAGCGCTGGATATTGAACGGGCCCTGGTGAACGGTGAAAAGGCATTTCAGCCCGGACTGCTTGCGCAGGCAAATCGGGGTTATCTTTACATAGACGAGGTAAATCTGCTGGAGGATCACCTTGTTGACCTGTTGTTGGATGTCGCACAAACCGGCGAAAACGTGGTCGAACGCGAGGGGCTTTCGATCCGCCATCCTGCCCGTTTCGTGCTGGTCGGGTCAGGAAACCCCGAGGAAGGCGAACTGCGCCCGCAATTGCTGGACCGGTTCGGATTGTCGGTCGAGGTGCGATCCCCCGACGATATCGATCAGCGGGTCGAGGTCGTGCAGCGCCGCGACGCGTTCGAGATGCAGCCAGACAAGTTCCTCAAGAAATGGCACCGCGAGGATACCCGCGTCCGCAGCGCGATCCTGACAGCTCGCGACATTTTACCTGATATCAAGGTCCGCAAAAGGGAACTGCGCGACTGTGCTGAACTGTGCATCGCGCTTGGATCGGACGGTCTGCGCGGAGAGCTGACCTTGCTGCGCGCCTGCCGTGCGCTGGCGGCTTACGAAGGCGCGGCCTCGGTCACGCGCCGCCATATCCGCCGCATCGCGCCGATTGCGTTGTCCCATCGGTTGCGCCGCGATCCGATGGATGAGGCCGGCTCGGTGTCCCGTGTTCGCCGTGCGCTGGATGAGGTTCTTGGATGACATCCATGCCCGACCCCTGGGCGCAAGTCTGGCAAACGCTGCGCCTGTTTGCCGTTGAACCGGTGGGCCTTGGCGGGCTGGTCTTGCGTGCCCGTGCAGGACCCGCGCGCGATATGTGTATGGCTGCCATGCCTGATCTGGGCCTGCCAAAGCAGCGGCTGCACAGATCACTGTCCGATGCCGAACTGTTTGCCTCCATGGATTTTGCGGCAACCCTGTCCTGTGGTCGGCCTGTCTATCGCCCTGGTCTGCTGACCAAACCATCCGCCTATCAACTAAGTATGGCCGAGCGCTGCCCTGCTGAATTGGCGGCAAAACTGGCCGCGCAGCTGGATGCCGGACAGTCCTGCGTGATCGCCTTTGATGAAGGCGCAGACCCTGACGAGACGCTGCCCCTCACCCTGTCAGACCGTATGGCTTTTCGTATCGATCTGACCGATCTTCGCATCACTGAACCACGGGATATTGGTGCTGGCGACTTGAAGGCGGCCCGTGCTGCGTTGCCGATGGTCCGGACATCGGCAGAGGATATCTCGACCCTGGTGCAGTTGTCCACCCGGTTGGGCGTCGCCAGTCTGCGCGCACCTTACTTTGCCCTACGGGCTGCGCGGTGTAATGCTGCCCTTAATGGCAGGGTATCCCTGTCCATCGAAGATTTGGAAATCGCCACAATGTTGGTGCTTTCGCACCGCGCAACTTGCTTGCCGACGTCCGAGCCGGAGCCAGAGACACAAGCGGCAGAACCGCCCGAGCCTTCCACGAACAATAAAGGGACGCCTGATCAGGACGTTTTGGTCGAGGCTGTACGCATGGCCCTGCCGGATGGTATTCTGCCGAGCGCCCTTGCGCAGCGCACCACGGCAACCGGAACCGGGGCGGGCGATTCACGGATCGCGCGGCAACGTGGCAGACCCATCGCCCCTCGCCGCCGCAGGCCTGACGGGCGCAGCCGCGTCGATCTGATCGCCACGCTGCGCATGGCGGCCCCGTGGCAAAAACTCCGCCGTGCAGCACAAGGCCGGATCAGTGTTCTGCCAACCGATATTTGCCTCAAACGGTTCGAAATACAGACCGAGCGACTGCTGATATTCCTGGTCGATGCCTCGGGCTCTGCTGCTCGGGCCCGCCTGAACGAGGCCAAGGGCGCGGTCGAACATCTGTTGGCGCGGGCTTATTCGCATCGCGATCACGTCGCACTGATTGGGTTCCGGAATTCGTCAGCTGATATTCTGCTTCCGCCCAACAGGTCCCTTGTTCTGGCCAAACGGCGACTTGCCGCCCTACCCGGAGGCGGGGCGACACCACTGGCCGATGGGCTGCACTGCGCGGGGCTTATGGCGGGCAGCGCCCTGAAGCGTGGTATGACACCGACCGTGATCCTTCTGACGGACGGGCGGGCGAATGTGGCGCTGGACGGCCAGCGCGACCGGAAAAAGGCAGCCGAGGACGCAGAGCTTACTGCCGATTGGTTGCGCGCCTCCAAGGTTCGAAGTGTCGTTCTCGACACTGCCATACGCCCCCAGAAACCGCTGCAAAATCTTGCACAGCGCTTGGGCGCGGATCATATCGCCCTGCCCCGGTCCTCGGCTGCGGGTATGACGCAAGCCATCGAAACCGCGGTGAATACCTAAGCAATGGACTGGCAGCGCGACCTTCCAACCTGGCCCCATCACACATGGTCGAAGCGTGTGGTCTGCGCCCCACATCGTTGGCACGTTCAGGAACACGGCAAAGGACCAACGCTACTGTTCTTACACGGCGCGGGCGCGTCGACGCATAGCTGGAACGCGATGATGACCGACCTGGCCAAGGATCACCACGTGGTTGCGATCGACCTGCCGGGCCATGGCTTTACCGTCATGGGTGCCAACAATCGCAGCGGCCTTGAGACAATGGCCGAAGATATTGCCGCCTTGAGTACGCAGGAAAACTGGCAGCCGACCAAGATCGTCGCACATTCTGCCGGGGCCGCCATCGCGTTGCAGCTTTGTGAAAAACACCTGACCATGCATGGCAAGCCGTCAATTCTGGCGATAAACCCGGCCTTCAGCGATTTTGACGGACTGGCGGGTATTCTCTTTCCGATTATCGCAAAGTCTTTGGCGGTGAACCCGCTGACGCCCTGGCTGTTTACACGTGGACCTGACTCGCTTGGCCGCGCCCAGCGCCTCATTGCTTCAACCGGATCAACAATCCCCGCCGAGCAACTGGCGCTCTATGCGCGTTTACTGAAGAACCGTCGCCATGTTCAGGGAGCATTGTTCATGATGGCGCAATGGTCGTTGAGAGACTTCAAACGCTGCATGTCGAAATCGCAGACACCCATTGAAATTATTGTAGGCTTGAACGATCGGGCGGTTCCGCCGGAAACAACGGCCAACTTGCAAAAGACCCTGCCGAATTCGAACCTGACCAAACTTGCCGACCTAGGGCACCTTGCCCACGAAGAAGCACCCGACCTTTTTGTGTCGCGTGTTCGGTCAATGGGGTGACATCAAGCCTGTCGAAACGAAGGCCTTTGTTGCCAAGGCGGTCGCGATTGTAACGGCACTCGGCTGGTTGGTCGTCAGACTCCAGGTTTTCGGCACCCTTCGCCTTGCTTTGACTTAAGACAATCGTAGCGGACACGGAACCCAAATCGTTGCTCGTGCCGCGATATGCGTCTGAAATTCGCGCTGATTTTCCAGTGAAAACCGCTCAACAACGCGACATCGACCGTCGGGCGTTCATTCTAAAACATCATGCAGTCTGCACCCGGCGAAAGCGGTGGCGCGCCGTCCGGCAATGTGGGCGTATAGTCAAACGTCACAATCTTCGCACCGCCATCAAACGCGACAAACAACTGGTTCGAGCCGGGGCGAATTGCGATACCTTCGGGGTCAGTGCCGAATTCCAGCAGGCTTGCCTGCGCAAGAAGCTGACCCTCTGCTGTGAATTCATACAGACTGTTCGATCCTTCCCAGTCATCGACAATCAGCATATGTCCGGTGCGGGGATCAATCGCGATGCCCTGCGCCTCGGTCAGTGGCGGAGAAAGCTCCATGGTATTTAGCCGCGCCGCCAGCTTTCCATCGGCATCGAACCAAGACAGCCGCTCAGGGTCATCCTCGACAGTAACAATCTGGCCTTTGGCATTAATCGCGATGCCTTCGGTGTCAGCATAACCACCCTCAAGCTCAAAGGGCGCTCCGAGCGTGGCTCCATCTTTCGTCACGCGCTGCAGACCACCAAAGCCGTCCCCAAGCAACAGGTGATCCCCTTCAATGGCTATTGCCTTGATCCTGAACAGATCACTTTTGATACGCCGCAGCTCTTCGCCTTGAAGCGTAACAAGCACGGCCTCGGGGCCCTCATTCGCAATCCACAACCCGCAAAAGGTTGGATCATAATCTAAGCTGGCCGGGTGGTTTAGTTGATACCGGCCAGTTTCGCGAAGTTCCAATGCCGTGACCGGACCGGACAGCGCGAAGATCGAAACAAACAGGACCCTTGTGAACATTCCAGACGCTCCCAGCGATCAACGCTAAAAGGTGGTCTGGGTTTTCCCAGCGTCAACACGGAACTTTCTTGAATAATGCGAAACGTAAAAATCTCGGTCTGCCCAATACTCAAAAGAGCGGCACCGGGTTGCTTTCTTCGGGTCCAGTCGCGACGAACAGGCCAAGGCGCTATCCGGTAAACCCAACCGACATCACACCATCTTAGGAAAGAACCGCCAAGGGTAGAGAACAAACTTGCAATATTGCCCCAAGACGTTGTCATCTGGACAAGGCAGTTGGAGGATATCGATGAAACCATGGACGAACGTGGTTTGTTTGTGTTGCACGCTGGTTCTTGTCGCTTGTGCCCCGAAAACACGCACGTATGAAAAGACAGTGACGGCGTCGGTTCCTGCAAGTTCGAACACTACTCTTGCGCGGGCAGCCAGACGGTTGGGAGATCCGAAAGACGGGCGCTCGGGTGTTCGACTGATTAATGACGGAGAGCAGGCGCTTGTCTCGCGGCTTTTACTGGCCGCTGCGGCAGAGCAGACGATTGACGCGCAATACTACCTTTTGCACAACGACCCGACGGGCCATCTTTTTGCAGCCAGTCTTTTACAGGCTGCGGATCGCGGCGTGCGCGTGCGGTTGCTTGTGGATGACATGGACACGTCCAGCTATGACGCGATGACGGCCGCGCTGGATAATCACGAAAACATCGAAATCCGACTATTCAACCCATTCTGGCGTGATCAAAGCCTTGCCATCGCAGGTCTTACAGATTTCAAACGCATCAATCGCAGAATGCACAACAAGTCGATGACTGCCGACAATACATTTACGATTGTCGGCGGGCGCAACATTGGGGCCGAGTATTTCCTGGCAAGGGAAGAAATGAACTATGCCGATCTTGACGTACTGGCCGCAGGGCCGGTGGTGGCGGATGTCTCAACAAGCTTTGACGCCTACTGGAATAGTGAATTTGCCGTTCCTGCCCGCGCCGTGATTGAAGACCCCAAAGAGTTCACCCTGAGCGATGCGCGCAATCGGCTGAACGAGCTTGTGGAAGACGCGAAAAAAACCGAATACGGCGCGGCCCTCAGACGGTCGGCCGAGGAAAACTTTGCACACGGCGCGTTGTCGTTGGACTGGGTGCCAGCGAAATTATATGCGGATCCGCCGTCCAAAGCCGCAGGAGTTGAGGGGTCAGACCCCATTCTTGCCTCGCAGCTTCTTCCATATTTCGAAAACGCCGAAAGCGAAGTGAACATCGTTTCAGCCTATTTCGTACCACGCAACAAGGGTGTGAAATGGATGACCGAACTGGAAAACCGCGGTGTCGACGTCAAGGTTGTCACGAACTCGCTGGCCTCGAACGACGTCGCTCCGGTCTATGCACACTACGCCAAGAAACGCCGGGCGCTGTTGCGGGGCGGGGTTGAGCTGTATGAATTGCGGCCTGATGCGTACCAGGTTCAACGCCGGGGCATCAATTGGGGTCAGTCCCGCTCTGGTCTTCATTCCAAGGCCTTTGCCGTCGATGACCGCTATCTGTTTGTCGGGTCGTTTAATTGGGACCCGCGTTCAGTCAACATAAACACTGAAATGGGCATACTGATCGACTCACCCACATTGACGGTTCAGACACTCGGTGCTTTGGACGAAGCACTACCCGCTTACACTTATGAAGTGACACTAGAGGACGCAGGTCAGCTTAAGTGGCGGACACAGGGCGAAGACGGCTCAATCCTCGAATATGATTCTGAACCAACGGGGTCCGTTTGGGATCACATAGTTGCCGGCTTTCTAAGCATTCTTCCAATCAGTTCTCAGCTGTAAGATCGCGGCCACTCCGGTATCAAGCCGAGCTTCAAACAAGCTGACAGTCAGAAGGGAAATTGATTGTGAAGTACCTCAAACTCTACGCTGACCCTGAAGGCGAAAGCCACTGGGACGATATCAACGTTGAAGTTGAGGAACGCAGTTTTGCGCCACCTGCCCAGGCAATCGAGATTTCCAGGCCGGAACACGTTAGACAAACCATGTTTCTGAGACTTCGGTCAGGATGGAACGAACCCATCCACCCAACACCAGTGGCGCAACGCTTGGTGTGCCTGGCGGGCACAATCCGCGTAACCGCGAGCGACGGAAGTTGTCGAGACATTGGCCCTGGCGACGTGTGGCATATGGAAGACAAGTTCGGAAAAGGCCATCACACCAGGGTCACGAGCGACGAAGACTTCGAGGCCATCATCATCCAATTCGAGTGATTTTAAAGGCAACCAATCCGATTCCCGAGCCTCAAAACGCGTTCGGAATACTCATCTGTTGATATCATTCTTACTGCCTCTCAATTTCCAGCTATACTGATCGCAAGACTTCGCACGTGCCGCGGACGGATACGAACCGTCCGCCAACTGATGACTGACGCAGAGGGGGATTGCCTTGGAACAACGCCTCTCGGCTGTTCTGGCCGCCGATATGGTCGGATACGCCCGCCTGATGGAACTGGACGAGATAGGTGTGCTATCGCGCCAAAAGAAATATCGGCGCGAGTTAATCGATCCGGAGATAAACCGCCGCCGGGGAAGCATCATCAAAACGACCGGAGACGGCATGCTGGCCACGTTCGAGTCGGTTCAGGATGCGGTACAATGCGCTGTAAAAATCCAGCAAGCGATGAGCCTGAGGGAAACCGAACTGGAAGCCGATCAGAGAATTCGTTTTCGGGTCGGTATTAATCTTGGCGATGTCATCTTCGACGAGGACGACATTTTTGGAGATGGAGTGAACGTCGCCGCAAGGCTGGAAGGTTTGGCAGAACCCGGTGGGGTATGTGTCTCGGACATCGTTCATCAGGCGGTACAGGATCGGGTCGATGCCCCGTTCCGTGACATGGGCGGGCAACGTGTCAAGAACATCAGCCGCCCCATTCGAGCTTGGCATTGGTCACCCCAGTCCGGTCCGGTGCGAGCGGCTCCTGATATTTCGCTGCAACAACGCGTCAGGTTCTGCAAATCGGCAGATGGTACAAATCTTGCATGGGCATCCACCGGAGAAGGCATGCCTGTACTGAAAGCCCCAAACTGGCTTAATCATATCGAGTATGAGTGGACCAGCCCGGTCTGGGGGGACTTTCTTTCAGAAATGTCGCAAAAGTGCCAATTGGTTCGGTTTGATCAACGCGGCAACGGGCTTTCAGACTGGGATGTTGATGACATTTCAGAAGACAGAATGATTGATGACATGGTGGCCGTGGCCGATGCTGCGGGGCTTGGTCGTTTTGGCCTGCTTGGCATCAGCCAAGGCGCTGCTTTCTCGATTCGCTTTGCAGCAAGATACCCGGATCGTGTGAAATTTCTTGTCTTGCTGGGTGGTTACGTCCGGGGGCGCATGCTGCGAGGGGACGCAGAGGCCGAACAGTTTTATGAAGCATCGCGCGCCATGGTGTCGGCGGGCTGGGGATCACCGAGCCCATTGTACCGTCACTTCTTTACATCCTGCTACATGCCTGACGCCACCCCGGAAGAAGGCGCAAGCTTTGATGAAATGCAACGTATCTCGGCAAGCCCGGAAACAGCCTTGCGGATTATGGAAATGAACGCCTATGTGGATGCGCGTCCGGACGCGCAAAGCCTGCAAATTCCAACACTGGTTCTCCATGTAAAAGGCGATCTGGCCGCCCCTATAAGTGAAGGGCGGGCAACGGCCCGTGAAATCCCGGCCGCAGCATTTGTTGAGCTACCGGGCGCCAATCACTGCATGATCCGCGGCCATCCGGGGTTTGATGAGTTCTTTCAGGAAATCGGGCCTTTTCTCAGGGAACACTCTGACTGAGGCATTTACCGCCCGGACTCGACGCGGATGGCCCTCGCCCTTCCCGACAAGCGCGCTGCTTGATTTGTCCGTACGGCCCAAACGTAGAGTTTCTTTACGTACCCCGCGCGCAAAGCACGGTTGCGCATGCAGGGTTTGCCCGGATCACGTTCCATTGGCCATTGCCGCCTATCCCCAAGGCCCACGATCTTGCGGCGGCTCTCTCCCAGCACTTGCGCGCCCGGAATGGGATGGGCTGGACTGTTGCGCGAGTTTTCTCAACGCCGCAATGCGGTTTGCCGTCGACGGGTGCGTTGAAAACAGTTTATCGCGGGTATGCACGTGTAGGGGGTTGATAATAAACATATGTGCGGTCGCGGGGTTACGTTCGGCCGTGTCGTTGTCGATACGCGCTGCGCCTCTCTGAATCCGCTCAAGCGCAGACGCGAGCGCCAACGGCTGGCCGCAAATCTCGGCACCAGCACGATCAGCAGCATATTCTCTGGTTCGGCTGATCGCCATCTGCACCAATCCAGCGGCAAACGGAGCCAGGATCATCAGCGCAAGGGTTCCCACCAAGCCAAGCGCGCTATCCCTGCGGCCCCCAAAAAACAATGCGAAGTTTGCCAGCATCGTGATCGCACCCGCAAATGTCGCAGTCACCGTCATGATCGCGGTGTCATGGTTTTTGATATGCGCCAACTCATGCGCGACGACGCCCGCCAACTCATCCCTCGATAGGGTCTGCAACAAGCCCGCAGTCACTGCCACGGCTGCGTTATGGGGGTTGCGCCCCGTGGCAAATGCATTGGGCTGAGGGGTATCGATCAAGTAGACGGCAGGTGTGGGCATACCTGCGCTTTTTGCAAGACCTTCAACCATCTGCGACAAACCCATCGGATCACCGGCAGGAACAAGGCGCGCATTGTGCATGCGAAGGACCATTTTATCCGAGTTCCACCACGTGAACGCATTCATGCCAGCCGCGATCACCAAAGCAAACAACATGCCTCCAAACCCGGCAAGCAGGTATCCCAGCCCCATGAACAAGGCCGTCATTGCGGCCATTAATATCGCAGTCTTCGTGTAACCCATGTGATGCAAACCTCCGACCGGCTCGCTTGTAGATGTGTGATCAATACGCTGTTCTTGCAATGATTATCGACCTGATTGTCGACAAAGCAACAGATGAAGCCAGTATGCTCGGGGTCAGAAAGATCACACGGCATTAAAATAAATATTTTAAATCTGTATCTTAGAGCAGCGTATTCATATGCCGCCAATCAAATACCCTGACGTGTGAAATACTTTACTTTACGGAAGGCATATTTCTGGCAGTATTATTTTATGTGTTTGTAAAAAGTGTTGTGGGTAACAGATGTACTTAGCCAAGTTCAACGACCAGTTTTGTGCTGTAGCAGACATCCAAAAGACCGAATTTGCCGAAAAGTTCCCGTTGCTGGACAGTGGTGCAGTGCACGCACGGTGGAAAAAAGGATCGTGGCAGATCACACGCATAGGCGACATCTGGAAGCGAACCGGAAAAATTTTCTCTGTACCCTACGATGGTGCCGACGCATATCCATCGTTCCAGTTTGACGTGGATGGAACCCCGCTTCCTTTGATGGAAGAGGTGCTGAAAGCACTACCCCCTGAAATGACGCAATGGCAACGTGCATTTTGGATGACCTCGCCGGTGCCCGAACTTGACAACAGACTCCCTGTACACTGCATTCGATCTGGTGATCGCCGCGTCGTCGAAGTCGCAGCCAAAGCGGGCACAGGCTTTCTGAACTGATCTGACGCCCAGCATCGCTTGGACCGTTCAGATCGTGACACCCAGACGCTGAAGTATCGACCACCGCTGTACGTTTGGCAATTTTCAGGACCGACATAGTTTTCGACCGAGTAGTATAATGACCGAAGCCGCACCCAAGCTCTTTCTCTTTTGCGGGAAACCTGCGTCCGGAAAATCAACGCTTGCCCATAGGCTGGCCGGATCAGACCGCACTGTTGTCATCACAGAGGACGCGTGGTTGGCCGCTTTGTTCTCAGATCAGATGTCGGCGATCTCGGACTATGTTCGGTGCTCTGAAAAACTGCGCGGTATCATGGGGCCGCATATCATCTCGCTTCTTAGGGCAGGAACATCTGTGGTTTTGGACTATCCGGCAAACACACTCAAAGCGCGTGCCTGGATGCAGGGTCTTGCCAAAAGCGCAAACGCGATCGGTGAGTTACACTATCTCGACCTGCCAGACGAAATCTGCAAAGCAAGGCTGCGGAAGCGAAATGACACCGGTGAGCATCCCTTTCACCTGACGGACGCGCAATTCGATGAGCTTTGCAGTCACTTTGTCGTCCCGACCGATAATGAGGGCTTTCAGATCATCGTGCACCACCAAGCCTAAACCGCTGGCACAGCGCGCGCCCACGTTCCATCATGACATGTTCAGGATCGGACCATCCAGCAACCGGATCAGATCGCCAAAGTACCCGCCTGACCGCGCCGGGCGCGTTGGATCGGATGTGATCGCCACGGCAAGCCTGCGATCCGGGTGGGCAGCTATGATTTGTCCTCCGTACCCTCGGGCCAAAGCATAACCTGAAGGCAAAAGAAACCAACCATACCCGTAACCCAAACCAGAAAATGCTGATCTGCCATAAGGTTTGGTCGAGGCCGCGATCCAGTTTTCGGGAATGACCTGCTTGTTGGCATACACACCACGATCCCGAAGCAAAACCGCGATCTTCAACATTGATCTTGGCGTTATCGCCATTTCATTGCCGCCCAGGTAGTAGCCTTGCGGATCGCGCGTCCAGGCTGGGATCTCAATATCGAGCGGCCTGCCCAGTCGTTCACGTGACAAGGTCAAAAGGCTTTTGCCCGTAGCCTCGGTCAATGCGGCGCCAAGCACGTGTGTGGAACCCGTGGAATAGAGCATCCGCCCGCCCGGAGTGGCGACCATAGGCCTGCTCAGTGCATCGGCGATCCAATTCGAAGAACCGATCCATTCCCCGTAATTCCCACCCGATGTTCTTTCCAGACCTGCCCGCAGGGTCACCAGATCCTCCATCGTGATGTCTTCCGCGCCGGGGGTCGCATTCGCGGGCAGTAACCGTGGCGCAACCTCTTGCAAACTGGCATCTACCGATGAGATTTCCCGCCTGTTAATCGCCGTTCCCAGCAAGAGGGCCACGATGCTTTTGGAGCAGGACTTTATGTTAGCCAGATGATCAAGACCCGGCCCTTTTTGAGCCTTTTCAAAAACTATCTCATCCGCCCGCTGGATCTGAAGCGAATGCAACTGCGGCAGGTTCCGCATTGCATCAGCAAGCAAGGCACTCCGCCCTTGCGCAAAAACGGGCGCAGCCAGAGCGGTTGTGGAAGCTATCAGGAATGAACGGCGCGTGATCATGGCTCAGATGTGGTGGCTTTCCCCCCGATGTCCAGCCGCCAACAAAACAACATGGTCATTCTGCCCAGAAACGAGGAAGCATCGGTTCGTGCGATAGATGGGTATTGTAGCAACAGGTAGCCGCGATCATTTGCCGATCGGTCGTCTGTGCCCCGGCGATCTGTGGTAGACTGGCGTCAAAGGCATTTCGGCAGGAGACGTCCCGTTGCTACCGAATTCACTCCGTCTTGTAATCACCGTCACGACACTTGCGCTCTCGGCAGGGTCCCTGCCCGATCGCGTCGAGGCGTTGTCCTCAGAAATCCCCAACTGGTTGCAAAAGCATGTCGGCACAGGAGATGGCCAAATCGCGCCAATCGTCCTGCAAAGGGCACGTGAGCTGTATCGGGATAAGCTGCGACAAGGCAAAGTACGAAACCCCTGCTATCTTGCCAAGGATGCGACCCGTCCCAGCACCTCGGCCAACGGAAATCCCGGGCGGCGGTTCTACGTCATCTGCGAGGCTCGGAAGTCCTTTCGCGCCGTCTCGTCCGGTTATGGAAATGGTCGCAAATTACAGCGCGCCAATTTCGCGAACGGGCGGCAGTGTGCGAAGAATTTCAGCAACGCAGAAGGATCAAAGCTGACGGCGGGCGGGGCTTATGTGACCGCTGAAACGCGGACGTCGTTCAAGGGCTATTTCAGCCGCAGCGGGCAAACGAAGCCCTTTTACCGCACGTTTCTTTTGTTTGACGGCGAAGGTGAGACAAGCAACGCCCGCGAGCGCGCCATCGGCGGCCATCCCGCTATTTTCCTAAAATGGCAATGCCGCTTTAACAACCCGCAGAGCAAGCACGCCGACGACAAAGGATTTGTCCCTTACGGACGGCTCGTGAACTATACCGGCGGTCGAAGCAACGGGTGCACGACGTGGTCACAAGCCGCCTCACAAGAGATTTTAGCGTTGGTAGAGGGGAACCCAACGACCTTGTATATCTATCCGGAATCAAAAGATATCAACGCCGTCGCAAAGGCCGTGAAAAAAGGGAAGTCACTGACACGTGCTGGCGTTTACTGGAACGCCGCATGCCTTCAAGCAATCGGCGCTCCTAAGTTTTGGCCCAAAAGCACGCTCCAACCCATTATCAATCAGTGGAGGGATTCTCTGCCGAAGCACCCCCCGTTGGAGCTGCCGATCTGTCAGTAAGAGATTCTCCTTTCAGAGAACCGATCACGCGTATCTAGTTCGCCACCCCTTCCAAGCAACATTGAGGCCCCCCAGTACGCGCCGTTTATGCGATCAGGTGCACAGTCTCACCCGTTGCTATGGCTTGCTGCGCGGCATGTCCCATCCTGACGGCCCACAGACCGTCCTGCAAACTCACATCCGGTTGCGCCTTTTCACCACGAACAACGGCCAGAAATCCCTTGTGCTGGTAAAAGGTAGATCCGTTGTGATCCCCCGCCGCCAAGAGCGTTGGGTCAACGGGCACGTCCATTGTCACCGGCCCCTTGGGGTTGCGAGGGCTGACGATCACCTGCGGCAATGGCGGTGCGCCCAGGTGATCCGGCCAGAAACGTCCGGGCCCGGGAACCAAGGCCTCAATCTTTGCATCCGGCCCTACGGCCGATATCTCTTCCTGATAGCGTGAGCCTTCGGCGAACATACATAGCTCTAACATTGCGCGCCCGCCCGAGGCAAAATCGACAATGACATAGCCGTGGTCCAGAATATCCGGGGTTTCGCCATCATATGCCTCATCCAGATGGTTTACCGCCTGCCCGCCACTTGCCGTAATGCGCACCGGGTCAGACCCAAGTATCAACCGCATGAGATCAAAGAAATGACAGCACTTTTCTACAAAAGTGCCGCCCGTGTTTCGGTTGAACCGGTTCCAGTTTCCGACCTTATCGAGAAACGGAAAGCGATGTTCACGGATCGACAGCATCTTTACGCCACCCGTCGCTTCGACCTTGTCGATCAAAGCAGCAATCGGCGGCATATAGCGGTATTCCATCGCAACCCAGATCGGGCAAGGATAATCGCGCAGCACCTTTTCCAGCCGGGCTGCATCGGCGGGATCGGTGAACAAGGGCTTTTCCACCAACAGCGGCAGCGGACGGGTATCTGCGACCTCACAGATCTGATCTACATGCAAATGGTTCGGGCTGGCAATCACAAGGCAATCCAGATTCTCAACCGCCAGAAGCTCTTGCACCGAGCCCACCATTGCAGCATCCGGCGTAAGAGCTTTGGCTGCCCTCGCCATTTCCGGATCAGGCTCAAAAATCGCGGACACCCGCGTGCCTTCAAGCAATGCGATATTGTGCAAATGCTCTTGCCCCATCATACCGCATCCGATCAGCCCGTAATTGATGCTTCGCGTCATGCGCGTTTCCTTCTATTTCAAACGTTGGACATAGGTGGCCCGATCCGGGTCGAACCAAGTTTTCGAAAATTCAACGGGTTCCGTCTTTTCCGACCAACTGAACCGCTCGATATAACCCACCAACTCACCCGCCGCTTTTGTGAACTCCGGCGGCGTCCATTGCGGCAACGGTCGAACCGACACGCGGTCCTCGGCGCGTGTGATCCAAAAGCCAAGTTGGTGTTGGTAATATCGATAGAGTGAGTCCGACAGCATCTCCCGCTCGATCCGGCCAGCTGATTCGTCCAACCAGATTTCTTCGACGGCGATGATTGTGTCATTCAGGTAGCGCATCCGGCGAACCCGCGACCCAAAGCCTGAGGTACCAAACTCCGGCAGCTCAGACGGTTTAGCCAGGTAGTCGACGGCCAGAATATCGGCCTTAGGCAAACCGCCGCCTTCGGGCAACTCCAACCGAAACATCGCATAGACGCTGTTCTGCGTGCCGCTTTCCCGGACGTAGTTCCCAGACCCCTGAATACGCTCCAGCATTCCTTTTTTTTCAAGCTCGGCCAGCGATTTTCGCAGCGTCCCGACCGAGACGTTCAAGTGCGCCGCCATCTCGCGTTCCGGCGGCAAGCGTTCGCCGTCGATCAGGCGGCCAGCCGCAATATCGCGGATCAGAAGTTCCGCGATCTGGATGTACACCGGAAGGGCGTTTGGATTTCTGTTGGCCGCGGTCATAATGGGCGCTTCGCTAGGTCGCAGGAAAAATTGATACACCATTGATCTACATCAAAGCGATTGCTACGCAAGAGGAAAAGTAAAACCGAAGCGGAGCCCGAATCAGATGACAATCGTCCCCATAAATTCCCCCGATCTGGACGCGGCTGAAGTTTCATGGTTCGCGGCGCTGTGTTCGGACGATTACCAGTTTTTGGGCGTTCCTGATGGCGATCTGCGGTCGAGTTGGGAACACTGCTCGGGCATCGTGAAAGAGGCCGAAGCACAGGGGTTTCGCAACATTCTTTGCCCATCATCTTATCAGGTCGGTCAGGATACGTTGAGCTTTGTTGCCGGGTGCGCGCCGATCACCGAAAAGATCAACATGTTGGCGGCCGTACGTTGCGGTGAAATGCAGCCAATCATGCTGGCCCGCACCATCGCGACCCTTGACCACATGCTGAAGGGGCGGTTGACGGTCAATATCATCTCATCCGACTTCCCCGGCGAAAAAGCCGACAGCGCCTATCGTTATCAGCGGTCGCGCGAAGTGGTGGAAATACTCAAACAGGCCTGGACGCAGGATGAGATCAACCATTCGGGCGAGGTTTACAATTTCTCGGGCCTGACAACTGATCCGGCCAAGCCCTATCAGACCGGTGGTCCCCTGCTTTATTTTGGGGGGTATTCTCCGTCCGCGTTGGAGCTTTGCGGCGAGCATTGCGACGTCTACCTGATGTGGCCCGAGACGAAAGACCAGCTTGCCCAGCGCATGAAAGCGGTTCACGCAGTTGCTGAAAACTACAACCGCACCTTGGACTACGGCCTACGCGTTCACATGATCGTTCGCGACACCGAAGCCGAAGCGCAGGAATACGCGGATTACATCGTCTCAAGGCTGGATGATGAATATGGCCGCGCGATCCGTGAAAGGGCGCTGGACGCGACCTCTCTGGGGGTGGCGCATCAGGCCAAAAACCGCGATCTTGCCGATGAGTACGGCTATGTCGAACCGGGGCTTTGGACCGGTGTTGGCCGCGCGCGCTCAGGCTGCGGTGCGGCGTTGGTCGGGTCGACAGATCAGGTTATGTCAAAGATCGAAGACTATCAGAAAATGGGCATCCGCGCGTTTATCTTCTCGGGCTATCCTCATATCGATGAAGCCAAGCACTTTGGTGCCCGGGTGTTGCCCAACCTCAAAACCTGCTCGCTCCCGGAAGCATATGGGCGAGTACCAAAGTCGACCCCAGCCACACCGCTGGGCCAAGGAGTTCGCCGCTGATGCAACGTGTAAAACTATCTGACTCGCTGGAAATGAGCCGTCTTGTCTATGGCATGTGGCGTTTGGGTGATGACAGCGACACTTCGGCGGGTCATGTTGAAGCGAAAATACAGGCCTGTCTGGATCAGGGCATTACGACCTTCGATCAGGCGGATATATACGGCGACTACAATGCCGAGGCGGTTTTGGGCGCTGCATTGCACGCAAACCCCGCGCTGCGTCAAAAGATGGAGATCGTCACGAAATGCGATATCATCGCGCCGTGCGGTCGGTATGCACATGCGAAGGTGAAACACTATGACACGTCGCGGGCTCATATCCTGAAATCGGTTGAAACATCCCTAACCGAAATGGCGATCGACCATATCGACCTGTTGCTGATCCACCGCCCCGATCCGTTTATGGACCACAACGAAACAGGCGCTGCGCTGGACGAAGTTGTCGCCAGCGGCAAGGTGGGCGCGGTTGGCGTATCAAATTTTCGCCCGTGGGACTGGAGCTTGCTTCAATCGGCGATGAAAACACAACTGGTCACCAACCAGATCGAGATTTCATTGGGAGAGATCAGTCCGTTTACCAATGGCGATCTGGCGTTTCATCAACAGCATGGCCAACCCGTGATGGCTTGGTCTCCGTTGGGAGGAGGCATGCTGATGGCGGGCAATCCTCCGGTCGGTGTGGTCGCAGATGAAATCGCGGCCGAGTTTAGTGTAGATCGCGCTGCTGTCGCGGTTGCATTCCTTCTGGCGCACCCCGCCGGTATTCTACCCGTTCTGGGCACCAACAATCTGGATCGCATCAAGGGCATATCCGATGCCCTGAAAGTCAAACTGGATCGCGAGACCTGGTTCCGTCTTTACGAGGCGGCGCTGGGACATGAGGTACCATGATGAATGCAATCTCAAGGGACATGACTCACACCTTCGTCCCTCACAAGGACGACACTCGAACCCTGCGTGATGCTTTCGGCCGCTTTGCCACCGGCGTCACGATCGTAACCTGCAACAGCAAGGATGGCCCGATCTGTATCACGGCCAACAGTTTCTCGTCCCTGTCGCTTGACCCCCCGCTGATCATGTGGGCCGGAGACCGCAATTCCCGCCGCTTCCCGTATTTTCACCGGGCCCGCCATTTCAGCGTGCACGTTCTTTCATCTGATCAGGCCGAGCTGTGCTTTGGCTGCTCCAAAGACGCGCACGCTTTGCGGGACATTGACCATGAGTTGTGTGAAAACGGCACGCCGCTGCTTCCAGACTGCTTGGCGCGATTTGAATGTGAGCAGCACGCTTACCACGATGCAGGCGACCACGTTATCGTGGTTGGAAGAGTTCTGAGGGCCAGCATAGCCGAGGGGGATGCGCTGACCTTTTTTGCCGGAAAGTTCGGCCAATTCGCGCAAAAATAAGCGCGCTCTGACGATTGCGGAGGCAATCCGCGACTGAACAAGGGAGGATCCGCATGGGCGGATTGACATCGGTGCTAGCACCGATTGCGATCGTGAATGAAACCGCGCTGCGTCTGGGCCGCGCGGTTGGCGTCGTTGCTATGGCGCTGATGGTGATCGCGATTTTGGTCCAGGTTTTCTTCCGATACGTGCTGGGCAACGCTTTGCCCTGGCCGGACGAAGCCGCGCGTTTCTGCATGCTGTGGATGACCGGCCTTATGGCACCGACAGCCTTTCGGAGGGGCGGCTTCGTTGCCATCGACATGGTGCCATTGATGCTGCCACGCATGATGGGGCAAATCCTGACCCTTTTCCTTCTGGTCGTGTCGCTGGCCGTGTTGCTGGTCACCGTCAACATCGGCTGGTCCGAAGTCACAGGCTTCGGCGGTAAATTTGCCACTGCCGCGCTGTATCTGCCGACGTCTATCGGCTTTGACGAATGGTACCGCATACCGCGCAGTTGGATGATGGCGTCTTTGCTGGTCGGCGTGATCCTTCTGATCGCCGTCAATATCGAGCTGATACTGCGGGCCATCATCACACTGCTTGGCGGCGGAGATCTGTTGCCAAAAATCGCTGATGCACCGGTGGGGGCTGAATAGATGCTGATCTGGTTCCTGCCGACTTTCCTGATCTTCCTTATGATCGGCCTGCCGGTCTTTTTCGCGCTTTTGGCCGCGCCGGGTATCCTGCTTTGGCTGAACGGACAAAGCAACGACATCACGCTACTGTATCGCAATGTCTATAACGGCATGGACAGCTTTCCCCTGATGGCCATCCCGTTTTTTATGCTGGCCGGCGAATTGATGAACCGCGGCGGTATCACAATCCGCCTTGTTGAATTCAGCCAGGCGCTGATGGGCCATTTCCGGGGCGGTCTGGCGCATGTTAACGTGCTGAGCTCAATCCTGTTCGCAGGGTTGTCCGGCTCTGCCGTGGCCGATACTTCGGCTTTGGGGTCAATGTTGATCCCAGCGATGGAGAAACAGGGATATACCCGTCGTTTTGCCGCTGCTATCACAGCTGCCAGTTCAGTGATCGGACCGATTATCCCGCCTTCGGGTATCATGATCATCTACGCTTATGTCATGGGTGAAAGCGTCGCCGCCCTGTTCCTAGCGGGCATCGTGCCCGGTGTGATGGTCGGCGTGGGCCTGATGCTGATGATCAAGGTCATGGCCGACAAATACGACTTCCCTGTCGCCAGCCGCAAATATACCTGGCCTGAGCGTCGTCAGGCGAGCCTCAAGGCGTTCTTTCCGCTGCTGACGCCAGTTATTATTCTCGGCGGCATTCTAGGCGGCATCTTCACACCCACCGAAGCCGCCGCCGTGGCTGTAGGTTATGCCTTCATGATCGGGTTTTTCGTCCTGCGCACACTGACCTTCAAGGAGGTGCCCGAAATTCTCAGCAATGCGGGTCTGACATCGGCTGTTGTTCTGCTGCTGGTTGGTGCGGCAATGGCGTTCAAGACCGTCGTCAGCCTGAGCCATGCACCGGAACAGCTGGCGTCTTTGATCCTGAGCCTGTCTGAAAACCCACTGATCCTTTTGTTCCTGATAAATCTGCTGCTGTTCATCGTCGGCATGTTTCTGGACGCGGGTCCGGCGATTATCATCCTTGGCCCCATCCTCGCGCCTATATTTACCAGCCTCGGCGTGGATCCGATCCACTTCGCCATTATCATGAGCGTCAACCTGACCGTCGGCCTGGCGACACCACCGATGGGCCTAGTTCTGTTCGTGGCCGCAGCCGTTTCGCGCGAGAAAGTTGAAACCATCGCCAAGGCAATCCTGCCATTCCTGGCGGTAGAAATCATAGTGATCTTTTTGATCACCTATGTCCCAGCCCTATCCATGACGATCCCACGAATAACGGGATTTGCAAATTAACTGAGTATCACAGGGAGGAAACGCATGCTCAGAAATTTCCTAAAAACCGCGGCGGTGGCCACATCGCTGGTGGCTGCGTCCGCCATTGCGGCCACGGCGGCCGATTTCACGTTGCGCGCTACGGCAAACTCGAACGAAAATGACGAGGATTACGACGGTCTTGTTGTTTTCAAGAACTATGTCGAGGCGGCCTCGAACGGTGCGATCGAAGTCGAGCTGTTCATCGGCACGCAACTATGTTCGAACGGTGCGGAATGCCTTCAGGGCGTGGCCGATGGTACCATTGATATCTATATCTCAACTTCTGGTGGTGCATCGGGTATCTTTCCTTACGTGCAGGTTTTGGACCTGCCGTATCTGATGGCTGATGACCGCGTCGCAGAACACGTTCTGTCAGGCGATTTCACCCGTAAAATGCGCGATATGGCGCTGGAGGATTCCGGTGGTGCAATCCGCCTGATGACAATCGGAAACACCGGAGGTTGGCGCAACTTCGCCAACACACAGCGCCGTATCGCCGAACCTGCCGATATGGAAGGTTTGAAAATCCGCACCGTGGTGGCCGACCTGCCGCAGGAACTGGTCAAGGCGCTGGGTGCATCCCCGACCCCAATCCCGTGGCCCGAGCTGTTCACCAGCTTTCAGACCGGTGTTGTTGAAGGGTCCAAGAATGGCATCACCGATATCATGGGGATGAAATTCCCTGATGCGGGCCTGCAATATGTCACTCTGGATGGTCATGCCTATATGGGTGCGCTGTGGTGGATGAATAACGCCAAGTTCCAGGACATGCCCGAGGATCTGCGCCGCGTGGTTGTGGACGGTTTCTATGCCTTGCAACAAGCGACGTTTGCCTCACCCAAGCGCAAGTCGATTCAGGCATACGAAGAGTTTGTTGCCGGTGGAGGAGACCTCTATGTCCCGACGCCCGAGCAAAAGGCCGCCTTCAAAGAGGCCGCTTCCCCGGTCTATGACTGGTTCCAATCCAACGTTGCCCGCGGAGATGAGATCTTTGTGGCTTTGACCGAGGCCGTGGCGGAGGCCGAAGCACAGATCAACGCAGCACGTGACGCGGACTTGAACTAATCGCCAAGGGGTCGGGCCAATGGCCCGGCCCGTTCAACGAAACGGATACATCCAAACCTTGTAGTCATTTACCAGAACATGCGCCCTTTCGATCTGCTCCGGCGACATTTTCTTAACCACTTCCTCAAGGCTGATCGCCGCGTCGGGATCGCCGCCAATGGCGCTGAGCGTATACCACATATAGGCCCGCACCAGATCGGGTGCTGGCATGCCCAAACCCAGCTCATAATACCAGCCCACTCCAGATTGCGCCCCCGGATGACCTTTCATCGAAGCGCGCAGATACCACTCGAACGCGCGCTCATGGTCCTGCTCGACACCAAGGCCAAGACCGTACATCACGCCGATCAGTTCCTCGGCCTCGGCATTTCCAGACCGGGCGGCGGGCAAAAGCTCTTCGCGGGCTGCATCAAATTTCCCCTCCTCCATCAGATCACGAGCCCGCTCCAATTCGGCCAGCGCAGGGGTGGCAAGGAAACAAAGGGCAAAAACAAACTGGCGCATGGGGCGATTGGTCTCCTGTGGGCCGGAGCCGCTGCCGCACAGGAATTGCCGCAACCGCTGACGGATGATGACTTTTTGTCCTTTGATATGGAACAGGCCGCAATCGGTCATCAACTGTTTTACGATCCAATTCTGTCGGGCAATCGGAACATCGCCTGCGCGCATTGCCATCACCCGGATTTTGGCACATCCGATGGTCTATCGCTGGGCATCGGCGAAGGCGGGCAAGGTTTGGGGCCTGACCGTATGCCGGGTTCCGGCCCCGACAAGATTCGCAAACGCATACCCCGCAATTCACCGGGGTTATGGAACCTTGGCGCTAAAGAGATCCATACCGTTTTTCACGATGGTCGCCTGAGTATCTCTGACGCATACGAAAACGGCTTCAACTCACCCGCACAGGAATGGTTGCCGGATGGGTTGAACTCACTGCTGGCGGCGCAAGCGCTGTTTCCGTTGACCTCGCAATTCGAAATGGCGGGCAATGTAGCCGAAAACCAAGTGACCGGTGCGGTCCATGACCGGATCGACAAAGGCTGGCCGATCCTGGCCAAACGTGTACGTACCGATCCGTTTTATGGACCAGCGATCGCAGCGGCTTTCGATGATATTGAGACGCCTGAAGACATTACAATCACACATATTGCCAACAGTTTGGCGGCCTTTATGGCCATCGAATGGCGCAGCACGGACAGTTCGTTTGATCAGTACCTTGCCGGAAACGCCGACGCCCTGTCACCCACCCAAAAAGACGGGATGGACCTGTTCTACGGAAAAGCGCGCTGCGCCACCTGCCATTCAGGCCCATTACTGTCGGACCAAAGTTTCCACGCCTTGGGTTTGCCACCCTTCGGCCCGGGACGAACCCGGCAATGGGACCCGTTCGTCCGAGACGTTGGGCGTATGGGTGAAAGCAACCGTCTGGAAGACGCGTACCGGTTCCGCACCCCGATGCTGCGCAATGTCGCCCTGACCGCACCTTATGGACATAACGGGGCTTTTCCCGACCTGGAAAGTATGATCCGCCATCACATGGACCCGCAGAAAAGCCTGGCAAATTGGACGCCCGAAATGGCCGCACTGCCAAATGTTCCGTGGCTTCAACAAGCAGATTTCCTGGTTTGGGACGACCGTTTAGAAATGGACCGTCAACGGAACAAGATCGACATTGAGCCGGTCAAACTCAACGACCGTGAAGTCCAAAACCTTGTTTCATTCTTACACGCTTTAACGGGGGCGAGCGTGAACACACCGATATTCGGTGTGCCCGACAGCTTTGTTCCTTAGACTATCCAATTACCTGTGCCGTCTGACAATTCTTCACGCGTCCTTAATGGGCCTGAAGGTTCGGAATAAGCATTCTGCAAACACTGTGTGAACCGTTTTTTTAGTCCTCAGCCCGCCTCAGACAAACCTGTTCACATAGTTTTCGAGCATTTCTTGGCGACCTGAGCGCGGCTCCGGATTGATATCTTCTTGCAGAACTCGCGCGGCAATCTCGTCCAGACTGCTATCCAACATGGACGCGGATTGCGGAGTGTCCCAGCCCGAATACCTCTCTTGCAGAGCACGCTCCAAGCCGCCATCTTCGATCAGTGCCGCAGCGGCTTTCAGACCCCGTGCACAGACGTCCATCCCGCCCACATGGGCCGCAATCAGATCCTTCGCATCAATGGACTGCCGGCGTAACTTGGCGTCGAAATTTGTGCCACCGGTCGTGAAGCCCCCCGCCTTCAGAATGTGGTAATAGGCCAAGGCAACCTCTGGCGTATTGTTTGGGAACTGATCCGTGTCCCACCCCGATTGGTAGTCATTGCGGTTCATATCAATCGAACCCAGCATCCCCTCTGCGGCGGCGACGGCGATTTCATGTTCAAAACTATGCCCGGCAAGGATCGCGTGCCCCTGTTCGAGGTTCAGCTTCACCTCATTTTCCAACCCATATTTCCTGAGAAAACCGATGCAGGTCGCCGCATCATAATCATACTGATGCTTTGACGGTTCCTGAGGTTTCGGCTCCACCAGAATTGTGCCTTTGAACCCGATCTTGTGCTTATACTCCACAACCATGTTCAGAAACCGGCCCATATGGTCCATCTCGGCCTTCAAGTCGGTGTTCAACAGGGTTTCGTACCCTTCGCGTCCCCCCCAGAGAACATAGTTTTCACCGCCCAGTTTCTGCGTTGCATCCAAACACGATTTTACAGTTGCAGCCGCGAACGCAAAAACATCAGGGTCTGGGTTTGTGCTGGCACCGGCCATCCACCGGCGATGGCTGAACATATTGGCCGTTCCCCAAAGCAACTTAGTACCAGATACCTGCATTCGTTCTGCGATGTAGTCGGTGATCTCCTCCAAGGTCTTAAGGTTTTCGGCGAAATTGCCTTGTTCGGGCCGAACGTCAGCGTCGTGCCAGCAAAAGAAAGGCTGACCCAGTATTTCAAACATTTCGAACGCAATATTCGCCTTCATGCGCGCCCGCCCCATATCGTTCTGCGGGTGCCACGGACGTTCGAATGTCGGCCCGCCAAAGGGGTCTCCGCCCTCCCACGCGAAAGAATGCCAGCAGGCCACTGCGAACCTAAGGTGGTCCTCCATACGCTTCCCCATCACGATCTCGTCTGGGTCATAGTGCCGGAAGGCCAGCGGGTTATTGCTGTCTGCCCCTTCGAATTGAACTTTCTCAATCCCGTCGAAAAATCCACTTGTCATGGCTTCCCTCCCCCTCGGTTCCGCACTGGCTGCTTGCCGAGAATAATCATCAACCAAAGATTGCCTAGAAATTCAGGCAATCTAGGCGCTTCAGTGGGGTTATCCATGAACAATGCGTCATCATCGGATTAGCCATGCTCGATATGCGATTTCGCGCTATGCCCGTGCATCACGCCCTCGCAGGCACGGGAAAGCGAGCTTTCATAGACAAAAGCAACGGCGCCTAGGATGTCGCAGGATAACCTCTCATTTTTCAAGCCGTCTTATCTCGATTCCCGACCTATAAGTTTGAATATCATATTTATTTTATTCGGCAAAATATTATTCTATATGCGGCACCAAAATTGCTTTAAATTGAATTCACAGAAAGATTCACGAGGGCAAGAGACTGAAAAACAAAGCCTCTTTGATTTCCTTGGAACAACGGAACGCAACCCGTCTGCGGGTCCTGGAGCATATCAGGACAAAGGGTGCCGTTTCGCGGATTGATATTGCGTCGGCATTGCAAACCAGTCCGGCAACTGTAACGGCGGCCACTGCAGATCTGATCACAGCCGGGTTAATTAAAGAGATTGAAAGCGAAGCGATATCCGCGCCCGGCAAAAGAGGCAGACCAAGGGTTTTGCTGCAGCTGGATGCCAAGTCCTACATTGTTGCAGGTCTAAAAGTCGCGCGGCAAGGTATCTCGGTCATTCTGGTCGATTTTGAAGGTAGCGAAATCGCGTCTTACAAACACCCGCTGGAAAAACCTAGAATGTCACCATCTGAGTTCGTAGCGTCCATCCGCAGCGCTCTTGACGAAACCTGCGCGCAAATTGGCCGATCTGCCAAAGATCTTGCTGGCGTTTCAATTGGAGTGGCTGGCCTTGTGGACGCAAACAGGAATTTTGTGTACTGGTCGTCTTCGATCACTGAAAGGAACATTGATTTCAGTAACTTGCTTTCTCACGATCTACCCTGCCCTGCCTTTATGGACAACGACGCCAACCTGGTTGCGAAAGCCGAGCAATTGTTTGGACTTGGCAAAGGTCTAAAGACCTTTCTCGTCGTTACGATCGAGCATGGCGTCGGCCTTGGGATCGTTCTGGATGGTCAGCTTTACCGTGGAAAAAACGGATGCGGTGCCGAGTTTGGGCACACCAAGGTTCAACTTGACGGTGCCTTGTGCCAGTGCGGCCAACGCGGGTGTCTTGAAGCCTATGTCGGCGACTATGCTTTGATCCGTGAAATGGCGGTCACAGGTCAGACAAACGAAGCAATGACCGTTGCAGACATACATGATCGCGCGCATTCGGGTGATCAAAGGGCCGCTTCGGTTCTTTCCCGTGCCGGTCAGATATTTGGTCTTGGGGTATCCAACCTCATCAACCTGTTCGACCCAGAGTGTATTATCGTGTCAGGCACGCAAAAAAGCTTTGAACATCTCTGTACGGATGAGGTTTTGGCCCGCATACGCAGTGGCGTTGTAAATGTCGACGCAGCCTTGCCTGAAATCAAGGTTCACCATTGGGGCGACCTGATGTGGGCCAAGGGCGCTGCGGCCTATGGAATCGAACAAGTTTCCATCCTTAAAGTGAGGGAGCTCATAGCGAACACACCCTAAATGCTAAACATCCTTTGCTAAGGCCAAATCGGGTGGCCCGTTGGCGTTCAGATCGCAAACCACGCCCTTGAGGACCAAGATGCGCATGCCCTCGTAAAGACTGCACTTTCGATCCGAGAAACACTCGCAGCCTCAGTTGTCACTTCGCGGCCAGTGGCGCCAGCGCTGTGTAGAATTGCCTGTATCTGCCGTATTCAGTTTCGTAAGCGTCAATCAAATCACTGCGGGGTTCAATCTTATCCTCGATTTCCGGCGGCAACATCACTTCGGCTGGCTCTGCATTGTTCACGGTACAAATGGCCAAACGCGCAGCCCCCATGGCCGCCCCGAATTCACTGCCTTTGGGCAGGTTCAGAGGGACCTGCAGAACTGTTGCCAAGGTCTCTAACCAAAACCTCGATCGCGCGCCCCCGCCGACAGCCATCAGGTTCTGCGGCGATGTTCCAGTGCTTTTCAGAGCTTCCAGGCAATCACGCATGGCGAAGGCCACGCCTTCCATAACGGCATGGGTTAGGTCTGCGGGGGCGGAAGAAACGTCCAAGCCCATAAACGCCCCTCGGACACTACTGTCGTTATGGGGCGTTCGTTCCCCGGAAAGGTAGGGCAGGAATGTGATCCCAGACGGGCCAGTGACCGCGTCAGGCAATGATGCGGCCAACTTGTCCACGGGCTGTCCGAGGTTTCGCGATAGCCAGTTCAGGCTGTTGGTGGCCGAGAGAATAACGCCCATTTGTATCCACGTGTCTGGAATAGAATGGCAAAAACAGTGCACCGCAGTTTCCGGAGCCGGAGCGTATGCGTCCCTTGCAACAAGCAGAACGCCCGAAGTTCCCAGCGAAACAAACCCCGCGCCGTCTTGTATGCTTCCGATACCGCAGGCGGCCGCCGCGTTGTCGCCAGCACCGCCCGCCACGACCACGGGACCAGACAGCCCCCATTCGCGCTGCAAATCTGCCTTTAGATCACCACCCGGATCGGTCCCTTCGATCAAACTTGGCATCTGTTCCACGCGCATGTGTCCCAAGGCAAGCGCAGCATCCGACCATTGTCGCCGACCAACGTCAAACCATGACGTGCCCGCACTATCCGACATGTCCGAGATGTATTCGCCAGTCAGCCAGAACCGTAGATAATCCTTCGGCAAAAGCACTTTGGCTATTTTCGAGAATACATCAGGCTCATGCGCGCGCACCCATTCCAGTTTCGGCGCGGTAAACCCCGGAAATACGATGTTTCCAGATATGGCGCGCATTTCCGGCGTTTGATCCAGTATCCTGGCCTGATCCGCTGACCGTGTGTCGTTCCACAGAATACACGGCCGAAGAACCGCACTGTCAGAGCCCAGCAAAGTCGCACCATGCATGTGCCCGCTCAGCCCGATGCCACGCAGTTTTGAAAAGGCGGTTTCGTCACTTGCGCGAAGCTTCCTGACAACCTCCTTACACGCGTTGATCCAATCCAACGGGTTCTGCTCGGACCAACCGGGTTTTGGTGTTGAGGTTGGAATGCTGGTTTCGGCATCGCTTAGCACGTGACCGGCATCATCTATCAAAATCCCTCTGAGACCAGACGTCCCCAAATCCAATCCAAGATACATGCGCGCCTCTTCGGTATTTGTTTAGCACAGAGACCTTTTCACGGCGCTATTCGTGCCATGCAACCCCACAATTTCAGGGATTTACTCCAACTTGACCCACGCCGCATTCCTTGCAGAGCTTTGCACACAAGCAGCCACGAACCTGACACCCTCCAGCCCATCGTGAACTGTCGGATACAAAACCGATGCCTCTGGTGGCTTTTCATGTCGGAAAGCCAGAATGGCTTCGGCGGCTTCACCGTAGATGTTCGCGAAACCTTCCAGATACCCCTCTGGGTGTCCCGGTGGTACGCGGCTTATCCGATTGGCGGCATCCCCTGCCCCGGGTCCATTTCTGGTGATCAGACGCTTTGGCTCACCATAGGGCGTAAACCAAAGATAATTCGGGTCTTCCTGAGCCCACTCCAGCCCACCCTTTTCGCCGTACACACGGAGTCGTAGGGCGTTTTCGTTGCCGGGTGCGACCTGAGAACACCACAGCATTCCGCGCGCTCCGCCATCGAAACGCACCAGGACATGCGCGTTGTCATCGACTTGGCGCCCCGGAACAAAGGCTTGTATGTCTGCGGCAAGGCTATCGGCTTTCAAGCCGGTAACAAAGCAAGCCAGATTATAGGCATGGGTTCCAATGTCACCGGTCGATCCGCCAGCGCCTGATCGTTCGGGATCGGTCCTCCACTCTGCCTGTTTGAAATCCTGCTGCTCGGTCAGCCAATCTTGGGCGTACTCAACCTGAACTACCCGGATTTTGCCGATCTGCCCGCTGGCAACCATGTCACGCGCCTGCCGGACCATGGGGTAGCCGGTGTAATTATGAGTCAGAATAAACAGTGCATTTGAACTTTCAGCCGCTTTGACCAGCTTTTTAGCGTCACCCAAGGTCGCGGTGAGAGGCTTATCACAAATCACGTGAATGCCGCGCTTCAGGAACTCACGCGCGGCGGCGTAATGCACGTGATTTGGCGTGACAATTGAAACTGCTTCGATCCCTGATTTCAGCCGTGCCTCTCTGATCGCCATCTGCTTGAAATCGTCATAAACACGTTCAAGACCCAGCGCCTGCCCGCTTTCGCGGGACTTCTCTGGCGTTGAGGACAACGCTCCGGCAACCAATTGGAACTTGTCGTCCAATCGCGCTGCAATGCGATGCACGCCTCCTATGAAGGCATCATTTCCACCGCCGACCATGCCAAGGCGAATGCGACCAGAGGTTTCTTCGCTACGTCCAGTGACCATCAGTCTATCCCCAGCATTTTACGATTGGCCGCCTCATCGGTGCCGCTGTCTGCGAAATCGTCAAAGGCTTTTTCGGTCACACGAATGATATGATCCGACACGAATTGGGCACCTTCGCGCGCGCCATCCTCAGGGTGCTTTAGGCAGCATTCCCATTCGACCACCGCCCAACCGTCAAAGTCGTTTGCCGCCATTTTTGAAAAGACAGCCCCAAAATCCACCTGCCCGTCGCCAAGAGACCGGAAGCGTCCTGCCCGATTGACCCAGCTTTGATAGCCAGAATAGACACCCTGCCGACCCGTTGGGTTGAATTCCGCATCCTTGACGTGGAACATCCGGATGCGATCCTTGTAAATGTCAATGTTGTCCAGATAGTCGAGGCATTGCAGAACATAGTGCGATGGGTCGTACAACATGCAGGCCCGTGCGTGATTGCCTGTCCGCTCCAAGAACATCTCGTACGTGACGCCGTCATGTAGGTCTTCGCCCGGATGGATTTCATAGCAGACGTCTACGCCGCAGTCTTCTGCATGGTTCAGGATCGGCACCCATCGGCGCGCGAGCTCATCAAAAGCGGTTTCTATCAGCCCGGGGGGCCGCTGGGGCCAAGGATAAACATATGGCCAGGCCAGCGCGCCCGAAAAAGTCGCATGCGCTGAAATTCCCATATTTCTGGACGCTGAAAGCGCCTTTTTGACCTGATCCACCGCCCATTCTTGCCGGGCTTTCGGATTTCCCCTGACAGTTTCGGACGCAAAACCATCGAACGCTGTGTCATAAGCCGGGTGAACGGCCACAAGCTGCCCCTGAAGGTGTGTGGACAATTCGGTAACTTCAACGCCGTTCTCTTTGGCCTTACCCTTGAAGTCATCGCAGTAGCCGGGGCTGGACGCAGCAGTATCAAGGTCAAAAAGTCGGCCATCCCAACTGGGAACCTGAACGCCCTTGTACCCGCACTCAGCCGCCCATTTCGTGATTGCATCCCATGAATTGAAAGGTGCTTCATCCCCGGCAAACTGCGCCAGAAACAAAGCCGGGCCTTTGATCGTCTTCATAATATGTCCTCCCCAAATTCCATGCCCTTACGGCGGCAAATTTTCCTTTAGATAGATATCGATACGAATGCGTTCCTGGGCTTTGTTGAACGGAACCTTGTCTGATGTGGCGCGCAGCAGACGGACGGCAGACCGAACCAAATGCCCGGAGTCCTGCGAGATCAAAGCGTCAAAGGTACCGCGGGTCAGAGCCTCACGGCTGAGCGGCGTAAGCTCGTGGGCTATAATCACCAGATCCTTGCTGATCTTGCTTTCGGACAGAAACTGAATCAGGCCCGCATTGCCCGCAGCGGAAGAATATATCCCAACCAGATCGGGATAGGTTTCAAAAATCTCGGGCATCATCTTGTAAATCAGGTCGGGGTCATCGCGACCCTCGACAGACGCCACGACTTCAAGATGCGGAAACTCCTCGGCAACGACCAGATCAAAGCCTTGGCGCCGCTCGAGATGATCACGCGCCAAGCGCGAGCCGGTCAGGACAAGAACTTTGCCCTTTTTATGCACGAACCGACCCATCAGTTGCGCCGCTGTTCGCCCGGCCGACACGTTGTCAATTCCCACGAAATGATCGCGGTCCGAACTGGGCAGGTCGGACACAAGGGCAACAACCGGGATACCCTTGTCCCTGACCCTTTTGACAGCATCGCGTACCGATGGAGTCTCAGGGCCAAAGACGGCGACGCCGTCGACCTCTTTGCTTTCCACGGCATCCAGTATTTCGACGATGTCCTGTGGTTCGAACGGCGCAACGCGCTGAATCTTCAGACGCGTACGTTCGATAAACTGATCGCGTGACTGTTCAACGATTTGCTTACTCAACGCCTCAAGAAACTCGTTGTCGGCGTCGGGCAGTACGAAAAGAAAATTGTAAACGCGTTTACGCGCCAGATTGGCAGCGGCGGTGTCGCGCACATACCCCAAGTCATCAATCGCTTTTTGTACCTTTTCAACAGTCACGGCGCGAACACCGGGACGTCCGTTCAGAACGCGATCAACAGTCGCGAGGCTGACACCTGCAACGCGCGCGATGTCGTTGACAGTTGGCTTTTCCACCACTTCTAGTTTTTGCTTATGGTCTTCCACGCGTCTTTCAGCCTTCAATCTCGTGCGCCAATCCCTCGAACAACAAGGCGACGGCTTCAGCGCCCGGGTCGTTATGCCCAATCAGGTTTTCTTCCGGGACATAAGCTGCGCGACCCGCCTTCGCATGGTGAATATTTGCCGTATTGTCAGCGCCTTCACGTGCAGCCTTCGCAGCATGCATCAGCCCCGAGGGCAGCGCCGCAAGCGCGGGTGCAAGCGCATCGATCATTGTTCTGTCACCCACCTTGGCTCCGCCTACCTGACTGACGCGGTTCAGTCCTTCCACCAGAGATTTGGATACCGAAGCCCCGCTGGCACAGGCGTCCCCTGCCGCGTTGAAGAATATCGCGAGGATGACCCCAGAAGAGCCGCCCATTGTCTGGCTCAGTTCATTGCCCAGCGCGGGGAAAAGCTGTGTCAGATCGGCCAAAGGCATTCGGTCAAGACTGCCCTGCAATGATTTGGCCGCGGTCGCAAGTGTGCTGCCTGTATCACCGTCACCGGATTTGGCATCCAGCTCGTTCAGATGCTTTTCCGCACTGATAAGCAAATCGGACAACCGAGTGATCGTTTCTTTGGTCTTAGGGTTGCTCGACGGAATGGGATCAATCGGGGTCAGCCCATCAGGCAGGGGTGCAATCTTTACCGGTTCGATAGAACTGACACCGGGCCAGGCGGCCATCTCAACTGGGGTCTCAAGTGCCGACAAATCGGCTTGGGTGACTGGCAAGATAGAAACCGAAAACCCATGCATATCCAATGAGGTCATCATCGGTGCTGGCCCAATGATATGTTGAGCGATTCCTGTTTCAGCCAAAGCATGTGTCAGGACGGCCATTTCCAAGGGGGTAGTTGACCCAAGGTTGTTAACCAATGCCACGCAAGTGCCAGAACTTACACGTTGTTTCAGTTTCTCAACAACAGTGGACATGGCGGTCATGGCATTTGCGAAATCCACTTGCTCGACACCCGGTTCGCCGTGGATACCCAAACCCAACTCTGCTTTGCCCGGCGCAATCCTATCCTCTTTGGGAGAGCCCGGAACGGTGCAGGTATCCAAGCTCATGCCGATGCTGACAACTTTTTCAATGACATTTTTTGCGGCAGTCGTCACGGTATCCAGATCGGCACCACTTTCGGCGAGCGCACCGGCAATCTTATGCACGAACAGCGTACCCGCCACACCGCGGGGCTGTGGAAGGTCTGGCAAGGCGATGTCGTCATCGACCACCACCATTTCCACTTTACGCCCCAAGGCGCGGGCCCGTTCGGCAGCCAACCCGAAATTCAGCCGGTCGCCCGTATAGTTTTTCACGATCAGCAAGCACCCCGCCTCACCTGTCACGGCCAGAATGCCTGCCAGGACAGCCTCAACCGAGGGCGAAGCAAAAACCTCTCCGCACACGGCCGCCGTTAGCATACCGGCCCCAACGAACCCGGCATGTGCGGGTTCGTGACCGGACCCTCCCCCCGAGACCAGCGCAACTTTGGATTTGTCCCAATCCGACCTGTAGACAACCTTGATATGCGGATACCCATCCAGGCGGGTCAGCGCCCCGCCGGTTGCGGTCAGAAGACCATCTATCGCCTCTGTCACAAGGGTTTCTTTGGTATTGAGGAACTGGACCATGCTTGTGCTCCTTAATTCACACGTGCGCCGGACGCGTCAAAGTACAAAGGGTTGTGAGGGCGAATCTTTATTATCTTTCCAGATGGATAGTCCTGATGGACATCAATCAAGGTCACGACCGGGTGACCTTGTAACTCCAGATGCAACCGCGTTTGATCGCCCAAATGCTCAGCACGTATCACGCGCGCCTCACTGCCCTCACCTTCGATGATGTTTTCTGGCCGCAGTCCAATCTGCGGGCCTTTGTGATCGCCACCGAACAATTCGGACGGCAGGATATTTATCCGCGGCAAGCCCAAGCGGCTAGCGACATAAACACTACCCGGATTTTCGTAGATGTCCCGCGGTGTGCCGTATTGAACCAGTCTGCCCTCTTCCAATACGCCGATATGTGTCGCCATGGTCATGGCCTCGACCTGGTCATGGGTCACGTACAAAAGCGTGGACCCGAGGTCCGCCTGAATTCTCTTCAACTCAACACGCAAATCTGCCCGAAGCTTGGCATCCAGTGAGCTGAGCGGTTCGTCCATCAGGAATATCTGGGGATCGCGGACCAATGCCCGCCCGATTGAGACGCGCTGCATCTCACCGCCAGACAGCTCGGTGGCTTTGTTGTCCAACTTGTGGGGGATTTGAAGGATTTCAGCGGTTTCGTTCACCTTTCTGGCGATCTCATCCTCGGGAGTTTTCAGGATCGGCGAGCGCAACGGAAAAGACAGGTTCTCGCGCACGGTCATGTGCGGATAAAGCGAATACTGCTGGAACACCATCGCCACATCGCGCTGAGCTGGCGTTTCCACCCCAACATCCCGACCGGCAATCCGGATTGATCCTGAATCCAGTTTTTCCAGCCCAGATATCAAGCGCAATGTTGTTGTTTTTCCCGCGCCCGTCGGCCCAAGCAGTACCACAAACGCACCGTCAGGGATCGTCATCGAGATATCGTCGACCGCCTTAACACTGCCGAAGGATTTTGAAATATTTTCCAGAACGACCTCAGCCATTGCTCAGCACCTCATCGTTCAGCACAGACCTTAGCGCCCGACCCGCGGACTTATCGAACAGGGTGACGGTCGGAGAGCGGAACTCCAGGCCAACCGTCTCGCCGGGGCTGACCGTTTCGCGCGCGTCGATCCGGGCCTTCAACTCACCATTCGGGCTTTGCAACGTCACGATCTGGGTCGTTCCCAGATATTCTGCCGCCAGAACCTTGGCCCGATAACCACTGTCGTCTGAGAAAAAGACATGCTCGGGGCGAACACCAAAGACAAGATCACCCTCTGCCCCCTCGATCATCTTGGGCACGGCCTCGTCATGTCCATTCAACCGGACCATCTCGGACCCAGGCTTTACCGCACCCTGAAACGGCAAGAAGTTCATCGAAGGCGAGCCGATGAAATCTGCCACGAACATGGTCGCTGGTTTGTCGTAGATTTCCTGAGGCGTGCCGAATTGTTCGATCACCGCGTTGTTCATCACGACGATCTTGTCACCCATCTGCATCGCTTCCAGCTGATCATGCGTGACGTAAACCGTGGTCGCGCCCATGCGATCATGCAGCGCACGCAGTTCTTCGGCCATATGCTCGCGAAACTCAGCGTCCAAGGCACCAAGGGGTTCATCCATCATGAAGGCTTTTGGTTCGCGGACAATCGCACGCCCAAGGGCCACGCGCTGCCTGTCGCCACCGGAAAGCCCGCCTACGGGGCTGTCCAGAATGTCCTTTATTCCAAGAATGTCCGCGACTTCTTCTACCTTGGCCTTTACGGCGGCACGCGGCATTCCCTGCGATATCAATGGGTAGCTGATGTTTTTTCGCACATTCATATGCGGATACAGCGCAAACATCTGGAATACGAAAGCTATATCTCGTTCCGATGGCGGCCTTTGGCTGATTTCCTCACCATCAAGGTAGATTTCGCCGGAGGTCGGAAGCTCCAGACCCGCGATCATCCGTAAGGTCGTCGTCTTGCCGCACCCCGACGGCCCAAGCAGCATGAAGAATTCACCATCTTCAATCGTGAACGAGCTTTCACGAACAGCCGTGAAATCGCCGAACATTTTCTTGACGTTTTTGACTACGATCTGGGCCATTTCTACTCCGGAAAGTGGCTGACGATGATGAACATGACGGTTCCGATCAGCGTGACGATGAAGGAATAGGTGAACGCCCAAAGGACAAACGGCTGCATCAGCATGAAGACGCCGACCGCGATCAGTATTGTCGCCACCATTTCCCATGGTCCCCGGCGAAGCCGCATCAGTCCTGAAAAAAACTTGGTCATTTGCGTACAGCTCCGAACGTGATCCCACGCAGCAGGTGTTTGCGCATCAGGATGGTGAAAATCATGACCGGGATCAGGAAGATCGTTGCGCCAGCCGCGACCGCAGGCCAATCAAGGCCACCGATACCGATGATGGTTGGAATAAACGGCGGGGCCGTCTGCGCATTCGCAGAGGTTAGCAGCACGGCAAAAGCGTACTCATTCCAAGCAAATATCAGGCAGAAGATCGCGGTTGAGGCTATGCCTGTGGCAGCCTGCGGCAGAACCACCTTGTAGAAGGCCTGAAACCGGGTGTAGCCGTCGATCAGCGCCGCTTCTTCGTATTCCCGCGGGATTTCATCGATGAATCCTTTCAGCAGCCAGACTGCCAGTGAGATATTCACGCCCGTATACAGCAGGATCATCCCCAGATGCGTGTCGCTTAGCCCAAGGTTTCTGAACATCAGAAAGATCGGGATCGCAACGGCGACGGGGGGCATCATTCTTGTACTCAGAATAAAGAACAGAAGATCGTCTTTGAGCGGCACCTTGAACCGGCTGAACGCATAGGCCGCCAAAGTGCCAAGGAAGATACTCAGGAATGTCGAACCGAACCCGATGATGACCGAGTTCATGAACCGCTCACCAAACTTGGATGGTCCGACGATCACCATGTCGTATTGGCGGACGATTTCATCGGCCCAGTTCTGCGGTGGGTTCGCGTCTAGAAACTCCTGCGTTTGACGCGTTCTGGTTGTGAACAGATTAACGTAGCCCTCCAGAGTTGGTTCAAAGACGACTTTGGGCGGGTAACTGATGGCGTCTGATGGAGATTTAAACCCGGTCAGCAGGATCCAGACCAAAGGGATCATCGTGATCAGCGCGTATGTGATTACCAAGGCGCCAGCGATCCACTTGGACCTGTTTGAGGGTTCGGTAACTGAGAAACTGCTCATCTTTGCTTCACCCTGTTCAAAGCCTTCACATAAATAGACGCCAGCCCAAACACCGTCACAAACAAGATGATTGCGTAGGCCGAGGCATAGCCCGTACGCCATTTCTCAAAGGCTTCCCGTTTCAGATTGATCGAGGTAAGTTCGGTGGTCGACCCCGGCCCGCCGCCCGTCAACTGAACCACAAGGTCGAACATCTTAAAGTTCTCGATCCCACGGAACAGGACGGCAAGCATCAGGAACGGCAGTACCATCGGGATCGTGATCGTGAAGAACTGCCGCAGCTTGCTGGCCCGGTCAATTTCCGCAGCCTCGTAGATGTAGTCCGGTATGCTTCGCAGCCCGGCCAGACAGATCAGCATCACAAACGGCGTCCACATCCACGTGTCGACGATCACGATCGCCCATGGCGCCAATGTCACCGATCCCAGCATCTCAAAACTCGACGGTTCCTTGCCGGTGAACCACGATACGATGTAGTTAAACAGACCGATCTGAGGTTGATAGAGGAACTTCCAGAAGTTCCCCACAACCGCCGGAGACAGCATCATTGGCAGTACAATGATCGTGGTCCACAGGTCGTTACCCTTGAATTTCTTGTTGATAAGCCAGGCCAAGGTGAACCCGATCAGAACCTGAAAAAAGATTGTCCAGAACAGAAAATGCGCTGTGGCCTGCATATTCAGCCAGGTGTCGGTATCTGTCAGAATACGCTCGTAGTTCCGAAGCCCGACATCCTTGACCTCACGCCCGATCCGATTGGCCTTGTAGTTGGTAAAGCTGAGCTGGATGGTCCAGATCAACGGAAAGATATTGATCGCAAGCAGCAGGAAAATCGTTGGAGAGATGAATATCCAGGCGATTGCGCGGTCGGATAGCCCCCGAATTTTTCGCGCAACTCGCACGGGCGTTGCCTGCGCAACGCGATCTATCGTCCTGTCAGACATATCTTTACCAGTTCTTGTCGGTTTCGGGCGCACGGGTGATTGCGGAGCGGGACGATGCCCGCTCCTACCCGGCTACCTGATTACAGCTTGCCTTCGTCTTCAAAGACTTCCGTCCAGTCCTCGATCAGAAGATCAAGCGCCTCTTGTGCTGTGCCCTGATCGGCCACAACATAGTCGTGGATGCGCTTTTGCATTGCCAGAAGCAGTTCCGCATAGGCTGGCTCCTGCCAGAAGTCCTGCACGCCTGCCATCGCTTCCAGGAAGTCACCGGCAAAGGGCTGGCTATCCACAAATCCGGGATCTTCCAGCACCGAGTTATGTGCGGAATATCCGCCCAGTTCCCACCATTTTGCCTGAACCTCTGGCTGTGCGAACCACTTGATATACTCAAGCGCGGCATCCTGTTTGTCGGAATAGCTGACTACAGAAATACCCTGCCCACCAAGCGTAGACCCCGGCTGGTTTTGCGGTGGGTTGACGAAAAAGTCGATCTTGTCGCCGCCCGTATTGGGATCAGCGTACAGGCCCGGGAAAAACGCGAACCAGTTCATCGCCATGGCGACCTGACCAGATTTAAAGGCGTCGAGGCTCTCACCCATGTAAGAGTTTGTATAGCCCGGCGGCGTCGCGGTTTCGTAGAACTCTTTATAGAACTCCAACGCTTCCACCGCCTCGGGGGAATTCACGGCACCTTCCATATCGTAGGAACCCGGCGTGTTTTCGTATTTGAAGCCCCATGGATAAAGCGCGCCAGTCACACCCATTGTGATCCCTTCCGAGCCGCGCTCGGTAAAGATCGCCGCGCCGTAAACGGTTTTTCCGTCAATCTCGCGACCCTGGAAGAATTGCGCGATTTGCAGCAGCTCTTTCTGGGATTGAGGTTCGCGTAAGTCCTGCCCCGTGGCATCTTTGTAAGCGGCCTGAATTTCAGGGTCCTCAAACCAGTCTTTCCGGTAAAACCACCCGTTTGCGTCGCCCATCGCGGGCAGAGCATAGTAGTTCGGCGTACCTTTTGGCCACGTTGAATAGGCATAAACCGTGGCTGGCGCGAAATCATCCATGCTGATGCCTTCAGCATCGAAGAAATCATTCAATTTCACGTAGTGGCCGTTTTCAGCACCACCGCCAATCCATTGGCTGTCGCCGATCAACAGGTCGCACAGCTTCCCGCCAGAGTTTAGTTCGTTCAGCATCCGGTCCGCAAAGTTTGGCCATGGCACAAACTCGAAATTCATCGTGTGACCGGACTCTGCCTCAAATTCTTTCGAAAGCTCGACAAGCGCGTTGGCCGGGTCCCATGCTGCCCAACACAGCGTCAGTTCTTCAGCATTTGCCCTGGTAGAAAGAGTAGTAGCGGCAAGGACCATTGCGCTGGCCGAAGCCAGTTTAAAGTAAGTCATCCATTCCTCCCTTTTTTGCGCCGTCATTCGAGGATGTGCGAATCGCGGCATATGCCCAAGGGTATTTGAGGTACGCACCTCAGGTCTAGGATTTTCTGAGGTTCGTACCTCACTATTCTGAGGATAGCTTCAAAAAAATTCTCTTACTTGGTGTTTTTACATTATTTTTATCCAACTCATTCCTGAGGACTCTCTCAGAAAGGGGAGCACACAAAGAAACCGACACGCGAAATTCGTCCTGGCAGGCCCACAAAGCGGTAGCTTTGGGTCGCCAAGTTTGCTGATCTGTGCCTGCAATTCTCGCAATCATCTGACCGGCAGCTAAAAAGCTTGTGCGACGTTCGTCAGGTCAGGGGTGCATTTGTCAAATAGCGGACCAAGGCATGACCGATCTCACTATTGCGCAAATGAACCGATACGCGATCAAGGGTTTAAGCCCCGAGGTGCTTAGCTCTGTAGAATTGCGCGCGGGCGAAGGTATTCCCGGTGACCGCCTGTTCGGTTTTGCACGATATAACTCCGGTTTCGACCCGCTAAACCCCAGCCCGCTTCCCAAAGACCGCTTTGTTGTTCTTTTGAACCAAGCCGGGCTGGCCGGTCTCAAGACAGGTTTCGACGCTGACACGCATGTGCTTGAAATTGAAGTCGGCCAAAGAACCCATCATTTCGTCATGAGCGATCCAAAAGGGCAAGTCGATGCGGCAAGGTTCCTTTACGCCAACCTTGGCCTTAAAGACCCCGAACCGCCGAAATTTGTATCCTCTGCACCTCATCGTTTCACCGATGTATCGGTCGTTTCTCCCAAAATGATGAATGCGATATCATTGTTGAATCGTGCGTCTGTTGAGGCTTTGGGGAGGAAACTGAACACAGATATCCATCCTGCCCGGTTTCGTGCGAATATCGAGATTGACGGATTGCCGCCCTTTTCAGAACTGGATACCATCGGCTCAACCTTGATATTTGGCGATGTTCAGCTCCGAATATTATCCCGCACAAAAAGATGCGCTGCGACCGAGGTAAACCCGGAAACGGCCGAGCGGGACCTGAACCTTCCCTATCTTCTTAGAAAACACCTAGGCCATATGGATATGGGCGTTTATGTCGAGGTCGTGACAGGTGGAACCCTTACCCTGGGCCAATCCGGTCAACAGACTGCATGAGGCTACTGCGAACGCGAGGGCATGACCATTCAGCCCCGCAGCCCCCCGCGTGCAAAACCATGACAGGTAACTAAAGCACTGCCCTTACCCCGAGCGTCGAACGGTTCTTCAATCGCTTGGTTCTGGTGTCACGTTGTAATCCGGAAGCTTGGACAAGGCGGATTTCAACGCGTCACTCCACCCTTCAGAAATCGTGCGGAAATAGACATCATCAACTTCAAACCTTGACCGAGTGCCCGAGTTTAGACTGTCTTCTTCGTAAAGCAGCAGGTCCAGCGGTGCTCCGACGGACAGGTTGGCCTTGATTGTGGAATCGAAGCTGACCAGCAACAGTTTCACGGTTTCCGGAAAGCTCATATTGGCATCATATGCACGCACCAGGATCGGGCGCCCGTATTTTGTCTCTCCGATCTGAAAGAAAGGAGTGTCGTCACCCGCTTCGATAAAGTTTCCCTCTGGGTAGATCAGAAACAAACGCGATGGTCCGCCTTTGATTTGCCCACCCAGAATAAGCGTTGCGTGAAATGAACTGTCGGCCTCCTGCCCCGAGCGTGAGTGCTGTTCGATCACGTCGTTCAGGGTTTCAGCGATCCGCTGAGCAACCTGAAACATTGTCGGCGCCTCAAGGATTGAAGGTGATCGATCTTCGGGGGCTTTTGTGCGCTCTTCCAACAAACTGACGGTGGCTTGCGTGGTCGCCAGGTTTCCCGCTGCCAACAGGGTGATCGACCGCTCGCCCTCGACCGTCCAGTTAAACATCTTTTTGAAGGTCGAGATGTTATCCACACCCGCATTCGTGCGCGTATCGGACATGAAAACCAGCCCGCGGTTCAGCCGCATCCCCACAGCGTATGTCATTGTCTGCTCCGTTACTGCTGTGCGACCCGCAACTGTACTGTCAATTGCTCGCCCGCCGCCCCAATCCTGTTTCCTATTACCGGCGCGGCCTGTGCATAGTCCAGACCAGTTGCAACGCGCACATATCGACTGTCAGGAGAAATGCCGTTCGAAACATCGAACCCGACCCAACCTAGCCCGTCAACATGCACCTCGGCCCAGGCATGGGTCGCATCCTGCAACTGTGTGTCGTTCATCATCAGATAGCCCGAGACATACCGTGCGGGCAGCCCGATTTGCCGAACACAGGTGATGAATATATGGGCATGGTCCTGGCAAACACCGCTGCCAGCCTCAAGCGCGTCCTCTGCGCTCCAGTCCGGGTGTGAGCTCCCGACCTCGTATTGCACACGCTTACGAATGGCATCGGACAAGGCGTGCATCTGCTCAAGCGGCTCGCATTCGGGTAAAGACCGGACCAGGTCTTCAACGCCCTTACCCGGTTTCGTTCTGCGCGTGCTGCGATTGAAAAGCCATAACGGGGTTGAACCTTCGTGACGCCCCAGAATTCCGTGGTTGTCCTCGATCTCAACTACGCCGTCAGAGATCAGGGAAACACTTTGGGTATTCGCTTCAAAGCTGATTAGCTCTACCGTGTTGCGGTGGTAATCCTCATAGCTCAGCTCTTTTGATCCACCAACAATTTCAGTGTTCCAAGTTACTACACTTTGATTACGGAAGGATTTTGGCGTTTTTCTGAGTTGCTGCAGTCCGAAGGGGACCGGTGCATCAAAATCGTATCGCGTCTCGTGTCTTATATGCAGTTTCATAGGCTACTCATAGAACCGATAATCAACCTCAATTTGACGACTTAAGCCGCTAAGATCATTCAAGAAATCTTGAATGTACTCATGCAAACCAAAGTCAAAGATATCAGAAATCTGCCGGTTCAGATACTTTTCATACACCGTGTTCGACGCCTCGCATGACGGGCCGGCAAAGCCATAGTCTTTCTTGAGATAGGACAGGTTTTCCTGAATTTTCCTGCAACAGAAATGAAGACTTCGGGGCATACGCTGGTCGAGGATCAGGAACTGAGCGATATCGGATGGGGTTGTCCGTTGGCCGTAAGTCAATTGATACCCCCCGCCCGCGCCGACCGAACGCAGGATGCTTTCCCACTGGATATTGTCCAAAGACGACCCGACCGCGAACGCCGTGGGCAACAGCACGTAGTACTTGACGTCAAGTATGCGCCCGGTGCTGTCGGCGCGCTCGACAAAGGTGCCGATACGCGTAAAATCGAAGATGTCATTTCGCAGCATTGTGCCAAGGGTTGCGCCGCGGACCAAAGCGGCTTGCTGGCGCACCAACTCCAGTACGGCGGGCAAATCTCGTTGGTTCACCCGTCGCTGCGTGGCCTCGTCGGTTTTCATCCACGTGGCATTTACTGCGCCCCAGACATCATAGGTAAGTGCCGTGCGCACCAGACGGGCGTTGTGTCTGGCCTGCTTGATGACCGATTTCACCGAGGATGGGTTATCAACATCTCGCAGCAACCAATCCACCGCGTTTTCCCTGTCGACCTCATCATATTTGGCGAGGTATCCATCCAGAACGCCCGCGGTTTTTAACACAGACCCCCATTCTTCTGCCGAGTTCTTGGTGCGGGTCAAAGCCATCCTCTGGCCGGTTTCCAACAATCGCGCCGTATTCTCCGCCCTCTCCAGGTAACGGGACATCCAGAACAGACCGCCAGCAGTTTTTCCCAGCATGGTCAGTCCTCCAGAACCCAGGTGTCTTTGGTCCCGCCGCCCTGACTTGAGTTCACGACAAGTGACCCTTTCTTAAGGGCGACCCGCGTCAACCCGCCGGGCGTGATATTGATCCCTTCGGGAGAAACCAAAACAAACGGACGAAGATCAACATGCCGTGGCGCCAATCCAGACCGTGCGAAAATCGGAACCGTCGACAGGGACAAGGTTGGTTGAGCGATGTAGTTTGCAGGTCTTGATTTTAGCTTTTCTCGAAAGGCCGCGATCTCTTTCTTGCTCGCGGTCGGTCCTATCAGCATCCCATACCCCCCCGACCCGTGCACTTCTTTCACCACAAGGTCAGACAAGTTGTCGAGCACATAGGAAAGAGACTCGGGATCGCTGCATCGCCAAGTCGGCACGTTTTGCAGCAGAGGTTTCTCACCCGTATAAAACTCAACAATTTCGGGCATATAAGAGTAAATTGCCTTGTCATCGGCAATACCGGTGCCCGGCGCGTTGGCAATCGTGATACCCCCGGCGCGATAGACATCCAGGATACCCGGAACCCCAAGCGCGCTGTCGGGATTGAAATTCAGCGGATCAAGAAAGTCGTCATCCACCCGTCGATACAGAACGTCGATCGGCCGGTATCCTCGCGTAGTGCGCATACAAACACGCCCCTCAACGACGCGCAGGTCGTGCCCTTCTACAAGCTCCACCCCCATCTGATCCGCAAGGAAAGCGTGCTCGTAATAAGCCGAGTTATAGATACCGGGTGTCAGCACCGCGACGGTAGGCTCGTTGTCAACGCAATCGGGCGCGCAGGCGGCCAGAGATCGTCTTAAACTGCGCGGATAATCCGACACGTTCCTTACATTTGTGGCGCTGAACAACTCGGGGAACATTTTCAGCATGGTTTCCCGGTTCTCAAGCATATAGCTGACACCTGACGGCGTGCGCGCGTTGTCTTCCAGAACGAAAAACTCATCAGGTCCGGTTCGCACCAGATCGACGCCAACAATATGCGTGTAAACCCGACCGGGCGGCGATACGCCAAGCATTTGCGGCAGAAACGCCTCGTTTTCCGAAATCATTTCTATGGGCACGCGCCCTGCACGAACAATTTCTCGTCGGTGATAGATATCATGCAGGAAAGCATTTATAGCCCGGACCCGTTGTTCGATGCCGCGTTCCAGGCGCTGCCATTCCCGCGCCGAAATCACACGCGGCACGATATCGAACGGTATCAACCGCTCTTCTGCCTCGGCTTTCCCGTAGACGTTGAACGTGATGCCTGTAAGCCGAAAAACCTCTTCGGCTTCGCGTTGTTTGGCTCTTAACCTTGAAACATCCTGTGCATTAAACCAGCGGCCGATTTCTTCGTAGGAGTCTCGCAGAGATCCATCGCTGTTCAACATTTCATCAAAATATTCACTCATATGAGGATTTTGACGAACTATTCCAAGTTTTCAAGTCAAACACCCCAACCACCAAGCGCAACATGGCCAGGCGCCTATTAATAAGTCTAAATGATGCATGGCCCTCGCACTTGTGTCCGATACCCAACAGGATTCTTGTCCGCACTCCCTGGTGCAGCTACCGTTATGTTCCGGCAGCGTAAGACGGCAAGTTTTGGCTGTAAGTGGCGGCCTTGACCAAATGGGTAAGCAATCCAACTGAAGCGGGCAATGTTGAAACGACTGGCGATAGTATCGAGCGGATTGAACAGCCCGCTAAGCAGTGCATTGGAGTTTGCAAAGCAGGCTAAGTCTCTCGGTTACGAGGTTCGGGTGTTCGCACCCAATTTTTCAGCCGAGTTAATTACACAGTTCGGCTTGGAGCACTTTGAAATTCCAATGCCGCGCGTGGATGCGTTTGCACCATTGCTCAGTCATGAAGAACTGAGGGCGCTTTCATCCAAAGATCGCCTTGATGCTGCAATCAAAGCCCTCGGCGCGGATGAATTCGCCGAAGCCCTGTCCCGTATTCAACCCGATGCCGTCTTTGTCGATTGTGAACTGCATGCGCATATCATTGTCGGGCTGTCACTGGGTTTGCCTGTGCTGCAGTTCAGCAATATGTTCCTGTCACCGCCTAGCTCCCGCGCGCCCCCATTGAGCAAGCGCATCTATCCCAAAGTTGGTCTGCGCGGTAGCCGGGTTGGAGTTTCGTTGCTTTGGATCAGCTTTCTGCTTTGGAAGTTGAAGAAAGCGCTGAGAAACAAGCTCAAGTACCCCGGTGCAGAGTACTCTGCGGTGCTTCTGGAATTGGCACGACGCTATGATGTGCCGATAGCGAAAAAGTTGCGACTGGTCTGCTGGCAAATGCCGTGGACCTACAAAATCCCCACGGTTCTGTTTGTACCACAAGCGGTTGACCTTCCTACACGCTCTTATCGGGATTTTTGGTATCTTGGTTCGATGATTTTGCAGAACCGGCCCGAAAAACCATATGATCGGGCAAAGGTTGCAAGGTTTTGTTCGGGTCAAATTGAAGGTGGCAGGATTTTCGTGGGGTTTGGCACCATGATGAAACCCAAAAGCGACTTGCTTGCCAACCTCTGGATCGTGGCCCGCAGAAACCCAGAGTGGACGTTCTTGTTCGCCGCTGGAAAAAACTGTGAAGACATAAGCTCACTCGACGTGCCGCCAAACGTTGATGTCGTCGCCTGGGTCCCGCAGCAAAAGGTTCTGGAACATGCGGATCTTGCCATCATGCACGGAGGGACCGGCGGGTTTGTCGAAGCGATTGAAGCAGCGACGCCAATGTTGCTCTATCCGCATGTCAACGATCAGGAAGGCAGTGCGGCCCGCGCGGTGTTTCACGGCATCGGCCGCGCCGGGCGCCGAACGGATACCGCAGACCAGATAGAAGCCAACATCGGCAGCCTGCTGACCAACCCGAAATACAAGACAAACTGCGAGAAAATGCAGTCAGCTTGCCACCGCGAAAAGGCCACCAGGGGTCTGGCCGATTTTCTAGAACGGGTAACTAACCCGAAGGGCGGATAGCGTAGCTGATTCAAAGGCTTCTTGACCGCACGCTGCGCCGACAACGCGGTACCTCGGCATGTTTGACACCGACATCGTGGGGTGGACTAAATTATTTCATTCTATAATTTTGATATTATGATCCATTCGCCTTACACGTGCGTAAGCATATTACAGACACCAAGTAAGACACGACAGTGAATACGAAAACGTTCGATATCAATCGCTATTGCCGACACAGCCTGCACCGTATTGCGGGATACTTTCTCGATAACAGCCTGATACGCGCTCAAATGGTCTTTTTCGGCTTGAGGCGTGCGGCTTCAACTCTCTGGCTTTACCTTGGAGGTGGCGCAGTCCCAAAATATGGTGCGATCGGTCACCTCCGGTTCGTAACGGTGGGCCGGGTTAAAAAACACGTATCCGTTGGTGGAGCAACGCCCCTCACCTCGAACAACCAACTCAACCGCGTTGGCCTTCAGTTTGACCAGAACTCGGAGCGTAAAAACATGGGGGCATGGGTCGATGGCATCTAAAATACCGGCCCGCTGCGCCGCAATCGCCCTCCATTCGGCGACGAACATTCAAGGATTCTTCTTTTGGATGTGCGCGTTGATCCTTTTGTTGGTATCAACACCGGTTCAGGCTCATCGGTTCAATGAAAGCTACGTGTATTTCGACGTGACCGACGACAGTCTGAGTGGTCGTGTCGAAATTACTGTCCGGGACCTTGCCCGCATCCATCAAGGCTCTGCTGAGGTCCTTGAACCGATGACGCAGGAAGACGTGCTTGGGCTGCAAGAGCGATTTTTTGAATACTTCTATGACCGCATGAAACTCTACTCGGGCGGCCAACCACTTGGGGTGCAGTTTGATGATATCTCGTTCTTCAACACGTCGGTCGGAAACTTCGCTCAGCTTCATTTCAGCGTGCTGGGTATAGAAAAGACCCCTACTACGATTGACATGTCTTTTGACGGTTTGCAGTCGGATATCGATGCGACCCATCGCGGTTTTGCCCTGATCGCAACGAACACACGCAACGGGATGGGCGAGAATGAGTCCTATATCTCTCTTGTCTTCTCGCCCGGCGACGGCGTCAAAAGCCTGTACCTGAACGACGAGCCAACAAGACGTATCGCCCGAGGTTTTTTTGAATACGGCGTCTGGCATATCTGGCACGGGTTCGACCACCTTCTATTTTTAGTCACCCTGTTGTTGGGGGCCGTGATGCGGGTGGAAAATCGACGCTGGGTTCCGTCTGAAAGCATCGGGGAAAGTCTTTGGCCGACCGTTAAAATCGTAACGGTCTTTACCATCGCAAACATGATCGCGCTCGGCCTTGCGACGTTCGAAATCATCACCCTGCCCGTGCCACTTGTGGAGGCGGTCATTGCGTTGTCGATAGCAGCCGTGGCGGTTGTCAATCTGGTTCCACGCTTTCACAACATACTATGGCTGGTTGTAATTTTGTTTGGCGCGTTCCACGGGTTCGGTTTTGCCACTGTTCTTGATCCGCTGGGCTTGGACCCAGAGCGCAAGTCACTTGGCCTAGCAACATTTAACATTGGCATCGAGATCGGCCAGCTTGCCGTTGTAATGCTATTGTTCCCCGTCTTTTTCGTCCTGCGCCGACTGACTTTGTATCGGGTGGTTGGATTACAGCTAGGGTCGATAGCGCTGATCGCGCTTGCCATGTTCTGGTTCTATGAACGGACGATCGGTTTCCCTTCTATCGGCGAAACCCTTGCACTGGTGACTGAATGATGGACAGAACCATGCTTCCGGAACAGGTGCGCCAGACTCATACCTTCGCAGCAGGGCAGCTGTTGATGTCAGCCCCCAAACACTTCGACAATCCACTTGGGGATACCTGAAATGACCCGGGTTTCGCATCCATTGTCTGAAAGCCAGTTGAGATTCTGGAAGGGCCATCAACTTCATCCGGATGTGCCAATCTACAACACGGCCTGGCGGTTCGATTTGCACTTCGACGTGAATCCAGAAGTGTTTCGGAAGGCGTTTTTCCAGATAGTTCAAGACAATGAAATTCTGCGCACCGTATTCCATGACGAAAACAGCGCGCCAGAGCAGATTGTTTCAGACGCACCGAAAAACCTTCTCGAAATTTCTGAACTTGGTCAGTCACTTGATCCGGGCATGAGTTTGGAGCAACACCTTGAGAAATGGGTTCAAACCCCGTTCGATATAACGCGCGCAACGATGCGCAGCCAATTGATAAAAGCATCGGACAGCCATTGGGTTTGGGCCGTTTGCCAGCATCATATTGTTTGTGATGCGCACTCCAGTGCTTTGCTTTTTGACCAGGTCGCGCGCCGCTATTGTGCAATCGAACGAGGTGAATACGACACAGCCGAGCCTTTACCGAGCTTTTTTGAAAGCTCCGCTGTGCAAGCTCCCTCACCGAACCCCGGGCCTGTCGCACCTCCCCGGCCCTCTTCGCCACCATACGGAACCACAGCGAGACGCGCGGCCCTTTCAAAGCGTCTCAATGTGCCGATGGGGCAGGAATTAACCGATGCACTGGCGCGCGCTGTTACTCAGCCAGCCTTTCGCTTGTTCACGCCGGATTTGTCGAGACTGGCGATCTACTTGACGGCCTATCTGGCTTATCTTCAACGGGTTACAGGGGATGACCAGATCACGATCGGCTTGCCATCCCACAACAGATTGTCCGGCATCGATAAAAAGACGCTTGGGCTGTTCGTCGAAGTGCTGCCGTTTAGTGTTCAAATTGGGGCTGACGATACGCTTCTGGACCTTCACACAAAGGTCAAATCAGGACTGGGTGCTTTTTTGAGGCAAGCCAAACCGGGTGCTGTGGCGGCTATGGATACATCCGGGATCAGCGCTGTGTGCAACTTCATTCAAGCGGAGTTTCAAGATTTCGCCGGTCGTCCTGCAACCGCGACTTGGCTTCACAGCGGCGCGCATGATGTAACGCATGCCATGCGCCTTCACATCATGGATTTCACCGGCAGCGGGAAAACGCAGCTTTTTCTGGATGTGCATGACGAGATTCTGCAAGCCGTGTCAGAGGAATGCTTGCGGCATCACTTTTTGCGCGTTCTGCAAGCGATGGTCGAGATCCCGGATACACCGATAACGGCGCTGGATATATCTGCGGGCGAAAAAGACCGGTCAATTCTGTTCGGGCGCACCGAAAGCGACGGCACCCCCGCAACGGTGCTGCACGCGTTTCACGCACAAGCGGCCAAGTCCCCGGACGCTTTGGCCCTCTCATGTGCTGAGAACCGGATGACCTACAAAGAGGTTGATGAACAAAGCGACCGGATCGCTGCTTACCTGAAAGGTCTTGGCATTGCGCGCGGTTCATCCATTGCGATGGTGCTGCCGCGCTCGGTGGAATTTGTACTGATCACGTTGGGCATCCTTAAGGCCGGGTGCAGCTTTGTACCGATCGCGTCAAACACACCCGATGCGCGCACCGCGCAGATCGTCAGGAATTCCGGCGCGGCAGCGGTATTTGTAACGCCTGACGATGACCGTGCCTTTTCATGCAAACGCTTGACCCCGCCCCCTGCCACATCGGATGCACCTTTGTCCGAACCTGAGCCCGTGGGGACAGATCTGGCGTATGTCCTGTTTACTTCTGGCTCAACCGGTACGCCAAAGGGGGTGCAGGTCAGCCATGAAAACCTGTCACGCTACATCCACTGGGCCGCGGAAACGTTCAGTGCCAATCGCCCAGCGCATTACGCGTTCTTTTCGTCGGTTTCGTTCGACCTGACACTGACTTCATTGTTCGCGCCGCTTGTGTCAGGCGGATCAATCCGTGTGTACCCCGAACGCTCGGACCCGGACCTTGCCGTGCTGGACGTATTTGCCGAGGACGCGGTAGATGTTGTGAAGCTGACCCCCTCTCACCTCGCGTTGGCGTGCAAACAAGGTCACGCCATCAAGCGTGTTCAAACGCTCATCCTCGGGGGTGAGAACTTGACGTCGCAACTGTGCCGCAACGCGACCGAGGTGCTGTCGCATTCCTTGACATTGGTCAACGAGTACGGCCCCACGGAGGCCGTTGTGGGGGCCATGCATCACGTCTATAGCCCTGACAACGACACCGACGCCTCTGTTCAGATTGGTCGCCCGGCGGCCGGAGTATCACTCAGCATCCGGGACAAGGGTTTGAATATCTGCCCGCTTGGTGTAACCGGAGAAATTGTTCTCGGCGGTCGGTTGGCAGAGGGGTACCTAAACGACCCGGCGAAGACCGCAGAGAAGTTTCTGGATGATCCCGCCAAGGCTCAGGGCAGAGTGTACCGGACTGGTGACATTGGACGCATCAATCAGGATGGCCGCGTTGAATACCTTGGTCGCGCAGATCAGCAGGTTAAAATCGGCGGGGTCCGTTTCGAAGTTGCAGAAATTGATCGCGTTCTGCGCCAAATCCCCAACGTGAACGCCATCCACGTTGCCTTCGGCTCTGCCTCATCTTCGGCAGAGGGTCAGCAAGCCTGTCGAAAATGCGGGATTACAGACGCCGTTCCCGGATTGGAGTTCGCTGAGCCCGATCTTTGCGGGATTTGTGCTGAGTTCGACAGCTACAAAGATCGGGCTCAAGCCTATTTTCGTGACGAACCCGATCTGAAGCACCAAATCGCACGCGCAGCGCAGGCAAGCACAGGCGACTACGACGCGGTTATGATGCTGAGCGGTGGCAAAGACAGCACATACGCAGCCTACCGTTTGGCTGACTACACCTCGCGCGTTTTGGCGGTAACATTGGACAATGGGTATATCGCTGATCAGGCAAAAGCGAATATTCAACGGGTTGCAGACGATCTTGGCTGGGATCACCGGTATCTCAGCACGGACAAGATGAACCGGATTTTCGTCGACAGCTTGAAGGCACATTCCAATGTCTGCCAGGGTTGTTTCAAGGCACTCTACACGTTGGCCTTTCGTACAGCCCTGTCCGAAGGCGCCCCAATGCTGGTGACGGGGTTGTCCAGGGGGCAGTTCTTTGAAACCCGCTTGACCCCCGATCTGTTCCGCAACACAGCCCCGACATGCGCCCAGCTAGACGATTTGGTTACAAAGGCCCGCAAAGCCTATCACGCTGAGGATGATGAGCTTTCGCGGCTTTTAGAAACCGACGATTTACAGGACGGCCGGTTCCTGAACAAGGTCGAGGTACTTGACATCTACCGGTACATTGATGTGCCGGTTTCCGAGATTTACGAGTTTCTCGACAAGCACACCGCATGGCAACGACCGTCGGACACCGGCAGATCGACCAACTGCCTGATCAACGACGCGGGCATCCATCTGCACAAGTCACGCGAAGGCTTCCATAACTACGCCCTGCCCTATTCGTGGGATGTCCGCATGGGTCACAAAACCCGCGAGCAGGCCCTGGACGAGTTGAATGACGATATCGACACCCAACGCGTTGAGCAGATTCTTGAAGAAATCGGGTTTGACGAACCTCTGCGCCCACAACGCTTATCCGTGTATGTGGCCGGTCACGACATCGCAGAGCAGGACGTTTGGCAGGCCTTGGAGGCGCATTTTCCCCGAAACTTGCTTCCTGACGACGTGATTGTTCTGAACGACATGCCGCTAAGCGCCAATGGGAAGGTCGATACAGCCAAACTGCCCAAAACGCGCAGACGGAGCAGAAAAAGCACGGGTATCGTAGCGCCAGCAACCGACGCGGAACAAAAGCTGTCTGCAATTCTGGCAGCCGTGTTGGGCGTGCATCAGATTGGGGTGACCGAGGATTTCTTTGACCTTGGCGTGGATAGTCTGGCGGCGATTGAAATCGCGATTAAGGCCAACGAAAACGGCTTTGCGTTGCCCGCAACGTCGCTGTTTGAATATCGAACCATCCGGTCGCTGGCTGAACATGCAAGCGACTTACCCTCGGCAGTTTCAGACAAAGATCAGGACGACGTGCTTCTTGACCTGGACGATGATGATCTTGCGAGCATCACGGAGGCGCTGAGCTAGCATGGGATATCCTCAGGGTGTAGCTGATATTCTTCCACTGTCCTCGGCTCAGAAAGGAATGCTCTTCCACGTTGAGGGCGAGACGCAGTCTCGTGGGCAATACGTGGCTGTTATCAGTTGCACATTGCATGGCCCGCTAAACCCACAGCGTCTAAGAACCGCGATTGAGGCACTGGTCGCGTCACGCGATGCGCTCCGCGCTGGTTTCGTGTGGAAGGGTGTAAAGCAACCCGTTCAAGTCGTTCAGGAAAAGGTAAACCTGCCTTGGACCGAACTGGACTGGACCGGGCATTCAGATGCAGAGAAAAGGTTTGATTACCTTCTTCAGCACGAACAACTGCGCCAGTTTGATCTAAAAAAGCCCCCGTTGATGGCGGTCACTCTGATCAAAACATCGCAGGACACGTGGCGGTTTGTTTGGACGATCCACCATCTGATAAGTGATGGATGGTCAACACGCGTTGCGTTTCACGAAATTTTCGCGCGTTACAACGGTGAACACCCGGACGATGCGAGTATTCCAAGCTTCAAAACCTATCTTGGTTGGCTAAAGAAAAAGCGCCCGCTTTCGGATGTTGCGTTCTGGACAGATTATCTTGCAGGTCTCGACGAGCCCTGTTTGCTGCCCGAGCCGAACGCACTCGGTCAGGCTACGACGCAGGTTTCACACTCAGAGTCTTTGGGCCAGGACCTGATGGAACAGGTTGAGGCCGTCTCAGCCAGTTTAAAAATCACGCCTAATACTGTTCTGTCAGCGGCTTGGGCCTTGGTCTTGCGCAGGCAGCTACAGCAAAATGATGTGGTATTCGGAACGACAACAGCAGGACGACCAGCGGAGATTCCGAATATCTCAGACACAATCGGCGCGTTTGTCAGCACGTTACCCGTTCGGCTAAAAATCGACCCTTCTCAGCTGGTTGACGTATTTCTAAAAAATCATGCTCGCGCCGAAATGGATCGGCTTAAACACGAATACGCCGCGCTGGCGGACGTGCAAAACTGCTCCCCGTTTCCGAAGGGTACGCCCCTTTTTGACACCCTTTTTGTAAACGAAGGCGTGCAACCAACAGACAGCACATTTGGTGAGATACAGGTCAAAGACTTCAAGTCCGCGCAGTTCAACAACTATCCGTTGTCTCTTTTGGTGACGCCGAACAGGACACTTGGGGTCGAAGTCATTTACGACCCGGCGCGAGTGAATGCCGAAAAAGCCCGGTCCTGTATTGCGGTCTACAAGCAGGTCTTGTCTGCGATCACTGCTGACCCGTCGCAGCCGATCAACGGCATCATGAAAAACCGAGCAAGATCAGTTCAGGTGTCACCCGCTCCCAAGGCTGAAACAGTTGTCCAACGGTTCTTGAATTGCGCCAAAGCTGCGCCGGGGGCAGCAGCGGTTACCGACGCCGAACAAACGCTGTCTTACTCCGATCTTGTCACGCGCGCGCGTCAAATCGCCTTTTTGCTGCGAGAGTCCGGCATCCAACCAAGTGACATCGTTCCAGTTGCACTGCCACGTGGGGCCGATGCAATTGCAGCCTTTCTGGGTGTGATGATGTCAGGCGCTGCCTACGTTCCATTGGATCTGGATTACCCGCAAGCCCGCCTTTCGCAGATCATGGATACTGTCCAACCTCGCTTTGTGATTTCGACGCAGGCGTCACGCTCAAGCCTGCCAGAAACGTCTGCAAAGCTTGTTCTGCTTGAGGCGCTCGACCAGGCAATTCCCCTGACCGAAGTTACACACGGTCCGCGCGCATACGTTATGTTTACGTCAGGGTCGGAAAACAAACCCAAAGGCGTCGCAATCTCTCAGGCAGCGTTGGCAGTATCCACAGCAGCGCGGGATGAGGTCTATGGTACGGCGCCAGAGGTATATCTTCTGTTGTCCTCGCTCGCTTTCGATAGCTCGGTTGCCGGGATTTACTGGACGCTTTGCACTGGCGGGCATTTGGTGATTGCGTCAAAGAACGCCGAACAGCGACCCGCCGCATTGGGGGAGTTGATTTCCCATCATGGTGTAACGCACACGCTGTGCCTGCCCGGCCTTGCGCAAGCATTGTTATCCACTGTGCCACCGCAGGATTTACACAGTCTCAAGGTTCTAATTGCAGCCGGAGAAGCCCTCTACCCCGCCTTGTCACGCGACTTGCAACGGGTACTGCCCAACTGCACTCTGGTAAATGAATATGGGCCCACGGAAGGCACGGTCTGGTGCACGTCATTTGATGCAACATCGTTCGACGGCGATCAAGTCGTACCAATTGGCAAAGCCATTCCGGGAACCTGGGTCGGTATTTTCGACAGTGATGGTGTCCCCGCGGATCCGGGCGTGGTGGGTGAAATAGTCGTTGCGGGCACGACGATCGCGGACGGCTATCTGCGCGATCCCGAGCAAACGAAAGACCGGTTCTTTGAAATTGGACCAGACCGCCTACGCGCCTACAGAACGGGCGACGTTGGAACGGCTGACGTATCAGGCTGCATCACGTTTCTGGGCCGCAAAGACAAACAAATCAAAATACGCGGGCATCGCGTTGAGTTGTCGGAAATAGAGACCACAGCGCAGGTTGTGTCAAATGATCGGCGGGTTGCCGCCCTTACGTTGGACGACACTGGCGCCAAAACAATCGCTTTGGCCGTGGAATGCCCCGCCAATGACCCTGCATGCAACGCCGTGGCGCGCCATATCGAAGCCAGTCTGCCAGTCCCGTTTCACCCAAGATTAGTGGTCGGAATAGAAAAGTTTCCCGCGCTCCCGAACGGAAAGCTGGACCAAAACACCCTGAAGTCCGTGATCTTACAGCAATCTCAGACTCAGACCGGAGAAGCGCCAAGAGATATCCTTGAGGACCAAATAGCAGCCCTTTTCTCTGAAACGCTCAAGACCCCGTACAAAACCCGAGATGCCAATTTCTTTGACCTCGGGGGCGACAGCCTGTCCACAATCGCGGCCTATACATTGGGTCAAAAGCAAGGAATACAGTTCGAGCCTATCGATCTGTTCAGCTATCCCACGGTTGCAGAACTGGCCAAGCGCGTAATGGCACGCCGCGCGGGCGACGCATTCTTGGGCAACGACAGCACCGTACAGATTTCCAACCCGGGTCCGGGAAAAACCACGGTGGTGATTGCGCATTGCTCTGTTCAGTTCAGCCGATATATAGCGCGCAGCCTTGGCCCGGATCATTCTGTTGTGCATATTCCCAGCCATCGCACAAAGGGCACCCCCGTGCCATTTGGCAGGTCCTTCAACGACCTTGCAGTCGAAGCAATCTTGCATTTGAGACAATCTGGAAATTCCGGCCCTTTCGTCCTGTGCGGGTATTCAGCCGGGTGCCCGATGGTCTTAGAGATGGCAAGACAATTGGGTCAAGAGAATATACTCGGCCTGATCCTGTTGGACCCACCCTTCAAGATGATAGGCGCAGAACCCGCGTTGCAGCCTTTGTATTTTCGAACGTACAAGCGATGGAGATACATCGTAAAAGGTTGGAAACTGCGGTTCAGATCAAGGCGAACCGTGTCGGAAATTAAGCGCGCCATTGCGGAACGCCCCGACGCCGAAGACTTACGCATCAGAGGCGTAGAAATCGCGCATGAGCTGGCGGTCAGTGCGTTTCGTGTCCCTCGGTTTAGTAAACCTGCGCATATTTTCTTGTCACAGGGCAACCCATCGCTGGCCGCTGGCGATGCTTTGGACACGCACCTAACCCAAAAGCACTTTTACAAACTGGACATGAAACATGATGAATTGATGACGCGATCAGACATCTTTTCCACGATTGCGTCGATATTGTCAGAATGCACAGGCCTTGGCAGCCATCGTGAAACGTGATGCAAGACCGGAGGCATATCGCGCTGCCCTGCAAACAGCGCGGTTCTTGTTGCTTCCTCGTTGGGTTCTGCACAAAATTGAACCAAGGTTTGATCCAAAACGCGTTTTGCTCCGTACATCTTTTTAGTTGGGACTGAAGCTTGTGCGCCAAGAAGTAGTGTTAGCCATTGTATTTTTTCTGGGCGTCAGCATCGTTGCTGGCGTGTACTTTTCGTCATTGGATGGGTTAAGCCGCACGGACGGGGTTGAGGCGTACTCGGTTCCGGGAAAACCGCGAATGACTGTTCCCGTAGCGATCGAACTATCCGACGAGCTGACACCCGCCTTGTTGGCTGTCGTATACGAAGCGTTCGGAAAGACACAGGAAGATGAAATATACGACACGCTCGCGCAAGTGTCCGACGGTGCCGCGCTTGAGTATCTGTATCTGGATCGGGTTGGCGCAATGGCCGGTGGCGGCTTGCACGAAGCCGACCAGACGCTTCACGAAATAAAGATGTTGGACAGCATCGTCACAAACGAAGGTTCAACGCTGACGATTGATGCGACATGGCAAGTGATTGGAACCGTAGGCCATGAAGAACATCTTCACGTGCGGGGCAATACGTACAGTGCCGATCTATCGATTTCTCCGATCAATGGAGCGTGGCGGATAACCGACTTTGCGCTGCGCGAGGTCATCCGGGACATGGCAGGCGAAATGTTCGAAGTTTCCGAAGAGTCCCACGATGATTAGCGTCGAAAACGTCTCGTTCGAATATGGAGAAGGCGGGTTTCGGTTGCATGTGCCGCACTTGTCGCTGCAGGAACGGGAACGTCTTGCCATTGTCGGGCCAAGTGGAAGCGGAAAAACTACCCTTCTGAATCTGATTGCCGGTATCCTCTTGCCAAAGAGCGGGCGCATAGACATCGACAGAACGGATGTAACCGGGTTGTCAGACGCCGAACGCCGACAGTTCCGGGCAAGTCACATAGGATTTGTTTTTCAGGACTTTGCGTTGCTTGATTACCTGTCGGCGCGGCAGAATATCCTGTATCCCTACCGGATTACGCCAGCGCTAAAGCTAGATGCAGACGCCCGCGGCCGTGCGGAAGCCTTGGCCGATGCCTGCGGAATAGGCGACAAGCTTGACAGGCACCCCGCTGCATTGAGCCAAGGTGAACAGCAGCGGGTCGCTATTTGCCGTGCCCTGATTACGCAGCCCAAGCTCATCCTGTCCGATGAGGCGACCGGAAATCTCGACCCCGAAAGCAAGGGGCGCATCCTTGACTTGCTATTCCAGCAAGCCGCAGATGCCGGCGCGACTGTGCTGGCCGTGACGCATGACCACGAGCTTTTGCCGCGTTTCGAGCGTGTAATAGATTTCGCGCAGTATCGCGAGGTGGCCGCGGCATGAATGCGCTGTACCTTGCTTATGCCTATCTGCGCTTTCACTGGGCGCGAAGCCTTGTGCTTGTCGTCGTCGCAGCGCTTATCCTGTTCGTGCCCGTCGCGACACAGATCTTGTTGTCGACGAGCCAGACCGCTCTGGTCGCGCGCGGTGAAAAAACGCCCCTGCTTCTGGGTAGCCGCGGATCACAGTTGGATTTGACGATGGCGGCGCTCTACTTTTCGGACGAACGCCCTGCCCCAATTGCAATGCAAGAAGTGGAGACGCTTTGGGACAGCGGTTTGGCGATGCCAATTCCAGTGCATACCGCATTTTCATCGGGGGGCTTCAGGATCGTCGGCACGACGCTTGATTATTTTGACTTCCGAGACCTGGGTTTCTCAGAGGGGCGCGGTCTGTCGCTGTTAGGCGATGCGGTGATTGGCGCAGATGTGGCGCGAAAGCTTGGCAAGCGCGTTGGTGATAGCCTTGTTTCGTCGCCGGAAAACCTGTTCGACCTTGACGGCGTCTATCCGTTGGAGATGCCCATTGTCGGTGTTCTTGCCCCCACGAACACACCGGACGATCAGGCGATTTTCGTTGATATCAAAACAGCTTGGGTGATCCAAGGGATCGGGCACGGGCATGAGGATGTCGTGACCGCAGCGGACATTGCAGCGAGAACTGACGCGCTTGCCAATGCTGCCGTCGTGCAATTCCAGCGCATCACCCCCGAGAATATCGAAAGCTTTCACTTTCACGGCTCACAGAACAGCTTTCCTGCCACAGCGGTGATCGTTGTGCCAAACGACCAAAGGTCAGGTACAATCCTGAGGGGTCGCTATCTGGACAGCGAAAACCCAAGCCAGTTGATCGAACCGGCGGGTGTCATCCAGGGACTGGTTGACCGTATCTTTCGGATCAAATCGCTTTTGGATGGCGTGACAGCCATTATTGCGGTTGCAGCGATTGCCGCCGTTGGACTTGCGGTCTTTCTAAGTTACCGGCTGCGTGCGCGCGAAATCGCGACTGCAGTAAAACTGGGCGCCAGGCGCGGCATGGTCTTGCGCCTGCTGGCTGCAGAGACAGTGACCCTGATGTTTCTTTCAGGGTGTATCGCGGCAATTGGCGCCGCATTGATTTCACGAAATGCCGAGACTTGGGTGGGCTGGCTTCTTTCACTCGGCGCATGAGAAAGGGAAAAATATGAAACGTCATATTCTTTTTGCAGCATTGGTGGGCAGTGTCGCGGTCACTCCGGCGCTGGCGCACTATGGTATGATTATTCCGAATGACCCGATGATCAGCCAGGAAGACGGTCGCAGCCTGTCCCTGACCATGTCCTTCTCGCACCCGTTCGAAATGGATGGGATGATGCTTGAAAAGCCCGAGGCGTTCACCGTGACCCATGAAGGCGCAACCACGGACCTTCTGGGTGATCTACAGGACGCTACTGTCATGGATGATCAGGGCTATACGCTCGATTTCCCGCTGGAACGCCCCGGCACCTATATCTTTGCGATGGAGCCCAAGCCCTATTGGGAACCGGCCGAGGACGCGTTCATCATCCACTACACCAAGACCTATGTGACGGCCTATGGCGATGACGAAGGCTGGGATACCGAGCTTGGCCTGAAGACCGAGATCGTCCCTCTTTCCAAGCCATTTGGCCTGTGGGAACACAACGTGTTTCAGGGGATCGTCAAAATGGACGGGGAACCCGTACCCTATGCCGAAGTCGAAGTAGAGTTCTTCAACGACGGTGCAAGCGCGACTGCACCCGATGAGTTGATGATCACCCAAACAGTCAAGACAGACGCAGATGGTGTGTTCACCTATGCTGCACCGTCTGACGGGTGGTGGGGTTTCGCGGCGCTGAATACGGCGGACTATACCTTGCCTCAGGACGGTGAGGAAAAGGCTGTTGAACTGGGTGCTGTCATCTGGGTTCACTTTGAAGAGTGGACGGGACAGTGATCCGGGCCGTTGGTCTGGCGACGCTATTGGCTGCTGCTGCCTTGGCAGCAGCGGCTCATAGCCTTGTTGTGTTTGCCTCTGTCGATTGTGACGCAGTGACCGTCGAGGCCAAGTTCTCGAACGGAAAAGTCGCTCAGCAAGGTGAGGTTCGCGTCTTGGATGGGGAAAACTCTCTGCTTACGACGCTGCAACTTGAAAGCGATGGCACGGTCCTTATACCCCTGTCCAGCGTGGACCATTCGCAAGGCTTGGTGATCGAGGTCGATACGGGTGGTCACGACAATTATTGGATCGTGACACCCGAAGACATCGCGCGCAAATGCGGGAGCTGACGATGCAGCGATTGTTCAAGCGCACTGTTATTGCCACCTTGGGGCTTTTGCTGGCGACCGTTGCCGTAGCACAGGATCGACCCAAGGTGGTGACGCCAAACTATCCGCTTCAGTACTTTGCGGAACGTCTGTTGGGCGACTCGGCAGATGTTGAGTTTCCGGTCCCGGAAGATGTCGATCCGTCTTTCTGGCGCCCTTCCATTGCCGATATCAGCATGATCCAATCGGCGGACCTGATCCTTTTGAATGGTGCCAGCTTTGCGACTTGGGTCGACCGCGTAACGCTTCCGCGTTCGCGGTTGGTCAACTCGTCTGCCGCAATTGAGGATCAGTTCATCGTCACCGAAAGCATAACCCACAGCCACGGCGACGGGGGCGAGCATTCGCATGAGGGAGTTGCATCTTACCTCTGGCTCGATCCGACGCTGGCAATTGCCCAAGCTGAGGCTATCGCCGAGGCGATCACGGAGCGCGAGCTTGCCTCGGCAGATGACGTCGCAGTTCGTCTTGAGGAATTGCGCGCTGATCTGGAATCAATGGACCAAACGACCCAAAGCGCATTCTCAGACACTCGGGACGTTGCACTGATCGCAACGCACCCCCGGTATCAGTACCTTGAGCGTCGCTATGGCCTTTCGATTACATCGCTGGAATGGAATGCCGGTGCAGCCCCGACCCCCGAACAACTGGCCGAACTGAGTTCAATTGCACAGCAGACAGGTGCACAGGTTCTGATTTGGGAAGCTGAGCCTCCGGCAACCGCCATCGAAGCCTTGCGCAGCCTTGGGATGGAAAGCGTCATTTTCCCGCCCCTTGCCCACAAGCCGTCTGCCGGGACGTATTTGGATGCCTACAAAAAAGCTGTGTCTGATCTTTCACAAGCCAGCCTTGGTGCGAATAACTGACCGAAGGGTTCGCGCATCCAAAAGAATTTTGAGGCTGGTATTCTCCCATGTTGATTGGGAGAGCCCTAACCTCATCATGATTGCGTATTGACGGCCAGTCAGCCGAACTGAGCGGCTTGGTTGCTCCGCAATTCGGCAAGCTCGACAGCTTTGTCGATCAAAAACAACGCTTCCATTTTTGTCTTAGCTTCCAGGGGAATTTCCTCCCCCACCTGGAACACCAATGGGCTGCCCAGCATGACACCATCCGCAATCTCTGGTCCCTGCTTCAGCAGACGTTCCGCGTGCGTACTATCTTGCTGGTCGAAGACAAACAGAAAGACACCATTTCCCCAATATGTCGCCACCTTGCGCCCTTCCTTGGTGGCCCGGAGAAGTGCGGCACCAGCTGACGCCATCGACTCCCGGAACTCGCTTGTGGAACTGGGCTTGTAGATTTCTTCGACATTGGTGACCCTGACAGCCAGAATCTTTGCGGCTGCGGAATGCATGGTGGCAACCTGAACCACGTAGTTTTCGAACTCGGCCAGCCCTATGCATCCTGGTAAGCCACCAAAATATTGCGGGTCGCTGATGCGGACGTCCGGGTATACCTCCGAGTCCTGCCATGCGTCTTCATCTGCCTGCAACACCTCAATTGCAGCTCTCCGCTCGGCCGCCATCCGGTAGGCATCTGAAAGCCGTTGTTTAAGGTCAGAGAATTCAAATGGCTTTGTGACGTAGTCCGTAGCACCTGCTTCGAAAGCTTCGTCAATATACTGCTTCTGAACCATGGCCGTGACCATGATAATGGGCGTGTAGGTATAGCCGGGAAGCTTGCGCGCTTCCTCACACAGTGTGATCCCGTTCATTTTGGGCATCTGTACGTCCAGAAGCAAACAATCGAACACCTCTGACGGGTCCGATAATATGTCAAGCGCGTCCCGACCACTGCGGGCGGTAACGACATCTTTGTAACCGAATGCAGCAAGTACGCTGGTCAACAACTCCAGGATGCTAGGGTCGTCGTCTACGGCAAGTATACGCATATCTTTTCACCAACCTTTTGCACCGAACCAACCGCTGGGCGTCGCAGACTGTGAGCAGCGACTGGCCCGGGTGCGTGGAAATCTCAGGACTATGTCAGAATGACGAGGAAAGGCGGCAAAAGGTTGACCCAAGATGGGCCTCGTTATGTCTGCGCATCATTTTTTCGTTTGCACAATGTTTTGACAGAAATCGTGTGGATCGGATTTGAGGTTCATAGGCCGAAGGACAAGAATCGCGCTCAGTCTCAGGCCGTGGCACAAAACGTTTTGAATAGTTTCCCAAGACCACGCCCGTGCAGGTAAAGGGATGGTAGCCCCAAAATATAACTTAATCCAAACAACATCTTGCCAGGCGAACTGCAAGGCGGGGATCCCGCTTTAGCGCTCTAAAAAGGGGGAACATTTGAAACGATCTACAGGAATAAGCGACGTCTTTATCAAAGGGATGTCAATTAGACACACTTGTTCGATAAATCCACAAAGTACTTGATTAGGTTGTAGACCAGCCAGTTCAAATCTTGTCATAAGTGTGCCGAAATTATGAGAAAAGTATGGACCGACCACTCAGGTACCAGCAGGCATACCAATCGCCGGAAACCTTTCCGGACCTGAGTCCTGCCAACGACTCTGTGACTGCGCCGAAGGCTTTGGCGCAGCGCAAACATCGTGCGCCCCAACGTGCCCTTTCAACGCCTCGCAGCAAACTTGGCAACATACGCGCGACAGCGATGAGCTTTCGCAATATCCACGAGCATGGCACATTGCTTACAAAATACCTTGAGACACGAAAATCCATATTTATCGACAGATTGAATTGGCAGATTTGCGAAGCTGATGGAATGGAGTTCGACCAGTACGATACCCCAGCCTGCCAATGGATCATTCTTCATGAATTCGGCGAAGTCTTTGGCGGTGTGCGGCTGCTTCCCAGCACGGCGCAATGCGGAATATACACCTATATGCTGCGGGATGCGCAAAGAGGCATTCTAAAAGGAATGCCCACCGATATCCTGTTTTTTGAAGCTCCCGTAAAACCGACTGTATGGGAAGCGTCCCGGTTTTTTGTAACAGACAACGTATCGGCCTCTCGTAGGCTTTTGGTTCAGCGTGAGCTTTTTCACCAAATGACAGTCGCCGCAAAACGCGGTGGAGCCAAAAGCATCTTGGGAATTGTCCCTGCTGTCTGGGCGCGGTGGTCCAGACGACTGGGTGTTTACGCCACGCCTGTTGGTGCCAAATTCTCGATAGACGGCACCGCAAGCCAGTCGGTTTTGTTCAACATTGAAAACTAGCGGCAGGATTCTGCGCTGGAACCTGACATCAACTGCCTGTGCGTTTTGGTACAATATGACACCCATCCATCTGCAGAAGGGGTCGGTGATTCTGTCCTATGATCGCAAAAGCTACACTTCAGAAGCAGGTCGCAGAAACCCTGCGTTTGCCTGGAAAAGCCCTTCAGGGGACAGGATTCGGCACTTTGGCTGATACCTTTCAATGAGTTATCAGCCACTATCACACGCGAAATTGGCGTTCTGAGATGCAGAGATACAAGTTAGAACATGATCTAGTTTTGATCAGTGTTGGACCATATAAACACTTGATTACGTAGGGTAATGTAGGCGGTGTGACGTACCGTTTAACCCCCTCAATCAAGTCATTAAGACTAGAAAACTCTAAAATTAAGCCACACCACCCGACTGTCAGGATGACATTGCGGCAAAATTGTGTCCAATTATTAATGTGATTAATTGTTTCCAAAATAGAAATTATCTGTTTCAGTTGCTATCAGACCACAGGAGTCCCTTTATTCAAGCGGATTCACTGAAGAAAGAAGCGTTTTTTCGCTACCCCCTCCCGAGAGGGGCTGGTTGCCCCCTCATCCAGTCCCTCTCGACTTCCATTAAAATGAATCAGGTTGAAGCACCTGGTAGTTTTTTGGTTGCTGACAAAGACGTACTGAAACAAGCTGGTGTTCGAGCGCTGAAGATAGGAACTCGTGCAAAGACGACGCCGAGCCACGTTGCCCGCGATAGATTACGGCCAGAGCACGTAGACATACGCGACATACCCGGCAAGTAACAATGCGCCTTCCCACCTTGCAATGCGCAAACCGGTCCAGGCAAAGCCGACCAGTACCAGCGACACGCCAATCATGACAAGATTGTCAAAACTGACGATTTCAACCGGAACCGCGCCCGGCGCGATCAGTGCAGTAAAGCCGCCTATTCCAACGATGTTGTAGATATTTGAACCGACGATATTGCCAAAGGCGACGTCGCCCTGTTTGCGCAATCCGGCCACGACAGATGTGACAAGTTCCGGCATCGAGGTGCCGACAGCAACTATGGTCAGGCCAATCACCGTTTCGGAAATACCCAGGCCGCGTGCCAATGAGACAGCACCCTCCACTAGGAATTTACCGCCGAACACGACCAGAACCAATCCAGCAACCGCAATCAGGGCCGAGACAAGAAGCGACGACTGCGGTGGTGCGAGTGGTGCGAGCGCAGGGTCAGCCTCTTGCAAGGCGATGCTTTTTTCGTAGACCGCCCCGTGATCCAGCGCGGTGCTGGCACGTTCCTGTCGGAAGGCAACAAAGATGTACCCGGCCAACGTTAGGACAAAGATCGCACCAACGGCGGGACCCATCGGCATCACAGCAGCGATAGCGGCAAAAGCAAGAACGGCAGCCAACATCACGAACCCGTCCCGCCTGAGCGCAGACGATGCCACGGCAATTGGACACAGAAGCGCGGCAACGCCAGCGATCAAAAGGGTATTGGCGATATTGGATCCAACAATGTTGCCGTAGGCGATACCTGGCGCATCCGACAGCGCCGCCTGTACCGAGGTGACAAGCTCGGGCGTTGAGGTGCCGAACCCCACCAGCGTCAACCCAATCACCAACGGTGAGACACCCATCCCGGTTGCTACTTGCACGGAACCACGAACCAGGAACTCGCCACCAACGATCAACAGGATGAGACCGCCGAGCAGCGGCAACCAGGTGTCAAACACAATAGAGCCCTTACATTTTACGTTTAGGACAAACAAAAGCAGGGGTTGAAATCAGGCCGATGCCTATCCGCCGTATGCCTTAGGGGGAAAGCCTGCCACCGAAGATCGCCCTGCCGAAAACAAAAGCCGAGGTACAGTAGCCAGTCAACAGCGGGATGCGGCCTGGCTGTCTTTGACCTCTACCTCGGGAACAGACGGCTCGACATCTTTCCCGAGCGGCCACGGTGAAACGTGGCGGACCGAAGAGAGTACTAGAATACTTTTTCTTAAAAAAACCGAACGTACCTGATGATTGTTCAACGCTTCTGAACTGTCCTGAGACGTCTTGACGCTGTAACATATATTTGAATAAGCGTAGTAAACTCGCCCATGCAACGGGAGAGTGCGCATGCTCAGCAAGCCGTTTCTGACAACTCATGAGATCGCCGAGCTTTTGAAAGTTCGCGAACAAACGGTTCGCAGCTGGATTCACCAGCAAGAACTACGCGCGGTAAAACTCGGTCGGGAATTCCGGGTGGCAGTCAAGGACCTTAAGGCGTTTGTCAACGAACACGCGACGCGTGAGCCAAGCTGGCAGAGCGACCCAGAGTCAAATCGGTCATGACAGTGCAACATGCGAAGATTTCGGCAGAATCGCCCGATTGATCAAATACGCCTGATCTGGCGTCAGCGCACTGGCATGATCGTTCCTTAGACGATGTACTGAACCTTATCGGTACGAATACTTCGGGCTTGACAGCGGCCATTGCGTCCGATCGGCTGCGGTCCGAAGGTCCGAACCGGTTGCCGGAACCGCCGCAAACTGGCGCGATGGTGCGTCTGCTGCGGCAGTTTAACAACCTTCTGATCTATGTCCTGCTCGCGGCTGCGTTGGTGACTGCACTGCTTGGGCATCTTGTAGACACAGGGGTGATCCTTGCGTTCGTGCTCGTGAACGCGGTAATCGGCTTTGTTCAGGAAGGCAAAGCTGAACAGGCGCTTGCAGCAATAAAGGATATGCTTGCACCCGAGGCACGTGTGCTGCGCGGCGGGCGCCGCACCCTCGTGCCAGCAGAGCGTATTGTTTCAGGCGATATCGTCCTGCTTGAACCGGGTGACCGGGTGCCGGCCGATCTTCGGATTATCGCACCTCATGGCCTTCGCATTCAAGAAGCGGTGCTGACCGGTGAATCGGCGCGGGGTACGGCCTCAGGGCGGCATAACACTTGACGGCGTGAGGTCGACACAGCGTCGTACCCGCTGTTGGGCGACCTGGCTCGCGGATCAACCTTTTGCAATGACGCAGAAATCGCAGAGGTTGATGGCCAATGGTCTGTCACGGGCGATCCGATGGAAGGTGCGCTGGTCTCATTCTGCTGGAGGGCCGGGTATGAGCCGGACGCGTTGCGCCGGACAAATCCACAGACCGACGCCATCCCCTTCGATGCAGCGCACCGATTCATGGCAACGCTTCATCACGACCATGAAGGCTGCGCTGCAATTCATGTGAAGGGGGCGCCCGAACGCATCATTGCCATGTGCCCGTCCCAACACGGTGAGGAAAATGGCAACGAGCCGCTGGACGCGGATTACTGGCACCGACGCGTCGAAGAAATCGCCGCACGGGGACAGCGCGTGCTTGCCATCGCCAGCAGGGAAGTCGATCCGGCAAAGCAGACCCTGACGTTTGACGACGTCGAAAGCGATCTTATTTTGCTTGGTCTTTTGGGTCTGATCGACCCGCCCCGCGATGAAGCTGTTGCGGCAGTGGCAGAGTGTCGTGTCGCCGGTATCCGCGTCAAGATGATCGCCGGCGATCACGCGGGAACAGCCTCAGCCATTGCCCGGGAATTGGGGCTGGAGAATGCGCAAGAAGTCCTGACGGGTACGCAGATCGACGGGCTTGAACCCGATGAGTTGGTAGATGCCGCCGAGCGTGTCGACAACTTTGCCACCATCGCCGAAGCTGTTCGCGCAGGTCGGACCGTTTATGACAACCTCAAAAAAGCCATCGTTTTTCTTCTGGCAGTGAACGGAGGAGAGGCGCTGGCCCTTATCCTTGCGCCGTTGCTGGGCCTGACGCTTCCGATCACGCCAGTGCAAATTCTTTGGGTTAACATGGTCAACTCGGTCGTGCTTGCCATAGCACTGGCGTTTGAGGGGCCGGAACCTGACATCATGCGCCGCCCCCCGCGCCGCGCGGATGAGCCAATACTGACTCGCTTTGTCTTGTGGCGGGTCGGGTTTGTCTCACTGCTGTTCTGCGCCGGAATCTTCGGAATATTCACTTTCGCGCAGGCTCAGGGTGCAAGTTTGGAGGAAGCGCGCACCATCGCGGTCAACACGTTGGTGGTCATGGAAATCTTCTATCTGTTCTCGGTGCGGTTTCTCAACACGACGTCCCTGTCGCTGCGCGCCGTTCTGGGCACGCGGCCCGTGTTGATTGCGATCGCGGCGGTCACGGCGCTTCAATTCACTTTCACATACGCCCCGTTCATGGAGACGTTTTTTGAAACCCGGCCGCTCAGCTTGCTGCAAGGGGTACTGGTCGTCGCCGTTGGTCCCGTGCTGCTTGTGATTCTCGAGTTGGAGAAAAGAGTGCTGCGGCGTGTACCGAAACGCTCACCCCCTAGTCACTCGACCTTTACCTGAAAGGAGCTCATTCATGTCCACGATGAAAGCCGCCGTTGTTACGGATTTTTCGCAGCCGCTAAAGGTTAAGGAAGTCCGCAAACCAACGGTCAAAGACGGCAAGATTCTTGTGAAGATCGAAGCTTGCGATGTTTGCCATACCGATTTGCACGCGGCCCGGGGCGACTGGCCCGTCAAGCCCGAACTGCCCTTCATCCCGGGCCACGAGGGCGTCGGCATCGTGGCCGAGGTCGGACGCGGTGTGACTTCGGTAAAGGAAGGCGACCGTGTTGGCGTTCCGTGGCTGCACCATGCCTGCGCGCGCTGTACCGCCTGCGTGACGGGTTGGGAGACGCTGTGCCGCACTGAACCGCAGTATACCGGCTACACAGTCAATGGCGGGTTTGCCGAATATGTCGAGGCCGACCCGACCTATGTCGGACACCTGCCTGACAATCTGGATTTTGCACCCGCTGCCCCGATCCTCTGCGCCGGTGTGACGGTCTATAAGGGTCTGAAAGAATGCGACCTGCGGCCGGGCCAGACGGTAGTGATCTCTGGTATCGGAGGGTTGGGGCACTTGGCGGTCCAGTATGCGCGGGCATTGGGGCTGCATGTGATCGCCGTTGACGTTGCCGAAGACAAACTTGCGTTGGCGCGCGATCTGGGTGCCGGTGCCACGATAAACGCGACAACACAGGACCCAGTTGATGAAGTGGCTCGGCTCGGCGGAGCCGAAGGGGTTTTGGTCACTGCCGTTTCAAACACCGCGTTCAGTCAGGGTGTAGGTATGTTGGCACCCGGCGGCACGATGAGCTTGGTCGGCCTGCCACCGGGCGACTTCCCGCTGAACATCTTCGACGTGGTGCTGAACCGCAAGACGATCCGCGGCTCAATCGTTGGTACACGCGCCGATCTTGCGGAAAGCTTGTCCTTCGCGGCCGAGGGGAAAGTAACCTCGCATTATGCCACGGACACGCTCGACAACATCAACGGCATCTTCGAACAGATGGAGAAGGGACGGATCGACGGTCGCATCGTGATGACGATGTGACACGAAGGAACCCGGCCTGATGCACGAGATATGTTCACACCAATCGAGGGTTACATATTCTACGAGATCGCGGCGCTTCTTGTGCTGGCGGCGGGTGTCGGCTTTGCGGGGCTCATGTTGCGTCAGCCGCTGATAGTGAGCTTTATCGCCGTAGGAGTTCTTGCTGGGCCCTCAGTCCTGAATATAGCGCATTCCGACGAGCAGATTGACCTTCTTGCCGAACTTGGCATTGCGCTGCTGCTTTTTCTTGTGGGGCTCAAGCTGGATTTCAACATGGTTCGGACGTTGGGTCCGGTTGCGCTTGTTACCGGCCTTGGGCAGGTGATCTTGACAACTGTTTTCGGCTTTCTAATCACACTTGCCCTTGGATTGGACGCCCGTACCGCGATCTTTGTCGCGATTGCACTAACGTTCTCGTCAACGATCATCATCGTGAAATTGCTGTCCGACAAGCGTGAGATCGACGCCTTGCACGGGCGGATCGCACTCGGTTTTCTGATTGTGCAGGACATTGTGGTTGTGGTCGCCATGTTCGCCCTGTCAGTCATTGGCGTGGGCTGTGCCGCAGCAGAAGGCGATAATGCGGTGACCGAGGTCTTGCGGGTGCTGGGCTATGGCGCGGCGATGCTGGTTTTCGTGGTCATCTTCATCCGCTTCGTGGCCGACCCATTAGTAGAGCGGCTATCCCGCGCGCCAGAGCTTTTGGTCTCATTCGCCATCGGTTGGGCTGCGCTTCTGGCAGCGGTCGGGCATTACCTGGGGCTCGGCAAGGAACTCGGCGGGCTGCTCGCCGGTGTCTCGCTTGCGTCGACGCCCTTCCGCGAGGCGATCGCCGCGAGACTGGCCTCTTTGCGCGATTTCCTGTTGCTCTTCTTTTTTATTGCGTTGGGTGCTTCGCTCGACCTCTCGGTCCTGGGAGCCAGCATCGGCCCGGCCATCGTGCTGTCGCTGTTTGTACCGATCGGCAATCCACTGATCGTTCTCGTGATCATGGGGGCTATGGATTATCGCAAACGCACCGGCTTTCTCGCTGGGCTGACCGTCGCGCAGATCAGCGAGTTTTCCCTGATCTTCATGGCGATGGGTGTTTCGATCGGGCACGTGGCTGAAAACGCCCTTGGGCTTGTCACCCTTGTGGGTCTCGTGACCATCGCCGCATCGACCTATATGATCACATATTCCCATCAGCTTTACAGCTTGTTCGAACCGGTATTGGGCTTTGCCGAGCGCCGCCGCCCAAAAGCCGAGGATGACGGCAATTCCGACGCAGCCCGCGCTCATGAGATCATTCTATTTGGCTTTGGCCGCTATGGTTTGGGCATCGCATCGGAACTGCGCGATGGCGGCAAGCGCGTCCTTGGCGTCGACTTCAGCCCCGAAGCGGTACGCCATGCCCGGTCACAGGGGTATGACGTTGTCTTTGGTGATGCGACCGACCCAGAGTTTCTGGCCCACCTGCCCCTTGCGCGGGCAGAGTGGCTGGTTATGGCCGTGCCGGAAAACGACACCGGACTGACGCACGACGATCCGCGCTATGCTATCCTCAAGGCCGTGTGCGATCTTGGCTTTGATGGAATAACTGCGGTCACAGCGCATCTGGACGCAACCGCTGATAAATTGAAAGGTAAACACGCTGATCTGGTTCTGATGCCCTATCGCGACGCATCGTTCGCCGCCGCCCAGATGATCGCGGGTGATGCAAAAGCGCCCGAGCACGTTGTCGCGGACCCGGATGGCCAGAAGGAACTGCCAGCATGATTACGAGCACCTTAAAACCCAAAAAAACTGGACGTAGCGGACACGAGCGAGACGCAGGTTGCCTTGCAGAGCGCGATAACCCTTGCCGATACGCATGGCGCGTCGGTTGAGGTTATCGCCTGCATTGAGGCCCCGCATAATTTGTCGATCCTCTCGCGCCTTTCGGGCGCAGACCCCGACAGGCTGATTGAAAAAGCCGTAGAGACAACGCGCCAAAATGTCGGTGCCAGGTTGGCGGCGATTGCACATGACCGACAGATCAATCTGTTTGTGTCAGTCGGCAAAACCTATCTTGAGGTCATCAGACACGTTGCCAAGTCGCGTTGCGATTTCGTTGTCAAAAAGGCGGAACCTCTAGTCGGCATGGAACGTTTCCTGTTTGCAAGCACCGACCAACACTTGCTGCGTAAATGCCCCTGCCCTGTTTGGCTTCAGACATCGGATGCAAGACAAAACCCTAAACGTATTGTGGCCGCAGTCGATCTTGATACCCGCGACGCGGCAGAGCCCGAGACGCTTGCAGCGTTGAACCGGCGGGTTGTCGATGCGGCGTGCATGATTGCAATCGCACCCGACGCCGAGGTCATCGTTCTTCACGCCTGGGATGCGATCGGCGAGGGCATGATCTGGGCATTCTCCAGCGGCAGCGACTCTCGGATGTCAGCGGATCGCTGTGTCAACGAAATTCTGAATGCACGGCAACAGGCGATGGATCGATTCCTTGATCAAACTCGCGCCGAGATCGGCCCGCAGCCCCGTCTGGTTCCGCGCCTTTCAAAAGGAAGCCCGGAAATTGTCTTGCACGAACAGAGCCACAAAGTTGGCGCCGATGTCGTCGTGATGGGCACAGTGGCACGCACCGGGCTGAGTGGCGTACTCATCGGCAATACGGCTGAGAACATCATAAACAGCCTTGAATGTCCGGTTCTTGCCGTGAAACCCGAAGGCTTTGTGAGCCCCCTTCTTCGCGGCTGATACCCTGTTCACCCATGCATTGCGGCCATCCCGCGCAGGGATATCTTGACTATACGAAGACGGTGGGTGGCGGGCCTTAACAACAAAATTCAGGAACGCCCGTCGCACCGCCGCGCATAAACGTCGCCCGAATTCACGGAAAAGGGCAGATCGTCGACCCTTTTTCGCATTGTGTCAGGGCTTACCCAATCCGGGTATTGCAGTGCATGTTCCTCGCCCACGCTAAAATTGTATTCGTAGCGCCCAAGCGATGACAGCCTGTCGATGCAGTCATGCGCCCCTTCGCGGTAGATCGTTGTAACCTCGAAAGAAAGAAGTGGAATTGCCTTGGAAAGCCCCCGAAGAACAGCCGGCTCATGACCTTCAACGTCGATTTTCACAAAGTCCGGCTGGCCGTATTCATCGATGAGGGCGTCAAGCGTCGTGACGGGGACCTTGATACTGACGTCCCAAACCTGATCCTCCCAACCGGGCGCGCCAGAGGCCGCCTTTACAAAATCTGACGTGGCTGTCGCGACCGTTGGGTTTGAGGGATTTACCAACAGGTCCACATGGTCGGTCTGATCACCAACCGCACAGGGAAGCAGCGTCGCCCTAGGGCATCGACCATAGATCCGTCGCAGGGCGCGGAAAACAAGCGGTTGAGGCTCCAGAGCCACAACCTCAGCCCCCAGACGCAGAAAACTGCCTGTGCGGTCGCCGACATGAGCTCCGATATCAAAGACAGTGGCACCACGCCCCACAAAGGCGGCATTCAACCTGTCCATACGCGCGGTACGTTCGCGATCCCGATAGTAGATATCAAAGGACCGTCGCAAACCTTGCATCGCAAGCTGCCCTTGAGTGTTGATACCAACCACCATCGCCGCGCCGTCCCTTGAATGTTGTTTCGTTGAATCAGGTACTCATTCGCATTCTGCTGAAACCTGTCATGCGCTAGAAGAACCTGTTGCTAATCTCCCTTCGCAATCTGCGAGATACGCTGAAATTTCTTCCTGTATGCCGCAGGAGACAGGCCAGTGCCCCGTTTAAAAATGCGCCGAAACGACGCCGGATCGTCATAGCCGACGGCAGAACCCACATCGCCACTGGAGAGCTGATCCGTCTCAAGCATCTGTTTGGCCTCTTCAACCCGCAGCGCCTGAACATATTCAATCGGAGTAAATCCGGTCGCCGCCCGAAACCTGCGAGAGAAAGTACGCGGTTTCAATCCCGACCGCTCAACCATTTTCTCGACCGGTCTAACAGTTGAGTAATTGTCGGCAATCCAAAGCTGGCACTCCGAAATCGACCTGTCATTGCACTCCATCGGGCGGGTCATCACCGAATATGGCGACTGACCTTCGGAATGGCCGCTGATCAGAAAGACCTTGGCCGTCTCAATAGCCGTTCTATACCCGCAAAACCGCGCAATAAGATAAACGGTCAGGTCATGCCACGCGCTGACACCGCCAGCCGTTACAATCCGATCGGATTCCGCTGCAAGGCACAAAACCGACGCATTGCGAAACGTGATTTTTGGAAAGTGCCGCTGGAACATATCGCGATAGGCCCAATGCGCAGTCGCTGCGTGCCCGTCAAGCATCCCGGATTCTGCCAATAGCAATGCGCCCGAACAGACGGACGTTATCAAAGCGCCTGACGCGTGCATGCGCTCAAGCCATTCAACCTCGCGCGGATAGCGCCCTTTTGGCACGTCGTAGATGGACGTGTACATATCGCATACGACAATCGCATCCAGCGTGCTTATGTCGTGAATAGCCGCATGAGGTTCTACCGGAATGTTGCCGATGCAGTGAAAGGGTTTGCCATCTGCAGAAACGATCCGCACATCCAGCAGCTCATCACCCGGCACGCCGTTTACCATATCAGGATACACCGCGCCCACAGAGAGCAGCACATCGTAAAGACCGTATAGAACTGACGCAGAGGTTTCAGGCGCGGCAAGAAGTGCGATGCTAGGTTTTCGATGGGAAGACATGAACTCTCCTGTCCTATTCGGCACGCTTTCGGCGATTATCCCATAACTACCTGTCCAGTATGCCACCTACCTGGCAAAATCGCCACTGACCCAGAGCGCTTCGGCGGCATAGTCTTAGGAAACCTGCAGATAGGAGTTGAGACATGGACAGTTTACATTTGAACCATGAAGACGACATCCACGGCATCGCGGGAAAGGTCATTCGACCCGGACACCAGGGATACGACAGTGCCCGCGCAGTCTGGAACGCGATGATAGACAGGCGCCCCGGTGTGATCGTGCAGTGTCAGAACACCGAGGATGTGATTGCTGCGGTCAATCACGCGCGGGCTAAGGACTTGCCGATTTCGATCCGGGGTGGTGGTCACAATGTTGCGGGCCATGCTGTCTGTGACGATGGCGTCATGATTGACCTGAGCGGGATGCGCAGCGTTACGGTTGATCCCGAAACACGCGTAGCCAGTGTGGAAGGCGGTGCACTTTGGCGGGATGTGGATGTCGCCAGCCAGGCTCATGGGTTGGCCACGCCAGGTGGCCTGATATCAGATACAGGGGTCGCGGGGCTTACACTTTCCGGCGGCATTGGGTGGTTGCGGGCAAAACACGGTCTGTCGATCGATAATCTGGTCGCTGCAAACGTAGTGACTGCCGATGGCAGTTTGGTCCGGGCAAGTGCGGAGGAAAACTCCGATTTGTTGTGGGCGCTCAAGGGTGGCGGAGGCAACTTTGGCGTCGTCACACAGTTTGAGTTCGCTCTGCATCCAATTGGCCCCGAGGTGATGTTTGCCGCACCGGTTTATGCTGTTGACGACGGCCCTGCCCCAATTCGCGCGTGGCGTGATTTAATGAGAAAACACGGTGATCTAGTCGGATCACTCTGCGAATTCTCCACTGCCGGAGGCGAGGATTTCCCTCAAGAGATGTGGGGAAAAAAGGTCTATACCTTAGCCTGTGTCTACAACGGTGATGCCGCTGAAGGAGAAACCCTGCTGCAGCCATTGCGCGAGTTGGACAACATGGTGGTCGATTTCTCGGGGCGTATGACTTATTGCGACTTGCAAAAAATCTTCGACACGCTGATGCCTGCGGGCGAATTCCGGTGCTATTGGAAGGCCCGTTATCTATCCGATCTGTCCGACGAGATGATTGATCTGGCAATGAATACTGCGTTGACGGCCCCATCCGACGCCTCGATCTCGTCCCTTTGGAACTTTGGTGGAGCGACGATGAATGTCGCGGCCAACGCCACAGCATTCGGTGACCGGTCTATGGGGTGGATGTATTCGCTCGACAGCGTTTGGTCAGACCCGAAGGACGATGCCAGCAATATTGCGTGGTCACGCGACGGATGGGATGAGGCTGCGCCTTACGGGCACAAGGGCCGGGCCTACCTTAATTTTCCGGGGCACGGTGAAGACGGCGATGCCCTAACCCGCGCCTCGTTTGGCGAAAACTTCGCGCGATTGGTTGAGATAAAGACCAAGTATGATCCGCAGAACAGGTTTCGCTTCAACCAGAACATTCGCCCCCAGTCCTAATACAGCCTTGCCGCTTTCGATAATTTGGCGGCGGCAAGGTTAAGCTGACACCCTCGCATTTCTTTCAGCTTTCAATGCGTTGCACGACCACTTTCAGCTTGAAAAACGGGCCTATATACTTGGGCTTGTGACATGACATGATGATCCGAACGTCACACTATTCTTCCTTTTACAGGTGGATTTTGCCACATCAATAGCAGCACAAGCGCCGCAACGAAGGCACAGAAGAGGCCGCGCAGCATGGCGTTATCGGTCACTTTCAGCGCCACTTCCCTCCTAAACCAGCATGGCCTTGCCAGTCCGGATTGAAGCACAAAGCCCGGGGCACGCTGGGGCAGGATGACGTTTGATATAGTCGTACTCCACCTCGGTTATGCGCCCGTCGTCAAAGGTAAAACGCGCGCGTTTTGCGGCCCCGTCAATCGCTGTCAGAGGCTGGCCCGACTATGACCGGATACCACGACCGCCAAACAACATACGTACCTTTTCGTTAGCGATGGGAGCACTGAACAGGCCGTTCTGCGGCGCGACATAGTCCATGTTGGTCTTGCCGGCGTTCCCGGTCCTGCGCGCGATATTGTCGATCAGGAACCTATGTTTCAAAGGCGCACCCGCGCATTTCATTTCGGTCGCTGGGCGGGTAAATATCCCCGTCCCTCGTTCTTCCGTGAAACGACTTGCAGCTTTCCAGGTCTTAGCAGCGTATTCAGGCCCGGCATAAAGCGCGGCGATCCCGTTTTCACCCACCATGTCGAGGCTAAAGCCCTCAATGGCGACATGATCAAGAACAAGCCCAGGCGCGATTACCGGCCAGTCGTAGTCCAGACGCTCGCTCAGCCGATTGCAAAGCGCCGTTCCAGCAGCGCCCGCGCCCGTGTTGACGATGCGTTTCGTTCCCCCCCCCCAAGACTGGTGCTGTGAAATGAGCCACAAATCTTGAACATCTGTCGCCAAGTCGGACGGTCCGCCATGAAAAAGTGCAGGGACTTCAACCCGGTGTTATCCAGCGCCGTTGAAAATCCTCCCTAGATGGAGCGGAGCCCGGCTCACTCAAGCAGTGCCCAGGTTGTACGTCATTAAAAGTCCAAGATAGCATACACCCGTATACTGTAGACGCTTGGCGTCATCATCACCAAGTCAGCAAGAAAGACCGGGCTGTATGTTGTAATCGGGACGGGTGGCACCCATGTGCAACCGCGACAACCAAGGCAACTGGCAATGCATCAAAAAGCCGGAAATTTCTTTTCAGACAATACTTTGACAGTCTCATTCAAGGGCAGTTTTCCGTTTCATTCCTTGTGATGCGCGCCGAAGGTAAACGTAAGCATTGCCATCTGATCAACCAAGCCGACCCTCCGCAAACCTTTCCCCCCGCCCCCGCGTCGGGCTCAGGACAAACGGCTTCACCCGCTTTACACACTCAGTATGCTCGCCAAGCGGTGTAGTCAGTGGGTGGTTCTTCGAACAAGACCCCTTCCAGTTCTTACTTTCGACGCGGATCTCTTGGGTTCAAAAAAATTTTCAGCTTGTTGCACGGCAATCGTTACAGATCGTGAGTGCCTTTCGATTGCACTGAATGTGCCTGAAGGACGACTTGTTGCGCAATGCGCAAAAAACTAGACTGGAACTATTCAATACAGCAATGCAAATGTCAGCGACATATAGCCCAACGACATGATGGAATATCTGACTGGATGAAGAAACCTGGCCTCGATGCAACCGATATCCGCATACTCAGCGCGGTCCAGAGACATGGTCAGCTCAGCAAAAGCCGTCTGGCCGAGATCGTAAATTTGTCGCCGACGCCTTGCTGGGCACGTCTGACCAAACTGAAAGAAGCTGGGCTTATCCTGGGATATCACGCCGACATCGCGCTGGACCGGGTTGTCGATTTTACATTGGTAATTGTCACGATCTCGCTCACACATCACCGCAAGGCTGATTTCGACCGTTTCGAAAACATGATCAAAGGCATGGACGAGATCACGCATTGCATCGCCACAGGCGGTGGCATGGACTATGTGATGCATGTATTCACCCCTAGTCTTTCCGCCTTTCAAAACCTGATGGACACCCTGCTGACCGCCGATATCGGCATCGATCGTTACATGACCTACATCGCGACCCGTAGAATAAAATCGCAACCGCCCGATGTCGCAAAACTGGTCAAGCAAGGCACGAAATGACGTAGCGCGCCCAAACTAGCTGTGGCGGGGTCGAATTCGGTCCGTTCGGTCTGTCCGAGGCTTTTTATCAGTCTGCTTTCAGTCTGCGTGTACGGGTAATCCTGCACCCAGTTAAA
>NZ_JBXWNC010000011.1:0-143958 GCF_059610165.1 Ruegeria sp. YTSA135 | reverse complement strand
TTCGGCTTCGGCTTCGGCTTCGGCTTCGGCTTCGGCTTCGGCTTCGGCTTCGGCTTCGGCTTCGGCTTCGGCTTCGGCTTCGGAAAGGGCCTCTTCTACCTGCTTCGTCGCGTCAACAGCCGCAGTTTCGCGTGCAGAGGTAAACGCCACTGTTTCTTCTGGCTTAGGGTCATCTACCGGCTTTTGATCGGTCTTTTTCTTACGCGCCACCGCTACATTCCCCTTATCGAATCCGATTTCACATGAATAACAACAGGGTCTAAGTTAGTCGGTGGTCTCGTTGCCCTCAACCCGCATCGCATGTTTCACAAGCTTTTTCACGGCTTTCTGCATTTTCTTCGGTGTCGGCTCCTTGGCGATTTTCAAACGCGTGTAGTCCAAGGAATAAAGGGGGTCTGCCGTTGCTTGGCTGATCGCCGCCAGCCAAAGCGGCGCCGATCCGGTCCAGATATCGGCAAATTGTCGCGCTGTACGAGGGGAAAACAGCGGGGCAATCACTGGTGAGTGGCCATTCGCCGCGACCGTTGCCTCAGGCGTCAACGGTAGCAGTCTTTGCTGATACACAGCTTGTTCGCGCACTGTCAGGCCCGACTCGGTCAGGCGGCAGGCGATATTTCCACGGGTGTGTTCACCGCGCAGGTGCAAAAGCGGGCTTTCGGGCCGGTGTTTCAGCAAGAACGCCACCAGTTCTTCGGCGGTTGCGCCAACCATCGTCGCCTTCCAACCGGCGCCTTTCGCGGTGCCGGTGGTCGCGGGACCCACACAAAAGGCGGGCAAACGCCGCGAAACTCCCAGCGAAGCAGCCGCATTCACCGCATTTGCCGAGGTAAAAATCAGACCCCGCACGCCGCTGGTGTTGATCTTGACCGGTAGCGGTTTGATTTCAAGTAACGGGGAATAAATGACCTCGACCCGAGATCTCACACGGGTTGGCAGCTGCGCGACGAACCTCTGCGAAGCAGCGCGCGGGCGGGTCATCAACAAATACAACAGTCGGCGCCTTCCGCCTTGGGATTGTTTGCATCCGCGCAGGGTGATACCCCGCTTGACACCTATGTGTGTAGCGGATCAGGCCAATGGTGCAAACACTTACCGTACTCGGGTTGGAAAGCAGCTGTGATGACACGGCTGCTGCGGTCGTGCGCCAAACCGTTGGCACCAGGGCCGAGGTACTGTCTTCAATCGTGTACGGACAGACAGACCTGCACAGCGCCTTTGGAGGCGTCGTGCCTGAAATTGCCGCCCGTGCCCACGCAGAGAAACTGGACACTTGCGTTGTGCAGGCGCTTCAAGCCGCAAACCTGACCCTTGCCGGAATCGACGCCATCGCCGTTACCGCCGGGCCGGGTCTTATTGGCGGGGTCATATCCGGCGTCATGTGCGCCAAGGGTCTCAGCGCGGCAACCGGCCTGCCCTTGATCGGCGTGAACCATCTGGCGGGCCATGCCCTGACGCCGCGCCTGACCCACAGCATCGCGTTTCCATACCTGATGTTGCTGGTGTCAGGCGGGCATTGCCAATACCTGATTGCGCATGGGCCGGAAAAGTTCACCCGACTGGGCGGCACGATCGACGATGCGCCAGGTGAGGCGTTTGACAAAACCGCGCGGTTGCTGGGCCTGCCGCAACCCGGTGGCCCCTCGGTCGAGGCTGAGGCGCGTTCAGGCGACCCCAACCGCTTTCGTTTTCCCCGGCCACTGCTGGATCGGCCAGGGTGTGACCTGTCTTTCTCGGGGCTTAAAACGGCGCTAATGCGGATGCGCGACCAGATCGTCGCTGAAAAGGGCGGATTGACCCGTCAGGACCGTGCCGACCTATGCGCCGGGTTTCAGCAGGCCGTAGTGGACACATTGGCCGAGAAAACGCGGCGGGCAATAGATCAGTACCTGGAACTTAAGCCCTCGGATCCAGTGATTGCAGTGGCGGGTGGTGTCGCTGCGAACTCAGCAATTCGTACTTTGTTAGAGACTGTTTGTTGTGCCAAGGGCGCGCGCTTTACTGCTCCACCGCTGAATCTGTGCACCGACAACGCGGCAATGATTGCCTATGCCGGGATCGAGCGTTTTCGTATCGGTGCGCGTGACGGTCTGGACCTGACCGCCCGTCCCCGCTGGCCGCTGGATCAATCCAGCCCGGCCATGTTGGGCAGCGGCAAGAAGGGCGCCAAAGCATGAGCGTCGCCGTCCTGGGGGCAGGTGCGTTCGGCACGGCGCTGGCCATTTCGCTGGCCGGGAACGAATCCGTTACCCTTTGGGCACGCAACGCCGAGCATGCCAGCGGTATGGAGAACAGTCGCGAAAACTCCGCCCGTCTGCCAAATGTCCCCCTACCGCCGGCCATTTCGGTGACGTCCGATATCAAGGACGTAGAGGCCGCGGATATCGTGCTACTGGCGGTGCCCATGCAGAAACTGCGCGCGGCACTTACTGAGCACACGTCGAACCTTGCCGGAAAAACGCTGGTCGCCTGCTGCAAGGGGATCGAGCTGACCACGGGTCTGGGGCCCATCTCGGTGGTGCGCCAGACGATCCCGGATGCACGTCCGGCGCTGCTGACCGGACCCAGCTTTGCCGACGACATCGCACGCGGATTGCCGACCGCGCTTACTCTGGCTTGTGGGGATGCCGATCTGGGTAGGGCGCTGCAAACCGAACTGGCCACCGCCAACCTGCGCCTTTATCGCACCACCGATGTTATCGGCGCGGAACTGGGGGGTGCATTAAAAAACGTCATCGCCATTGGATGCGGGGCCGCGATTGGCGCCGGGCTGGGCGATAGCGCCCGCGCTGCCCTGTTGACCCGTGGATTTGCCGAGATGCGGCGCTTTGCCCTAATGCGCGGCGCAAAGACAGATACCCTGATGGGTTTGTCAGGTCTTGGCGATCTGGTGCTGACCTGTTCGTCCGAACTGTCCAGGAACTATAGTTTTGGCCTGTGTTTGGGTCAAAATCGTCCGTTTGATACCCATACCACAGTCGAAGGGGTCGCCACCGCGCGCGCTATGGCTGAAATTGCTGTTGCCGAGGGGCTGGACATGCCCATAAGCGTTACTGTGAATGACCTGAGCCATGGCGCCTATAGTGTGCCCCAAGCCATTCAATCCCTGCTCAACCGCCCCCTGAAGGAGGAATAAATGCTGATAGCCCTGATCGCCAAAGACAAGGATGACGCCCTGCAAACCCGCAAGGACAACCGCGCCGATCACCTCGCTTATATCGAGCAAACCGGTGTCGTATCGCAAGCCGGGCCGCTATTGGACGGAGACGCGATGATCGGGTCACTTGTCATCCTCGAAGTCGAGGACATGACAGCGGCGCAAACCTGGGCGGACAACGATCCTTATGCCAAGGCGGGGCTGTTCAAATCGGTCGAGCTGATTCCGTGGAAGAAGGTCATCGGGTGATGGCATACTGGCTGTTCAAATCCGAACCCTCGACCTGGAGCTGGGACCAACAGGTCGCCAAAGGCGAAGCAGGTGAAGAATGGGACGGCGTGCGCAATTATCAGGCGCGCAATTTCATGCGGCAGATGAAGATCGGTGATCGCGGATTCTTCTACCATTCGCAAAAGGACAAGGCGATCGTTGGTATTGTCGAGGTCTGCGCCGAGGCGCATCCCGACAGCACAACCGATGATGAACGGTGGGACTGCGTGGATATCAAGGCGGTGCGGCCGTTCACGAGACCAGTAACGCTGGATGACATCAAGGCGGAAGAACGTCTGGCCGAGATGGTTCTGGTCAAAAACTCTCGCCTGTCCGTACAGCCGGTCACCGATGCGGAATGGCAGGTGATTTGCGATATGGGTAACACGCAGGCGGGTTAGCCCGTCGGCTCGTCCCAACCCGGATCACCGTTACAAGACGGTCGGGATTGCAGTGGCTTCATCCTTTGATCCCGCCCGAGCGGCACAGCCATTTTCATGATGTTGAGGATCGCGCAGGCTGGAAGAAGGTGCTTGACCAGACAGCGTCCGTAACCCGAAAATAAGGGAAGGCCCCGACGAATGCAGAACCTTCCCTTCCCCGCGTGCTCCCAACTCACCACACGCTTATGGATTTTTTGGCTCTGACCGTCCTGGTCACACTATGATACGTATCGAATACCGACGGTCAGTGCAAATGCCGCTTGCTTAAAATTGGAAACGCTCGGCAGTGCCCTTACGAGCGCAGAACCAAAGCAATCAGCTGTAAACCGACTCTTTTCCGAAATGCTTGGTCAGCATGTAGTAGACCACCGCACGGTATTTGTTGCGCTCGGACATTCCGTATTTCCCTAGCACTGCATGGATTGCTTCCATCAACTCTGGCCCGTCAGACAGACCCAGCTTTTTGACAAGGAAGTTGTCCTTGACCGTCTCAAGTTCGGACTCCTGTGTCGCAGCTACGGTCGACGCGTCGGCGTCATAGATCGCCGGACCACAGCCGATCGTGACCTTGGTCAGCAGATTCATATCGGGGTCCATCCCGCATTTGTTTTTCAGATCATCAGCATATTTGGCGATCAGCTCGTCGCGTTTTCCCATGTCGCAATCTCCCATTGTTGTGATGCAACGGCCCAAATTACCGTCTTCATCAAGGTTAGCCGCGAAGGCAAATTTTCCGAAAGGAAAAATTTATGGGATTTCTCCCCCCCAATTTTAACCAGATCGGCGATAACCATCCATGTCAGTGGTTCATGGCCAACAGCACTGCGTGTTGGAATCTGCCACAAGCCGCCACATACGACGATGAACATGGCAACCGGCACAAGAAACGCCGCCAGTTGCATAACCGGCGGCGTCCCATAAGCTAATGTTTATCAGCTCTGAAATCAGTAGCGGTAATGCTCGGGTTTGAACGGACCTTCCGGTTTAACCCCGATATAGGCGGCTTGTTCGTTATCCATTTTGGTCAGCTTCACACCAATGCGGTCCAGATGCAGGCGGGCCACTTTTTCATCCAAATGCTTGGGCAGGATGTAGACCTTGTTTTCGTACTGGTCACCTTTGGTGAACAGCTCAATCTGCGCCAGTACCTGGTTGGTGAACGAGGCTGACATTACGAAGGACGGGTGACCGGTCGCGTTGCCAAGGTTCAGCAAACGGCCTTCTGACAGTAGGATGATCCGGTTGCCCGAGGGCATCTCGATCATATCCACCTGTTCCTTGATGTTGGTCCATTTGTGGTTCTTCAGACTGGCCACCTGGATTTCGTTGTCGAAGTGACCGATGTTGCCGACGATGGCCATGTCCTTCATGTCGCGCATGTGCTCGATACGGATCACGTCCTTGTTGCCGGTGGTGGTGATGAAGATATCCGCAGTCGCAACTTCGTCCTCCAGCAGCGTGACCTCGAACCCGTCCATCGCAGCTTGCAACGCGCAGATCGGGTCCACTTCGGTCACTTTCACACGGGCACCAGCACCGCGCAGCGACGCGGCCGAGCCTTTGCCGACATCGCCGTAACCACAGACCACGGCGACCTTCCCTGCCATCATGGTGTCCGTGGCGCGGCGGATGCCATCAACCAGTGACTCTTTACAGCCGTACTTGTTGTCGAATTTCGACTTGGTGACGCTGTCATTCACATTGATCGCAGGGAACGGAAGGTGGCCGTCTTTCACCAGTTGATACAGACGGTTCACGCCAGTGGTGGTTTCCTCGGAAACACCTTGGATCTGGTCACGAATCTTGGTGAACCAACCCGGCGATGCCGCCATCCGTTTCTTGATCTGGGCCTTGATCACCTCTTCCTCTTCAGAAGTCGGAACAGGAATGATGTCCTCGCCCGCTTCGGCGCGGGCCCCCAGAAGGATGTACAGCGTCGCGTCGCCGCCATCGTCCAGGATCATGTTCGGCCCGTCTTCGAACAGGAAGGATTTGTCCAGATAGTCCCAGTGCTCTTCAAGCGTCTGGCCCTTGATAGCGAAAACCGGGATACCGGCCTTGGCAATTGCGGCGGCCGCGTGATCCTGGGTCGAAAAGATATTGCACGACGCCCAGCGCACATCCGCACCCAGCGCCACCAGTGTTTCGATCAGAACAGCGGTCTGGATGGTCATATGCAACGAACCAACGATCCGCGCACCTTTGAGGGGCTTACTCTCACCGTATTCCGCGCGCAGAGCCATCAGCCCCGGCATTTCGGTTTCGGCAATGTCCAGCTCTTTGCGGCCGAACCCGGCAAGCGCAATGTCTTTAACAATATAGTCCCCGGCCATCGTATGCTCCATTCCGGTAAACAGGTCCGCGCTGCCCCTAACATTCTACGGGGCAGGTGGCAACTTGGATGGCCTAAAACAGATTAATCCGCTGTAAAAATCAGCTGGGTTCGCCCTTTAACTTAATCTTTGGGATGGCTTCAAAAAAATCGGTACCAACTGCAACAATGCATGTCATGCCGTTCGCGTGAGTGACCAGAACCGTGTAGCTTCCGGTTTCTTTTGAGGTCCAGACCTCCATGACCGCCTGCGCACCACTGGTTTTCTGCAATCCGCCAAAAACCAGTTCTTCTGAATAGCTGTCTTGCAGCTTGGCGATCACGTGCTCTCGCTGCGCACAGTTTTTGGCAAAAGCGGGGGGGGCAGTAGCGGCCATTCCAAAGGCCAGGGCAATTCCAATCAGTCGCTGAAACATAGCTAGCTCCTTTCGATACGCGTTACGTTCCGAGAGGGGCACACCAGGAGGAGCGTGTACCCCCCTCAGCACAAATGTCGGTACCACCAAGCGCCGGTTCAAAGCACGACTGGTCAAGAAACTGTTGGCAGCTGGTGATCTCGACAGGTAAACGATACCACAAAAACGCGCATTCGTCGCGGATCGATCCGAGGGGCATGGCAGAATGGCAACACAACCCAGAGCATGGCAAAGGATGCTGTCAGGCCGCAGGCTGGATTTATTGGATCCAACGCCTGTGGACATCGAAATCGAAGATATCGCGCACGGACTGGCATTTGTGGCGCGTTGGAACGGTCAAACAGCGGGTGATTTTGCCTATTCCGTGGCTGAACACTCCCTTCTGGTTGAGCAGCTGTTTTCTCGGATTGCCCCGAAGGCACCGGTTAAATGGCGGCTGGCGGCATTGTTACATGACGCGCCGGAATATGTGATTGGAGATATGATCTCACCGGTCAAATCCGCAGTCGGTCCCGATTACGGAGCTCTGGATGACCGGCTGGCGGCGGCGATCCACATCCGGTTTGGTTTACCCGCAGCAGTGCCGAAAACGGTGAAACGGCAGATCAAGAAGGCCGACAAGATCAGCGCCTGGATGGAGGCGACCCAGATTGCTGGGTTTTCAGAGTCCGAGGCGACCAAGTTCTTCGGTCGCCCGGACAAAGCGGTGATGGAAGGGTTACAGATCACGCTGCGTCCACCGGTCGAGGTACGGCGGGCGTATTTGGAGCAGCATGAGGTTTTGATAACTCTTCTATAGAATACTAAAGTAATCCAATGTCGGGTCAGAGCCCTTAGCAGCTGTTCAAACAGGAGTTCGCAACCGAACTGCAGCGCATTCCTGTTCCGAATTCGAAGTGCACATTACAGATCGAAACAGTTTGGAAGCCTGCTTGCGTTTAACACTGATGTCGTATTTTCTATAAGATGTCGTTTTTGGACTAGTTCCTATTACGGCCAATGGGCGCGAACCGCGCGCTCTGAGCTGCCTATCGACTGCACCGTTTGAGGCGCTCCTGGTTTCTGACGTCAACAGACGAGAGCTTTTATGCCCAGTACAAATACTATTCATCCCGCCGCATTTGCCTATGCCGACGAAGTCAGAGCGGGCACCTTGTCGCGCCGCGAATTCCTGACCCGCACCACATCGCTCGGAGTAACAACGGCTGTCGCTTACGGCCTGTTAGGGGTATCGCAACCGGCCAATGCGGCGGCAAGTGCGCAATCCGGCGGTACGTTGCGGATAGAATCCTCTGTCAAAGCACTGAAGGACCCACGTACCTATGATTGGCCGCAAATGTCGAATTTCACCCGTGGGTATTTCGAATATCTGGTCGAGTATCAGATCGACGGCAGTTTAAAGCCGATGCTCTTGGAAAGCTGGGAAGTAAATGATGATGCTACGCAGTACACGTTAAAGGTGCGTTCTGGTGTGACCTGGAACAACGGAGAGCCATTCACAGCAGAGGACGTGGCATTCAATATTACACGCTGGTGCGAGGCAGGGGTTGAAGGCAACTCCATGGCCTCGCGGATGGGTTCTCTCGTGAATCCGGAAACCGGACAAGCCCGCGAGGGAGCGATCACCGTGGTGGACGACAGCACAGTGCGGCTGACGCTCGGCCGACCCGATATCACCTTGATCGCTGGTTTTTCGGACTATCCTGCCGCGATCGTTCATCAGAGTTTTAGCGGCGATCCGCTTGATAATCCAGTTGGTACTGGTCCCTATCTGCCCGGTGAATTCGAGGTCGGCGAGAAAGCTGTCCTGATAAAGAACGTAGATCATAGCTGGTGGGGCGAAGGAGCCTATTTGGATCGGATCGAGTATTTGGATTTTGGCGCGGAACAAACCGGGATCGTAGCGGCCGTAGATGCAGACGAAGTCGATATGGTGTACGAGTCAATCGGCGAATTCATCTTCGTCATGGATGGGATCGGGTGGGCCAAGTCGGAGGCCGTCACAGCCAATACAGTTGTCATCCGCCCGAACCAGGCAGCCGAGATTAACGGCACCAAACCCTACGCAGATGCGCGCGTACGTCGGGCGCTGGCTATGGCGGTCGACAACGCCGTTCTTCTAGAACTGGGGTTTTCCGATAACGGGCGTGTCGCGGAAAACCACCATGTTTCGCCAATTCATCCCGAATACGCGGAGTTGCCTGCCCCTATGTTCGATCCCGAAGGCGCAAAGGCATTGATGGAGGAGGCCGGTATGGGCGAGTTTGAGCATGAGCTGATCTCCATCGACGATACTTGGCGCAAGAATACGTCGGACGCGGCGGCCGCAATGCTGCGCGATGCAGGAATCAATGTGAAACGTACTGTTTTACCGGGATCAACATTCTGGAATGACTGGGCGAAATACCCTTACTCAACAACAGATTGGGCGCATAGGCCACTGGGTGTACAGGTGCTCACCCTTGCCTATCGCTCAGGAGAACCCTGGAATGAAAGCGCGTTCGCCAATGAAGAATTTGACAGACTATTAGATGAGGCCCTTTCGATAGCTAATGCAGATAAGCGGCGCGAGATCATGGCCAAACTGCAGAAAATCATGCAGAACGAGGGCGTGATCATCCAACCCTACTGGAGGTCGATTTATCGCCATCATAGGGCTAACGTTGTCGGAGCCGAGATGCACCCGACTTTTGAAATCCATGTGACCAAATTGGGGTTTGCTACTTAATTCGGGGATGTCGTAGCATTCGACCTGACACGGGTTCTGCACGTGTCAGGTCGATGGTGTACAAGCAATTCGTAGCCCCCAAAGATGCTTACTACCGCTAACCAACGAAAGGCAGCATTGTCCGCCTTGCAGACTTTGCGAATATCCGTCGACTAGAATCCCGATTCAGTTTGAGCCTCACTCACCGCCAATTACCGAGGACTACGCTTCGCCAAAATCCGTTGCAACGTCCGGCGGTGCATGTTCAGGCGGCGGGCGGTTTCAGAGACATTCCGGTCGCACAGTTCGTAAACCCTCTGGATATGCTCCCAGCGCACGCGGTCTGCACTCATGGGGTTTTCCGGCGGCGGGGGCAGTTCGTCGCCCTTGGCCAGTAATGCGCTGGTTATGTCGGTGGCGTCGGCCGGTTTTGACAGGTAATCCGTCGCGCCGATCTTGACGGCGGCTACGGCAGTCGCAATCGCGCCGTATCCGGTCAGAACAACGACCCGGCTGTCCGGGCGTTTTTCGCGCAGCACTTCGACCACATCCAGCCCGTTTCCATCCTCAAGACGCAAATCGACGACAGCATAAGCAGGCGGGCGGGCGGTCGAGATGGCGCGACCTGCCGCGACCGATCCGGCGGTCTCAACTTCGAAGCCACGCTTTTCCATTGCCTTGGCCAATCGCCGCAAAAACGGCTCATCATCATCCACCAATAGCAGGGATTTATCGGGGCCTATATCAAGGTCAGAAATGTCCGCCATGTAATGTTCTTTCCGCTATGTCATGCCCTTGGGCTAAACATGAGTCTTAGCAGCGCCATTTCAAAGGTCAAATCGACCATGTCGCTTAGAGCTGATCCAGAAAGCATCCAACCTTGTCCGCCATCTGCTCGGCAGTGTCGTCGCGGTTGAAGAATTCAAGGAACCCATGCTCGGGCGACATCAGGTACGTAAAGGTGGAATGGTCGACCAGATAAAACTCGTCACTCTTGTCATGCGCCTTGTAATAGGTCTTGTAAGCCTGGCTTGCAGCTTTCACCTGTTCGGGTGATCCGGTCAGCGCAATGGTCTTGCCTCCCATGTTGAACGCATAGTCCTCCATCACCTCGGGCGTGTCGCGGTCCGGATCGATCGAGATGAAAAGCGGCGTCACCGACTGGCCCCGTTCGGCAAGGATATCTACGGCCTCAACATTGCGGGACATGTCGAACGGGCACACATCAGGACAGAACGTATAGCCAAAATAAACCAAGGTCGGCTCGGTGATCACATCTTTGTCGGTGACGGTCTCACCCATGCCGTTGACCAGCTCGAACGGGCCGCCAATGGCTGCGGAGCCGCCTGCGATCTGCCCCGAGCGGCATTGCGCGAACTGATCATCGGACCGCCCCCCCAGCGTCAGCAACCAAATGGCACCCAGACCAACGGCCAGAACAACGGTTGCAAGGATGGCGTAAAGACGGACCATGAAGTCATTCCTTAAACGAAAGGGGTTGTTGATCGTTTCGGGCGACACACCTATCAAGATGACTAGCCGATGCAACAGGACATAATAGACCGATGGCGAATTCCAACTTCACATTTTGGAGCGGTCAGGAAAGCAGCAATTGGATAAGGTTGCGTACGCTGATCCTGTTGCGTTGGGTTGCCATTATCGGGCAATTCACGGCCATCACCGTCGCTCAGCAGTATTTTAACGTGCAGTTGGAATTGGCGCTGTGTTATCTGGCCATCGGCGTTTCGGTCATGGGCAACATGACGGCCATCCTGCTGTTTCCACAAAACAAACGCCTGACGGAGTTTGAGAACTTTCTGATGGTGTTGTTCGATCTGATGCAGCTGGCCATATTGCTGTATCTTACCGGGGGGTTAAACAATCCGTTTGCCCTGTTGCTGCTGGGCCCGGTCACGATCTCGGCCAATGTCATGAGCACACGCTCAACTCTGATCGTGGGCGGGGTCGCGATTGTACTGACAACGTTGCTGGCTGAATTCCATATCCCCCTGCGGACGGAACAGGGCCAGATGCTTGATATACCGGAAATGCTAGTGTTCGGAAACTGGGCCGCAGTTGTCATTGCCATCGTTTTCATCGGGGCATATTCGCACCGCGTAAGCGCCGAGGTACGATCAATGTCCGAAGCGCTGGCCGCCACGCATCTGGCACTTGCGCGTGAGCAGAAGCTGACAGATCTGGGCGGCGTCGTCGCAGCCGCAGCGCATGAGCTGGGCACACCACTGGCCACGATCAAGCTGACGAGTTCAGAGCTGATAGAAGAGTTGGATGACAGACCCGACCTGAAAGAGGACGCGGCGCTTATTCGTGAGCAGGCCAACCGCTGCCGCGATATCCTGCGCGATATGGGTCGGGCCGGCAAAGACGACCTGCATCTGCGGCAGGCACCACTGTCCACCGTCGTGCATGAATCGGCCGAACCGCATATCCACCGGGGAAAGACCGTACATTTCGCCGAAGGTCCGACCGGGGATGGCGATGTGCAACAGCCCTCGATCCTGCGCAAGCCCGAGATCATTCACGGGTTGCGCAACCTGATCCAGAACGCAGTGGATTTCGCGCGGAACAATGTTTGGGTCGAGGCCGAATGGACTACCGATACGATCACGATCAAGATCATGGATGACGGGCTTGGATATCCTGTTCAGATGATTGGCCGGATCGGAGACCCGTTCATGCGACGCCGCCGGGCCGAGACAGACCCGCGAACCCGCCCGGAATACGAAGGAATGGGTTTGGGGCTGTTCATCGCCAAAACCCTTTTGGAACGCAGCGGTGCCGAGTTGTTTTTCGCTAACGGCTCTGATCCCTATCAGAACCTGTGCGATAACCCCGAACGTCGGGGCGCGATCGTTCAGGTTTCGTGGTCGCGCAAGCTGATCGATGCGCAAACCGGTGATACGCCAGTGCTGTCAGGTGCAAACCAACGCATTCAGGTCTGAGTTAAGACCTCGTTAACCATTTCGGCGCATAGTCCCGGTTTTATGTATCTTCCCCTTTCTTCGTGTCAGTCCTGAGGTACGCATGGTCGACTGGATCATTCTCGCCGCGATCAGCCTGGTTTCCGCCAGCCTGGCGGTGCAGTGGCTTTTGCCCCGTCGCAGGATTCAAGGCGACAATTTTGGCCTGTCCTCAGCCGTGTCTTTGTTCGATGCGGTCTTCCTATTCGACGGTGACAGGCTCATCAGCCATTCGGACATCGCGCTGGATGGGTTTGAATCCGTCCGCGAATGGTCCGATCTTTGTCGGCTCTTGCACCGGGATTTCCCAACATTCCCGGAAACGCCCGACGCTGTCCGGCAGGAAGGCGCGCTGGTTATTCCCGCCATTGATTGCACAGTTGAACGAGACGTAATGTGCGAATGGATCGACGGCGTTGTCCGTGTGCAACTGCGTGACCGAATTGATCGCGTCAGACCCCCACAACGCGACGCGCAGAATCCGATCCGCCCTGCTATGGAACAGGCGCCTTACCCGGTCTGGTTGCTGGATCATCAAAGCCAAGTCCGCTCGTGCAATGCCGCTTATGTTTCGTTGGTGCGCAAAGTGCGGGGACAGGATACGGATCTGACCGCCCCGCTGTTTTCCGGCATTCACGAAGATGCACGATTGGGCGCAAAGACCCGTATTTCGATTTCGTCCGATGACAGCGACAATAAGCTCTGGTTTGATCTGACCGTGGTTGATCACCCCGAGGGGTGCATGTGTTACGCGGTCGACATCAACGCCATCGTGGCCGCGGAAACCGCCCAGCGTAAATTCGTCCAGACAATGACGAAAACATTCGCGCAATTGTCCATCGGTCTGGCCATTTTCGACCGAAATCGACAACTGGCGCTGTTCAACCCGGCATTGACTGAGCTGACCACCCTGCCCGCCAATTTCCTAAGCTGCCGCCCTAGCCTTTCCAGCTTTTTCGATCGGCTGCGCGACCAGCACATGATGCCGGAGCCAAAAAACTATCGCAGTTGGCGCAACCAGATGAACGACCTGCTCGAGGCTGCCGAGGACGGCAACTATCAGGAAACATGGTCACTGCCATCAGGTTCGGTCTATTCGGTCAGCGGGCGGCCTCATCCTGACGGCGCCGTGGCATTTTTGTTCGAGGATATCACAGCCGAGATCACGTTGACCCGCCGTTTTCGTTCAGAGATGGACCTGATGCAGTCGGTTCTGGACAAGCTTGCGGATGCCATCGCGGTGTTTGGCGATGACGGAACTCTGGCATTTACCAACCGTGCCTATCAACAACTGTGGAACGAGTCCGGTGAAGCCGGATTTGAGCCCGACACAGTGCTCGAAGTGACACGGAAGTGGCAGGAACACTGCGCAGCCACACCCATTTTAGGCGAGATTCGGGATTTTATGGAAATGCGGGACAATCGCGCCGAATGGTCAAGTAGCCTTCGGCTGCGAAACGGCACCAATCTGACCTGTACGGTCAGCCCAATGCATAACGGCGCAACTATTGTGCGGTTCCGTGTTGAGAGCACGCCTAAAGTCTTGGAACGCCATCATATCAGCGCTTGAACCTGGTTGCAGCCGCCCGAGCATAAGGCCATTGTGACGCCATGACGTTGCACGCCCGTTCGATCACACTGAATTCACCAGAAGAAACATCAGCGCTGGCCGCACGGTTGGGTGCTGAGTTACGTCCGGGTGACAGTATTCTTCTTGAGGGTGAGATTGGAAGCGGTAAAACCCATTTCGCTCGCAGCCTGATCCAATCGCTTATGTCAGTGCCAGAGGACGTGCCCTCGCCGACCTTTACGCTTGTTCAAGCTTATGACACCCCGACCAGCGAGGTTTGGCATTGCGATCTGTACCGGCTGAGTTCGGTGGATGAGATTGAAGAACTAGGTCTAAGTGAAGCCTTCGACTCGGCGATCTGTTTGATTGAATGGCCAGAAAAGCTTGGCCCGCTGATGCCCGAAACAGCCTTGACCGTACGCATGAAAACAGACCCTAACACGATGGAAAAGCGTCAATTTACACTGTCATGGTCGGATCAGAAATGGTCTGGGAAACTGGAGAATGCCATATGACAAACCGGGCTGTTCTGGCCAAAGCCCTGATTGCACAAACTCCGTGGTCGAATGCAGAACGCGTACCGTTGGCGGGGGATGCATCGAACCGCCGATATGAGCGTTTGACTGACCCCGATACCGGCCGCACGGCTATTTTCATGGATTCCCCGCCCGACAAGGCCGAACCGGTGGAAAACTTCATGCGCATGGCCGAGTATCTGCGGAAAATCGGCCTCAGCGCGCCTGCAATTTACGCCGAGGATACGGAATTTGGGTTTCTGCTGCTTGAAGACCTTGGCGACGACCTGTTCGCCAGGGTTTTGGAAAAGAACCCGGGGATGGAGCGCGAATTGTACGAGGCCGCGACTGACGTGCTTGTAGAATTGCATGCGGCGCCGACCCTTTCGCTGCCTTCCTACGACCTGGCACTTATGACCGAATTGGCGGCGTTGTCCTTCACCAAATACGCACAAGCCGTTCTTGGGGACCACGACGCGGATGCGCGCGTCCGTTTCGAACATCGGTTCGCGGACATCTTGCACCACGAAACTTCGGGCAGCAAGGTGGTCATTCAACGCGACTATCACGCGGAAAACATGATCTGGTTGCCAAATCGAAAAGGGATAAAACGCGTCGGGCTATTGGATTTCCAGACCGCAATGCTGGGCCACCCAGCCTATGACCTTATGTCAATGCTTCAAGATGTGCGCCGTAATGTAGCCCCGGGTATCGAGATGCGGATGTTGACCCGCTATATCGCCGCAACTGGAGTGAATGACTACGGTTTCCGAACCGCATACGCAGTGCTTGGCGCACAAAGGAACCTGCGTATTCTGGGTGGATTTGCCCGTCTGGCAACGGAATACGGCAAACCACGGTATGCTGACCTGATTCCGGCCGCGTGGGCGCATCTTATGCGCAATCTGGAACACCCTGCGCTGGCAACCGTCTCTGACTTGCTGCGGACTGCCCTGCCCGCCCCAACCCCGGAGAACTTGGACAGGCTCAGGCAGACATGACCCGAAACCCCGAAGCCGTAATGCTGTTTGCTGCCGGGTTTGGCACTCGTATGGGAGTGCTGACCAAAGACAGGCCCAAGCCATTGATCAAGGTCGCCGGTCGTCCGCTGATCGATTATGCGCTGGAATTGACGGGCGATTTGCGACCTTGCCGTGTGGTGGCCAACCTGCACTACCTGCCCGACCAGCTTGAGGCGCATCTGGCACCAAAAGGCGTGCTGATATCGCGTGAAGACCCGGACATCCTGGAAACTGGTGGTGGGTTGCGTGCCGCATTGCCTTTGCTGGGACGCGGTCCGGTCTACACGCTGAACACGGATGCAATCTGGTCCGGGCCAAACCCCCTGACGCTGTTGCGCGAGGCGTGGAATCCTGACCGGATGGACGCGCTGCTGATGTGCGTACCGATCGAACGAACCCTTGGGCATGCGGGCAAAGGTGATTTTACAGCAGATGCCGAGGGCCGGATCACGCGCGGGCCCGGCTTGGTATTCGGTGGGGCGCAGATCATGAAAACGGACACGCTGATGACTGTGCCTGAGAGAGCGTTTTCATTGAATGTCCTTTGGGACCAGATGCACGCACAGGGTCGCTTGTTCGCAGCCATCTATCCCGGTCACTGGTGCGACGTGGGCCACCCCGAAGGGATTACTTTGGCCGAGGGTTTGATCGCTGATGTTTGAAAGCAGCACTGTGCCCCGTGTTTATGCCGTGCCTCCTGGCACCGATTTTCCAAGGGCATTGATAGACGGTCTGCGTTTGCGTGTAAAAGATCACCCGCCCGAGGCTCTGGCACGGGTGCAACTGGTGGTGAACACCCGCCGCATGGCGCGCCGGGTCCGCGAGCTGTTCGATCAAGGCCCAGCCTGTCTGCTGCCCCGTCTTTCGCTGGTGACGGATTTGGGCGAAGGCCCGGATTTTGCGCAGATTCCACCTGCCATACCTGCGCTACGACGCAGGCTGGAACTGACCCAACTGATTGCCAAGCTTCTGGAACAACAGCCTGATCTGGCCGCGCGATCATCCCTGTTTGACCTGTCCGATAGTCTGGCCGCACTGATTGACGAGATGCAGGGCGAAGGTGTTTCACCTGATGCGATCCGACAGCTGGATGTCAGTGATATGTCCGGACACTGGGCACGCGCGCAGGCGTTTATCGGGATTGCAGATCATTTCATCGACTCCGGCCCCGATGCGCTGGACGCGCAGGCGCGGCAACGACGTGTGGTGGAAAACCTGATTGACCGTTGGCAGGCTGCACCACCGCAGCACCCGGTTGTTCTTGCAGGCTCAACCGGGTCACGCGGTACAACGCTGTTGCTGATGGAGGCCGTTGCCCAACTGCCGCAAGGGGCGCTGATCCTGCCCGGCTACGATTTCGATCAACCGGATCATGTCTGGCAGGGTTTAGACGACGCACTGGCTTCGGAAGATCACCCGCAATATCGATTCCGCAAGCTGATGACCCGGCTAGGGATACAGCCCAGCGAAATCAGGCGCTGGACTGACGACAAGGCCCCGTCGCCTTCGCGTAACCGTCTGATATCTCTGGCGTTGCGCCCAGCACCAATCACCGACGCCTGGATGTCCGAAGGTCCCCGGCTGACCGATCTGGACGATGCAACCAAAGACCTGACATTGGTCGAGGCGCAATCCCCCCGGTCCGAGGCGCTGGCCATTGCCTTACGCTTGCGCGAAGCCGCCGAAACCGGGCAAACGGCTGCTCTGATCACGCCCGACCGGATGTTGACCCGACAGGTCAGCGCGGCGCTGGATCGGTGGAACATCCTGCCCGATGACAGTGCCGGTTTGCCGCTACAACTATCACCCCCTGGGCGGTTCCTGCGCCACGTAGCGGGCCTGTTCGCACGGCGGCTGGAGGGTGAGGCGTTGCTGACCTTGTTGAAGCACCCGCTTTGCCACAGTGGCGGCGATCGCGGCGCGCATTTGCTGCACACGCGCGATCTTGAACTGGATTTGCGGCGTCATGGCCCTCCGTTCCCTGACAGTGCCAGTTTGGCCGGCTTTACCATCCGCAAGGACGTGCCAGAGGGCTGGGTCCGCTGGGTGATCACGCAGTTTTGCGACCAACAGGTTGCGGGTGAATTCCCCTTGTCGGATTGGGTGACGCGCCTGCGCAATCTGGCCGAGGCTATCTCAGCCGGTAGTGAAGGCGAAATCGGAACGCTGTGGGACAAAAATGCCGGTCAAAAGGCCTTGGCAGTTGTCACGGCACTAGCGGATGAGGCGGCGTGTGGCGGTCCGATGACCGCCCATGATTTCGCCGATCTTCTAGGGGCACTCCTGGCTGGGGAAGAGGTCCGCGACCGTGACGCCCCGCATCCGCATATTATGATCTGGGGCACGCTTGAGGCTCGGGTCCAGGGCGCTGATCTACTGATCCTTGGCGGTTTGAACGAAGGCAGTTGGCCCGAAGCCGCCGCGCCAGATCCTTGGCTGAATCGGCAGATGCGCGCCAAAGCCGGGCTGTTGCTGCCCGAACGTCGCATCGGACTGTCGGCGCATGATTTCCAGCAGGCTGTCGGCGCACCCGAGGTCTGGCTGACCCGCGCCACACGGTCGGATGACGCCGAAACTGTCCCATCGCGCTGGCTAAACCGCATAACGAACCTGTTGCAGGGCTTGCCGGGGCAGGGTGGCCCCGAGGCTTTGTCAGCGATGCGCGCCCGTGGGCGGCAGTGGATGAGATGGTCAGAACAGCTTGAGGTCGCGCCACGCATAGACGCGGCACCGCGCCCGTCGCCTCGACCACCGGTTGCGGCCCGCCCGCGACGCCTGAGCGTGACCGAAATAAAACGTCTGATCCGAGATCCTTATGCAATCTACGCCAAGCACGTATTACGGCTGCGCCCACTGGACCCGCTGGTACAAGCCCCGGATGCCTTGCTGCGTGGCATTGTTATCCATGAAGTCCTCGAACACTTCGTCAAGGACAGCGTCCTCGACCCTGCCTTGTTGACCCGAGAAAACTTTCTGAAACGCGCCGACGCCCTGTTGAACAAACACGTCGCGTGGCCCACCGCCCGCAAGCTGTGGCTGGCCCGCCTGGAACGGATCACCGATGACTTCCTCAGCGCCGAGATCGCGCGGCGCAGCGACGGAGGCCCTGTTGCCTTTGAGGCGATGATGAAACTGGACCTGACCCCGCTAGAGTTTACAATCGCTGGCCGGGCAGACCGCATTGACCACAACAGCCGGGGCGCGTTGCGGATAGTGGACTACAAAACCGGCATTCCGCCGAGTGAAACCCAACAAGCCAAATTCGAAAAGCAGCTTTTGATCGAAGCCGCAATGGCCGAGCAGGGCGCCATCGAAGGGTTTGACCCCATGCCGGTGGCCGAAGCGGTCTTTATCGGTATGGGCGGCACCTACAAAGAGGTTTCCGCCCCCCTATCAAAAGAGCCGCCGGACAAGGTTCTTTCCGAGTTAAAAGAGCTGATTTCTGCATATTTAGAGCCGGAGCAGGGCTTCACATCCCGTCGAATGTTGCACAAGGACTCTGACATTGGCGACTTTGACCATCTTGCCCGCTTCGGTGAATGGGATCGGACCGACGACACAACACCTGAGGTTCTGGAATGAGCCCCCGCAATGATGCAACGGAACGGCAGGTGCAGGCGGCGCGGCCCGGTGCCTCGACCTGGTTAGCTGCCAATGCGGGTTCGGGCAAAACGCGGGTTCTGACCGACCGGGTGGCGCGGCTGCTTCTGGGTGGGGTGCAGCCGCAACATATCCTCTGCCTCACCTACACCAAGGCAGCCGCCAGCGAGATGCAGAACCGGCTGTTCAAACGGCTTGGTGCGTGGGCCATGCTGGCGGATGATCGGTTATCGGAGGAACTTACCGATCTGGGGTTGCAGGGCGCAATCGACCCGGATCGACTCGCGCAGGCGCGTACCCTGTTTGCCCGCGCCATCGAAACGCCGGGCGGGTTGAAGATTCAAACGATCCATTCGTTCTGCGCCTCATTGCTGCGGCGGTTTCCTTTGGAGGCCGGGGTCAGCCCGCAGTTTTCCGAGATGGAAGACCGCGCGGCAGCCCTGCTGCGCGAAGAGATTGTCGAAGATTTCGCCGAGGGTCCTCAGGCTGCGTTGATTGAGGATGTTGCCCGGTTCGTTACCGATACCGGGTTTGAGAACCTTACTGCTGCGATCACGCACAAGCGCAATCTGTTTGCATATCCAATGGCGTGGCCCGATCTGTTGCAACGGTTCGATCTGCCCGAGGAGTTTGACGAAAACACCCTTCACGCCCAGGTTTTCCTTGGAGGTGAGATCGAACTGATCCGCTCAATGCTGCCCGCGCTGACCGAAAGCGGCGGGAACAACGCCAAGGCTGCCGCCAAGCTGTCCATGTTCACTGATACGCAGATCAGCAGTCTACCCTTGTTGGAAAGCGTTCTTTTAACTGGAAAATCCGCAAAAGAACCTTTCTCTGCCAAGATCAACGGCTTTCCAACTAAAAACCTCCGCGAAGGGGCACTGGCGGGTCAGATGCCTCAGTTAGAGGCGTTCATGCTGCGCATTGAAGCCGCGCGTGAACTCCGCCTGGCATTGGTCGCAGCACGCAAAACGCATGTTCTACACCGTTTTGCGGCAGCATTCCTGCCCGAATATGAACGACGCAAGCAATTGCGCGGTTGGCTGGACTTTGATGATCTGATCCTTCGCGCAAGGCAGGTTCTGAACGATCCGGCAGTGGCGGAATGGGTGCTGTACCGTCTGGATGGCGGTATCGATCACATCTTGGTGGACGAGGCGCAGGATACCAGCCCCGATCAATGGGATGTTATTGAAAAACTGGCGCAGGAATTCACCAGCGGGGAAGGGGCCCGAGCCGGGGTTGAGCGCACGATTTTCGTAGTGGGTGACAAAAAACAATCGATCTATTCCTTTCAGGGTGCCGACCCGCAGGCCTTTGACCGGATGCAGCAGGAATTTGGGCGCAGATTGACGGAATCAGGCTCTAAATTGTGGGATTCGACATTGGAGTATTCCTTCCGCTCCTCCAGCGCGATCCTGTCTTTGGTCGATATCCTGTTCGAAAATCGCACCGATGCCGGATTTCACAAGGACAGTTTGCATCGTGCGTTTAAGTCGGATTTGCCGGGTCGTGTAGACCTGTGGCCAGTGATCGAAAAGGTCGATGAGGACGACGACGGGGACTGGACGGACCCGGTAGATCGCCCCGGCGCGCGGCATCACACCGTCCTTCTGGCCGAGAAGGTGGCCAAGTCGATCAAGGACATGATCGACAGCGGCGAAACAATTCCAGAAGATGACAGCGCTCCGGGAACGTTCGTTCGGCGCAGGGTGAAACCGGGAGATTTCCTGATCCTCGTCCAGCGTCGCTCGGACCTGTTTGCTGAGATCATCCGCGCCTGCAAGGCCGAGGGTCTGCCCATCGCCGGGGCCGACCGGTTGAAGGTAGGTGCAGAACTGGCGGTAAAAGATCTTGCGGCACTGCTGAGTTTTCTAGCTACGCCCGAAGACAGCCTATCGTTGGCCACGGTGTTAAAGTCACCTCTGTTCGGTTGGAGTGAACAAAAGCTGTTTGATCTTGCCCATCGCCGGCAAGAGCAGTTCTTATGGGCCGCGCTGCGTCGTCGCGCAGCTGAATTTCCGGAAACGCTGGCGATCCTGAACGATTTGCGCGGACAGATCGACTTTTTACGACCCTATGACCTAATTGAACGCATCTTGACCCGTCATGACGGACGCCGAAAGCTGTTGGGGCGACTAGGGGCCGAAGCCGAAGACGGAATAAACGCGCTACTATCGCAAGCCCTTGCGTATGAAAGGACGGATATTCCCAGCCTGACCGGATTTCTAGCTTGGATGCAGACCGACGATCTGGAAATCAAACGGCAGATGAGCGGCGTCGGCAATATGATCCGGGTGATGACGGTGCATGGCTCCAAAGGGCTTGAAGCGCCAATCGTGATCCTGCCGGACACTGGCAAGCGGCAAGCACCACGTGATGCAGAAATCATGGTGGCCGAGGGAACGCCGCTGTGGAAAGTCTCTGCCGATGCCTCTCCGACGCTAATCGCGCAGGCACGGACCGAGGCGCGGCAGCGGGAAGAGAATGAGCGGCTTCGCCTGCTGTATGTGGCTCTGACACGCGCAGAAAAGTGGTTGATTGTCGGTGCCGCAGGGGATGTCGGCAAGGACGGAACCAGCTGGTATCAGATGGTTGAGGACGCAATCAAACGGGCAGGGGCCACGCAGATATCCGGTTCGGAAACACTGCGTCTGGCACATGGGGATTGGACCGCGCCGCCGCTTGAACAGCACCCGGAAACCACGGAAAGGCCAACGCCATTACCCCCGCAGTTCTTAATCGTGGCCGCTGCCCCAGAACCACCGCTTGAGACGCTCAGCCCGTCTGATTTGGGTGGGGCAAAGGCCTTGCCCGGCGATCCCGGTCAGGATGAAGAAGCCGCCAAGCTGCGCGGCACACGTCTACACTTACTGCTTGAACATTTGCCGGCGGTCCCGCAAGAAAATTGGCCGCAGCTCTGCGCTCGGGTTCTGCCCGATATGCAAGATACGGAACGGCAGACGCTTCTGAACGAAGCGCAGAATGTCCTGACGGCAGTTCATCTAAAGCCCGTTTTTGCGACCGATACCCTGGCCGAAGTTCCAGTAACAGCCAACCTGAACGGGCGGCGTATCCATGGGGTCATCGACCGGCTGATCATATCCGAGACCGAGGTTCAGGTAATTGATTTCAAAACCAATATCATCGTTCCTGACGACCCTGCAGCCTGCCCCGAAGGCGTGCTGCGCCAGTTGGGTGCATACCGTCAGGCGTTGACACAAATCTACCCCGGTCGGAACATTCGAACGGCGATCCTGTGGACGCGAACAGCCGACTTGATGTGGTTGCCACACGATCTTGTGACGGATGCCCTGGCCCGTACCCAGATATCTTGACCTTAGTCTGACCCATCCCTACGTTCGTTTCCCAAGTTTACCCCATTCAGGAGACAGAAAATGTCGACCGTAGCTGTAACCGACGATACCTTTGACGCCGAAGTCAAGAATTCCGACATCCCCGTTGTTGTCGATTTCTGGGCCGAGTGGTGTGGCCCCTGTAAGCAGATCGGCCCCGCACTGGAAGAGCTGGCCGCTGAATATGGCGACAAGATCAAAATCGCCAAGGTAGACGTCGACAGCAACCCGAACTCTGCGGCTGCAATGGGCGTTCGTGGCATCCCGGCACTGTTCATTTTCAAGGATGGTCAGGTAGTCTCCAACCGTGCGGGCGCGGCACCGAAAGCAGCGCTGCAAAGCTGGATCGACGAATCTATCTAAGCTGCGCGTATTTCAACGAACGGGCGTCGCTTTGCGGCGTCCGTTTTTCTTTGGCTAGCCAGACCTTGCCGCGTTGATCCACTCCGGAGGCAAATCAAGTGACGGACCATTGGGCCTGTGCCGTCGGTCCAGCGGGTGTGGGAACTGCATTGCTGGTCTCATCTGTTTCGCACGATCACGCCGCACAAAGGTTGCCTCAATCACGCGGGGGAAGGTTTCACCCTCGATATCCACCGTGCCAGACGCATTGTTGGGATGGATATGAGAACAGAGAAACCCGTCTTTCAACGCCGACAGCGCCGGGAAGGCCCGTTTGAAAGATGCCGGTTTGGTCAGGATTGACGGGATACGGTGTAGTTCCAGCACCACAATGCGAAACCGGTGCAGATAGTCGGGCGGCAGGGTCGACAGGACGTTATATTCGGCCCCTTCGATATCCATTTGCAGGATCATGTCACCTTCATCCACAGCGAACTGATCCATCCAGTCCCGCAATGAGATGACATTTTCGCCAGTCTCTGCTGCCAAGTGTTTTTTGACGAAAACCGAATTGGGTATATCCAGCATCGGTTCATCAACCGATCCGTCTGCCATGAAAGACGGAATACCGTGTTTTGCCAGATCAAGCTCAAAACTAGATTGCTGGGACACACCCGGAGAAAAACAAGCCACGATGCCGTCAAGATCATTGGGCAGCAAGTAACCGCCATCGCCAAAATCACCGACACGGATCAGTTTGTGGCCAAGGTAAAACGGCCTGATCACCTCGGCAAAGAATGCCCGTCGGTCGGCTGTCGTAATGTCGGGCTTGGGCATCGACGGCATGGCCGCTCCGCTATGGCTGAATTTTGCTGGTTCCCAAAACCGTGTCATTTAAAGACGCCGGTTTCAAGCTAGTGCCACAACGATGTCATTGCCTGAAAAAGAAAAGCCGCCCCAAGGATGGGCGGCATTTTACTTTGCAAAAGTTAATCGCAAGTCAGATTTTGTCGATTTCTTCGCGAGTCAGACCAATGTCGTCAAGCTGTGCATCACTAAGCCGTGACAGGGCTGCACGTGTTTTACGAGTTTCATTCCACGCGACTGCTTTTTCAAACGTTGCGAAGAACGCGTCCACTACGTGCAGGATGGTAGCTGCTCCGAGCGGCGCATGGATATTTGCGGTGGTTGCCATTTGCGCATTCCTTCTAACTGAAACAGCCGACCCGTCGTCGGTTGCAAGTCTCATTTAGGACCTTGGCGCGAGACTCACAATTGCTCGTGCGGTAACCCCGAATTGCGATTTTTGCATATCTTTTGTGCGGTTTGTGAACTGTTGCGCTGCGGGCGAGTCCGGCCCATATAGAACGGCAGACGAAAACGGAGATTTTCATGGCGGACAGCGATTTTCCCGGTTGGCACGGAACGACCATCATTGGCGTAAAAAAGGGTGGTCACGTGGTCATTGCCGGTGACGGACAGGTCAGCCTTGGCCAGACCGTGATCAAGGGCACCGCCCGCAAGGTCCGTCGCCTGTCGCCAGGCGGTTTCGAAGTCGTTGCTGGTTTCGCCGGGTCGACTGCTGACGCCTTTACCCTGCTCGAGCGGCTGGAGGCCAAGCTTGAGGCGACGCCCGGCCAACTGGCCCGCGCGTCGGTCGAATTGGCAAAAGACTGGCGTACGGACAAATACCTGCAAAAGCTTGAGGCGATGCTGATCGTTACTGATGGTACAGATCTGTTGGTGATTACCGGTGCAGGGGACGTGCTGGAACCGGAACACAACGTGGCGGCCATTGGGTCAGGCGGCAACTTTGCCCTCGCCGCAGCCCGCGCGATGATGGACAGCGACAAATCGGCAGAAGACGTCGCGCGCGAGGCGATGGCGATTGCTGCCGATATTTGCGTCTATACCAACGGCAAACTGACGGTTGAGACGATCTCGGGCTAACAACGCCTTGATCTCTTGTCCTTGCCAGCACAGGTGCATGTCGATCAGGACCAGGAACACTGAGAATTGGCGGGTGATCTTGGCAGGTCTCGACATCTCTGCGCTCCTGACCTTCAACGTACTGATATCAGTAACAGGGTGCGGGTGTTTTACCTATGAAAGCATTTGCAAACGGGGTGGGGCATTGCTAACCAACGCTGCCAAGGAAAAAGACTTGGTTGTTTTCGTAAATACGGTACCTACCTAAACCCAAGTTTTGCCATGCCGACCGAAAGGACTGCGTTTTGACCGACCTGACCCCGCGCGAGATTGTCTCGGAACTGGACCGTTTCATTATTGGTCAGAAAGACGCCAAACGCGCCGTGGCCGTGGCGTTGCGCAACCGTTGGCGGCGCAAGCAACTGGCCGACGATATCCGGGACGAGGTTTATCCCAAAAATATCCTGATGATCGGCCCCACCGGTGTCGGCAAGACCGAGATCAGCCGCCGTCTGGCGAAACTGGCCCGCGCGCCCTTCATTAAGGTCGAGGCCACCAAATTCACCGAGGTCGGGTATGTAGGCCGTGACGTGGAACAGATCGTGCGCGATCTGGCTGATGCCGCCATCATCCAGACCCGCGAATACATGCGCGAGGACGTTAAGGCCAAGGCGTATCAAGCCGCCGAAGACCGCGTCATCGAAGCCATCGCAGGCACCGACGCCCGTGAAGGCACGCGTGAGATGTTCCGCAAAAAGCTAAAAGCCGGTGAGCTGGACGATACGGTAATCGAGCTTGAGCTGTCGGATACGTCAAACCCCATGCCGATGTTCGACATTCCCGGCCAACCCGGCAGCCAAATGGGCATGATGAATCTGGGCGATATCTTTGGCAAAGCTTTTGGCGGGCGGACCGTCAAAAAACGCATGACCGTGGCAGAAAGCTATGACGCGCTGATCGGGGAAGAGGCCGACAAGCTGTTGGACGATGAAACCGTCAACCGCGTGGCGTTGGAGTCGGTGGAACAGAACGGCATCGTGTTTTTGGACGAGATCGACAAGGTCTGTGCCCGCTCGGACGCGCGAGGCGGTGATGTTAGTCGCGAGGGCGTGCAGCGCGACCTGCTGCCTTTGATCGAAGGCACCACGGTGTCCACCAAGCACGGTCCGGTAAAAACCGACCACATCCTGTTCATTGCATCAGGCGCATTCCATATCGCCAAGCCGTCGGATCTGTTGCCCGAACTACAGGGCCGTCTGCCGATCCGAGTGGAATTACGCGCCCTGACCGAGCAAGACTTCGTTCGCATCCTGACCGAAACCGACAACGCGCTGACGCTGCAATACACCGCCCTGATGGGAACGGAAAACGTCACCGTCAGTTTCACCGATGACGGTATCGCCGCGCTGGCGCGCATTGCCGCAGATGTAAACCAAAGCGTTGAGAATATCGGTGCGCGGCGGCTTTACACCGTGATGGAACGGGTGTTCGAAGAATTGTCCTTTACCGCGCCCGATCAGGCCGGGGCCGAGATCACGGTGAACGCCCAATTTGTTGAGGATAATCTGGGCGAGTTGACACGCTCGGCGGATCTGAGCCGGTACGTTTTGTAACGCCCCTGAACGGTTTTCTACTCATGTCGCTAGACGTGAGCCGAGAATACGATAGCCTGTCGCAAAAGGTCGTAAGGACCCTGTTTGATGCGCTATCTGATCATTTTATTTTTTTCGCTTTCCCTCGGTGCCTACGCTGACAAGACGGGAACTGAAATCGTGCCTACTGCTGCATCTGTTGGAACACCAAAAACAGTGTTTGCAAGCACAACACGGGCGCGTGAACTTGATGGCTCTTACGGTTTCAGGCGCGCTGAAAAACTGCGGTTTTTAGAAACTACGGTTTCCATTCCGCCGACGCATACACCGGGGACCCTGAAGTTTTCATATGCCAATCCAAACCCGCAAAAGGAGTTTGTTCTTGCAAACGAGATTGACTTGAGCGGGCCGCAGGGTTTGCGGCAGCGTTTGCGCGGTCAAGACGATGTAACGATCTTTGTTCACGGCTACAATTCCACCCAGACTGAAACCATTTTCCGCGCGGCTCAACTGACTCATGATGTCGGTATTCCGGGCGCAACACTGGTCTATTCCTGGCCCAGTCGCGCGACCGGTTTTGGATATGCCTACGATCTGGATAGCATGCTGTTCGCCCGCGATGGCTTGGAGCAAACCATTCGAGAGTTGAAATCCATGGGCGTCAAGCGCGTTATCGTCGTAGCGCATTCCATGGGCAGCGCCCTTACGATGGAGATGATGCGCGAGGCCGAGTTACGGGAACCAGGATGGGCCAACAAAAACATCGCGGGCCTCGTTCTGATTTCCCCGGACCTGGATGTGGATCTGTTCCGCTCGCAGATGGAACGGATAAAAACTCCGCCTGATCCTTTCATTGTCATGGTTTCCAAGAAGGACAAGATCCTGAATGTCTCTGTCCGCCTCCGGGGTACGGATGAGGGTGAGAGACTGGGTAATATAAGTTCGATCAGCATGTTAGAGGAATTCCCAATCAACGTGATCGACACAACCGCATTCAACAGGGATGCTGAATCTTCGCATTTCGTTGCGGCAACGTCACCTGCCTTGCTGGCCATCCTCAGCTCGGTCCGTCGTGTCAGTAATACATTCAGACCAGATGAACGGCCCATCGACATTCTGGTTCCGCCCAATGAACGTAATCCTGACGGTGCGACCGAAATCATCCTGACGGAGACGGGACAGGCCCAGGTGTCTAATCCGTGAATTCATCAAGACTGCGCGGCTTTCTGATCCGGAATGCCACCTGGCTAAGCGCCGGTGTGCTTCTTACGTTTCTGTCCAGCTTTGGGCAGACCTTTTTCATCTCGATCTTTGCCGGTAAAATACGTGAGGCCTATGGGTTAAGCCACGGGGCTTGGGGCGGTCTTTATTCATTGGGTACTACCGTGTCCGCCATCGTGATGATCTGGGCCGGAAGTCTGACGGACATATTTCGCGTTCGCAACCTTGGGCCGGTCGTGCTGACCGGTCTGGCATTTGCTACTTTGACAATGGCGATGAACACCGCGCTTTTCCTGTTGCCGGTTGTGATCTTTCTGCTGCGTCTATTCGGACAGGGGATGAGCATTCATCTGGCGCAGGTCGCCATGGCGCGCTGGTTCACCACAACACGCGGGAAGGCTTTGTCAATCGCGTCGCTGGGGTATGCGATTGGGGAATCGCTGCTGCCGGTCGTTTTCGTCGCCGCTATGGCGCTGGTTGATTGGCGTCTGTTGTGGGTGGTGGCCGCAGGTATTACGCTTATGGGCATCCCGCTTTTGATGAAGCTGCTGCGTCAGGAACGGACCCCCCAAAGTCTTTCGGCAGAACACACTGCAACCGGCATGCGCGATCGTCATTGGACCCGGCGCGAAGCGCTGTTCAATCCCTTGTTCTGGTTCATGGCGCCGTCAATCCTTGCGCCATCGGCTTTCATCACCGCGTTTTTCTTTCACCAGGTGCATTTGGCACAGGTCAAGGATTGGCCGCATATCCAATTGGTCGCCCTGTTTCCGATATTTACCGGAGTGGCAATCCTATCGATGTTTATCGCCGGCTGGGCGCTGGACAAGTGGGGGACTGCGCGGATGATGCCCTTCTATCAATTACCGATGGCCTTAGGTTTCGCTTGTCTGTCGGTTGCTGATACCATCAGCGGCGCGTTGATCGGTCTGATCTTTCTGGCGCTTACCGTCGGTGCGCATAGCACATTGCCCAGCGCCTTTTGGGCCGAGTTCTACGGCACCCGCCACATTGGTGCGATCAAAGCCCTTGCGACGGCAGTCATGGTTCTGGGGTCAGCCATAGGCCCGGCGCTGACCGGTATCCTGATCGACTACCATGTTTCGCTTGGCACGCAGTTTCTGTGGATCTCGGTTTTTTTTGTTGTTGTCTGCGGTCTGGTCTGGATAGGTATCCGCCGCGCCCAGGCCGAGTTCTAGCGGTTGCGGCGCAGATAGACATAATAAGCGCCGTCGCCACCATGGCTAATATGGGCGGGTGCAACTTGCAAAACGGCCTGCGCCAGCGGTGGAATAGAAAGCCAGTGCGGAACCTGATTGCGTAGCACGCCCCGCGGCGTTGGAATCGGGCCGGGTTCGTCGCGGTCTTTGCCTTTGCCTGTCACCACCAGAACCAGACGCTTGCCCTGCGCTTGCGCCGTCAGAATGAACCGGATCAGGGCAGGGTGCGCGGTGTCTACGCGCATACCATGCAAGTCCAGCTTGCCTTCCGGCTTCAGCTTGCCGCGTTTCATCCGGCCAAACGCCTTGGTGTCCATCTGTACCGGGCTGGCCCACAAGCTGTCCGTGACCGAAGGTTTCAACCTGTGGTGCTGTGGTTTGACCGGAACATTCTGCCCTATCTCAAAACCCTCAAGCCGCATCCGCGGTGTTTTAGTTGGTTTTGGTTTGGGTAACGTGGTGGGATGCACAGATTGCGGTAGCTCGGGGTGCAGACGTTCAGCCTGTTTGGTGACCTTGCGCCACAGCTCGATCTCTTCTTCAGTCAGTTTGCGCCGGGTCATCAGTATTCATCCGGGATCAGGGCATAGGCCCGCTGGATCGGCAGCAACAGGACCATCCGGCCCGGGTCTTTCAGGTGCCCGGCCTCCTGCCCGGCAGCGTCGCCAGTACCAAAGAAGATATCCGCCCGCTGCGCCCCTTTGATCGCTGCGCCAGTGTCCTGTGCGATCATCAATCGACGCATCGGCGTTTTACCGTCCTTTTCGATCCAGACCGGAGCACCAAGCGGCGTGTAAGTCGGATCGGCGGCAATGCTGCGCATTTTCGTGACGGACCGGTTCATCGCCCCCAAAGGCCCAAGTTCCGGCGCGACCCGTGTCACTTCACGAAAAAAGACATAGGAGGGGTTGTGAAACAGCAATTCTGCCCCTGCTTCGGGGTTTTTGCGCACCCAGGCACGGATCATCTGGGCGCTGACCTCATGCGCGCCCAGCAGACCCTGCCGTATCAACTCGGCACCGATTGAGCGATAGGGATGCCCATTTGCCCCGCCATAGCCGACGCGCAAGGTGCTTCCATTCGGTAGACGGATGCGGCCCGAACCTTGGATTTGCAAAAAAAACAATTCCACCGGGTCGTCAACCCAGGCGATTTCCAAACCCCGGCCTGCCATTGCATCACCACTCAGGATTTCCCGGCGGCTCAGCCACGGCCCATCAGATCGGGCTTCGGGGGGCATCTTGTAGATTGGGTATTTGAAGCGATCCGTTCGGGTCCGCGACCCCTGCAATTCGGGTTCGAAATACCCCGTGAACAAGGCTTCCCGCCCATCTTCGACCAAAACCGGGCGAAAGAACAATTCAAAGAATGATCGCGCGGCACCTGGCTCATATGTTCGGGCAACGCCACACAGGGCGCGCCAGTCTGGATCATTCAAATCACTACAGGTATTCAGAAAAACCGAAAGGGCCGCCCCATGATCGTCGGCGGCCCAGCCTTCCAGCTCATTAAACGACAGTATGGATCGTGTCGTCTCGCCCCCGGCGGCGCTTGCGGTGGTCATCGCGCCCACAAGAAAGAGCGACCGGAGTTTGGCAATCATGCGTCCGTTGCAACAAGCAGCCAGTTTGGATCGTCCGAGCCCATCACGCGGGCAAAGGTCCAGCTGTCTTTCTGGCGTTTGACCGTGTTTGGACTGCCTTCGATGATATCACCGCCGCGATCCCGCACGACCGACGTCAGCTCAGCCACGAATTTCATCGTTATTTCGGCCTGGTTGGTGTCCTTGTCAAAAGACACATCAGCCAGCGTGGTTTCACGGACACCGATGAACTCAGCCTCGATCGTCAGGCCCTGATCTTCGCGGGCGGCGACGACGGATACAAATGTTTCGAAAACCTCTTCGGAAAGGAAAGGCTGTATTTCGTCCAGGTTTCCTTTTTCAAACCCCATAACGATCATTTCATACGCGCCGCGCGCACCCTGCACGAATTCGGTTACCGAAAAACTCGGCTCAATCCGCTTCATCGCGGCAAGGGTTTGTGCCTGTTCGCTGTCCTCGGCGACATGGTCGGTGATGTCGTGATCCGGGCCGCCTTCGATCACCTCGAACCCGCTACGGGCCTTGTGTGTTTCTGGTTGTTGTTGCACAGGGGGTTTTTCAAAACCCTCACGCGTGCCCAGCACACTTCTCAGACGTAGGATCAGGAAAACGGCAATTCCGGCAAGGACCAGCAACTGGATCATCGGTTCGTTCATTTCATCCTCTTTTCAGGTCGCGGCTTTGTATGCGCGGCCTCTTGCCATTATGTAGGTGACAGTTCGTGGCAAGTCCACCGCCCGGCCTTTAGTATAGGATAGCGCAGATGTACCTGTTCTTGGCATTTTTATTGGTTCCGATTATCGAAATCGCCCTGTTCATTCAGGTCGGTGGTCTGATCGGCCTGTGGCCAACCTTGGCGATTGTAGTTCTTACAGCCGTGATGGGCACCATTTTGGTCAGGACACAAGGTCGCATGGCATTAGCCAATCTACAGCGTTCCTTTGCTGAACTGGACGACCCGACTGAACCGCTGGCCCATGGGGCGATGATCCTGCTATCAGGTGTTCTGCTGCTGACGCCTGGGTTTTTCACGGATGCGATTGGATTTGCACTACTTGTTCCCGCGGTGAGACTGTCAGTGTACCGCTACTTGCGGTCCAAAGTAACCATCGCGCAGTTTCAGATGGGTCCCGGGCCACAATCGCGACCCGGATCTTCGGGGTCCGATCAGGGCGACGTGATAGATGGTGAGTTTACGGAGGTAAGGCCGCGCCAGGAATCTTCGAAGCCGTCGAAATGGGTAGAGGGCCCGCACCGGCATTGAGGTGCCGCGCCCAACTTGCTAAGCAGTGGCAAATTACATTTTTGGAGTAGATCCATGGCCGAAGAAAAAGCTGCAGAAAACACTGCAGCCCAAGCTGCCCCCCAGGTTCAGATGCGCGTTCTGGGACAATTCATCCGCGATATGTCCTTTGAAAACGTCATGGCACAAAAGGGCGTGTCCGGTGACGTACAGCCCGAGATTGCGGTTCAGGTCAACCTCGACGCAAAAAAACGCTCGGCTGAACATCAGTACGAAGTTGCGATCAAGCTGAACCTCAAGTCGAAAGCAAAGGGATTGGAGGATATTCTGTTTCTTTGCGAAATCGACTATTGCGGTTTGTTCCACGTAGAAGGTGTTGCCGAAGACCAACTGCACCCGTTCCTTCTGATCGAATGCCCCCGCATGTTGTTCCCGTTCCTGCGTCGCATCGTCAGCGACATCACTCGTGACGGTGGCTACCCGCCAGTAAATCTCGACAATATCGATTTCGTTGCGCTGTATCGCAACGAACTGATGCGCCGTCAGGCCGAAGCACAAAAAACCGAAGCCTAAATGGTTTGACCCGCGTCGCGGCAAGCCTCAGGCGCGGGTCCACAAGGCGTTTTCGCCCAGTTTCTGCACAAATGCGTCGTGCGCGGCTTGTTCTTCTTCGGTGACCTTTGACGTCAAAGGGGTCGGGCGAGGGGTCGGGCGCCATTCCTCTTGACTGCCGGAAATGGACGAAACGGTGGTGGACAGCCCAAAATCCGGTTGTCGTCCACCAATCAGTTCCAGATAAACCTCGGCCAGAATTTCCGAGTCAAGCAACGCCCCGTGCAGCACCCGGTTCGAATTGTCGATACTGAACCGCCGGCACAATGCATCAAGTGAAGCTGGCGAACCTGGGAATCGTTTGCGCGCTATTGCCAATGTGTCCAGTGCCTGATCCATCGGGATTGGCGGTAAACCCATCCATTTAAGCTCGGCGTTCAGGAACTTCATGTCGAAGGACGCGTTATGGATCACCAGCTTGGCATCACCGACGAATTCACGGAAACCCTGCCCAACTTTCGCAAAAACTGGCTTATCTTTCAGCGTGACCTCGCCTTTTTCCGGCGGGCGAGGGTTTTCCAAAAGGTCAGGTCCAATGCCGTGCACACCAAATGCCTCTTCGGGCATTGAGCGTTCGGGATTTATATAGACATGGTATGTATCACCCGTCGCCACATGGTTCCAAAGCTCAACCGCGCCGATTTCGACAATCCGGTCACCACTTTCTGGGTCGAACCCTGTCGTTTCGGTATCAAGTACGATCTCACGCATCTGCAATTCCCGCCCGTATCTGCCTGACGACATCCTGCACCTGTGCGCGGGCATGGTCCAGTGTATCGGTCACAATCACATAGTCCGCACGCGCGCATTTTTCATCGTTCGGCATTTGCTTGGCCCGAATCTGTTCGAACTGCGCCTCAGTCATCGTTCCGCGTGCCATAGCGCGGCGTTTTTGTTCGTCGGCCGGAATTGAAACACAGGCCACCGCATCCATCGCAGCGTCTCCGCCCGTTTCAAAGAGAAGGGGAATGTCGAACACCAATATATCTGCGGCTGCTTGGCTGCGGAAAGCGGCCCGGTCCATGGCCACAAGCGGGTGAACAATGGCCTCGATCTTTTTCAATGCGTCGGGGTTCCGCGCGATAATTTCTTTCAGGTTTATTCGACTTACAGCGCCGTCTATAATTGCCTCTGGAAACGCGGCCCTCATGGGTTCAACAGCGGCTCCTCCTATTGAATAGAGTCTGTGTACAGCCGCATCTGCGTCCCACAGCGCGCAGCCTTCATCGACGAACATCTGGGCTGTTGTGCTTTTGCCCATACCGATCGAACCAGTTAGGCCAAGCGCAAAACTCATCCCAAAACCGCCGCGCGCAGGTCATCTGTCACTTCAGGTCGGGTGCCGAACCAGCGTTCGAAACCAGGTACTGCTTGATACAGCAACATACCCAACCCGTCGACGGTGGTACAGCCAGCCTCTTCCGCTGTTTGAAGCAGCTTTGTCTTTAACGGGGCATAAACCAAATCTGTCACAACAGCACCCGGTTGCAGCCCGTCCAACGGCACCCGTAGTTCCGGCTGCCCTTGCATCCCCAAAGAGGTCGTGTTTACCACCAGTTCGGCCTCTTCAATGACATTGCCGGCCTGTATCCAGTCAACAACAGTTATGCGGTCGCCAAATTCTTCTTTCAGTTGGTCAGCTCTGGCCTGGGTACGGTTGGTCAGCATGATCTTGGGTACGCCTGCCTCAAGCAAGCCCTGCAATACCGCGCGCGATGCACCACCAGCCCCGAACACCACCGCCGGACCATCTGAGGGCGACCAATCCGGTGCGCCATCGCGAAGATTCTGCATAAAACCAAAGCCGTCGGTATTGTCGGCATAGATCTTGCCGTCTTCCCCAAAAAACAGGGTATTTGCAGCACCGATCAGCTTGGCACGCTTGGAGACAAAATCCGCCAGGCGCAAAGCCGTCTCTTTATGAGGGACGGTGACATTCGCCCCGACAAACCCAGCTTTTGGCAAAGACCGAAGCACCACACCCAAGTCATCAGGTGCGACATCCATGGGGACATAGTGGCCGGCAAGCCCATATTTCTTAAGCCAGTGCCCATGGAGTTGCGGCGATTTCGAATGCGCAATCGGGTGCCCAATCACCCCGGCCAACGGAATTCTGTGCTGCGTCATTGATCAATCACCCCTTTAACACTCAAATAATTAAGCAGTTCCAATAGGGGCATACCCAAGACATTAAAATAGTCGCCGTCAATGGTTGCGAACAACCGGACGCCTTCCTCTTCCAGTTTGTACCCCCCCACGGCATGCTGGATACTGTCCCAGTTGCGATCAATATAGCCGCGCAGATATGCATCTGAACTCATCCGCATGCGCAAACGTACCTGCCCCACATGACGCCAAAGCGGCTGACCATCCTGATAGATCACCGCGGCCGACAACAGCATATGCCGTTTGCCACGCATCGCCTTAAGCTGAGCCAACGCGTTCTCGGGCGTTGCTGGTTTCGATAATAACTGTCCTTCGAAATCAAGGACTTGATCACAGCCCAGAACCATCGCTCGGGGGGTTTTTTCGCTGATCTTGCGCGCTTTCATTTCGGCCAATGCATCGGCGATATCGCGGGGCGGTGCCTTTTCGGCCAATAGCGCTCGTTTCACAGTCTCTTCGTCCACGCGTGCAACCTGAACAGAGAACGGCACGCCTGCATTCTCCAGCAGCTTTGCGCGGATAGATGAGCCCGAGGCCAGAATGAAGGGGACAGACATGTGGAAAACCCCGTGTGCAAGTCGTTGAAGCTTCTTGAACGGTTTGTATGGTTTTCAGATTGACACGCAACCCCGGGAATTTCGCGCAAAACTTCCCTGAGTCGCCCGAACGCTGTCCATCTGGGACAAGGATAAGTTTGAAGGCCGGGATTATCGTGTAGTCCTGACTTACCCAAAGAGTTATCCTCAAATCAATCCTCATAGAGTGATATTAACTGACTGTTTTATATAGCTATTTTTTTGAACTCACAGAATCACTCAGGAAAAACTGAAATCTGTCCACGTGTGGAAAACATATGTGTAAAAAAATAATCCCCGGATTTTGTTCAGCCTACAAAACCATCTTCCTTTTTCTTTTCTTATTTTTTGATTAGGGAAAGTTTCCAACAACGGGCGGAGCCGGAATGACTGATCTGCTTTTCACAATTTACCCGTGGGTGAAGGCGTTACACATCATGGCTGTCATCGCCTGGATGGCTGGCTTGTTCTACTTACCCCGGCTGTTTGTTTATCACGTCGAAAAAGCACAGGCCATTGAAGGCACAGAAACCATTTTCTTTGAAATGGAAGAAAAACTGCTGCGGGTGATCATGGGCCCTGCGATGATTGTTGCCTGGGCTTGCGGGCTGATCATGGTGGTGACACCTGGAATCGTGGGATGGGATTTTGCATGGCCCTGGGTCAAAGGCGCAGCCGTAATTGCGATGACATGGTTTCATCACTGGCTGATTGCGCGGCGCAAGGACTTCTTAGAGGGGCGAAATAAGCTCTCTGGGCGGCAGTTTCGCCTGATGAACGAGGTCCCGACCGTTTTGATGGTTTTCATCGTTCTATCGGTCATTCTGAAGTTCTGAGCAGTTTTCGTTTTAGGTAAGAGAAAAGGATCAAAACGCGCGTTCGACCGAAGGGAGAGGCAGCCTGTTTCGATTCAAGGCAAACGTGAAAGTGCTCTGACAGGCCGTTTGACTCGGAAGGCGGTCGCACTTATGTAGGAAGCAACACGCCCGTCCGGGCGGCGTATTTTCCGTTCTAAAATTCCACTTCGTGCCGCGCTGTCTGCGGTGAAGGTATGTATCATGACAACTGAAGCCCTGAATCTGGCCGATCTGAAGGCCAAAAGCCCCAAAGACCTTTTGGCAATGGCCGAAGAGCTGGAAATCGAAAACGCCTCGACCATGCGTAAAGGCGAAATGATGTTCCAGATCCTGCGTGAACGCGCGGATGATGGATGGACCGTTGGCGGCGATGGCGTGTTGGAAGTATTGCAGGACGGCTTTGGCTTCCTGAGATCACCCGAGGCGAACTATCTGCCAGGACCCGACGACATTTATGTCTCGCCAGATATGATTCGCCAGCATTCGCTGCGTACCGGTGATACGGTAGAAGGGGACATCAAAGCCCCGGATGAGAACGAACGTTATTTTGCCCTGACCAAAGTTACCAAGATCAACTTTGAAGAGCCTGAAAAAGCCAAGCACAAGATCCTGTTCGACAACCTGACGCCTCTGTACCCGGATCAGCGTCTGAAGATGGAGATCGAGGATCCCACCATCAAAGACAAATCGGCCCGTGTGATTGATCTGGTCTCGCCGATCGGTAAAGGCCAGCGGTCTCTGATCGTGGCACCGCCGCGGACCGGTAAGACCGTGATCCTGCAAAACATCGCGCATTCCATCGAACAGAACCACCCCGAGTGCTATTTGATCGTCCTGCTGATCGACGAACGCCCGGAAGAGGTGACGGACATGCAGCGTTCGGTGAAGGGTGAAGTTGTCTCCTCGACTTTCGACGAACCGGCAACGCGCCACGTCGCAGTATCTGAAATGGTGATAGAAAAAGCCAAGCGTCTGGTCGAACATAAACGAGATGTTGTTATTCTTCTCGATTCGATCACAAGACTTGGTAGGGCGTTTAACACCGTGGTGCCATCCTCGGGTAAAGTTCTGACCGGTGGTGTGGACGCAAACGCACTGCAACGGCCCAAACGGTTCTTTGGTGCCGCGCGGAATATCGAAGAGGGCGGTTCGCTGACCATCATCGCCACCGCGCTGATCGATACCGGCAGCCGGATGGACGAAGTGATCTTCGAAGAATTCAAAGGCACCGGTAACTCGGAAATCGTTCTGGATCGCAAGATCGCGGACAAGCGCGTGTTCCCGGCGATCGACATCCTCAAATCCGGCACCCGGAAAGAGGATTTGCTGGTCGACAAGGGCGATCTGGCCAAGACCTTCGTCTTGCGCCGTATCCTCAATCCGATGGGGACGACCGACGCAATCGAGTTCCTGTTGTCGAAGTTGAAACAGACCAAGACAAACGGAGAGTTCTTCGATTCGATGAACACCTGACACAGGTCTTAACTAACGCGAGGCCTTCGAATGGATACGATATTCGCCTTGGCCAGCGCACAGGGCAAAGCAGGGGTGGCGGTGATCCGCCTCTCTGGCCCTATGGCGCATTCTGCCACGGCTAATCTGACCGGAAGCCCGCTTCCGCCCCGCGGTATGCGGGTTAGGTCTTTGCATGCAAGTGACGGGTCACGCCTGGATGACGGGTTGGTTTTAACCTTCCAAGCTCCGGCGAGTTTTACTGGTGAGGACGTGGCCGAGCTTCAAATCCATGGAAGCACGGCTACGGTCAATGCGGTGATGCGCAACCTTTCGGATACAAACGGATTGCGTTTGGCTGAACCGGGTGAGTTTACCCGCCGCGCGCTTGAGAACGGCAAGATGGACTTGACGCAGGTCGAGGGTTTGGCTGACCTCATCGACGCTGAAACCGAGGCACAGCGAAAACAAGCGCAGACCATACTGGCCGGCGAACTGGGCGGTTTGGCAGAACGTTGGCGCCGTGATCTGATTCGAGCTGCGTCCTTGCTGGAGGCGGTGATCGACTTTGCCGACGAAGAGGTGCCAACGGATGTGTCCCCGGAGGTCCGCACACTGGTGTCGGGCGTAATGCACGACCTTCAACGTGAGGCAGAAGGTGTAAAGATTGCCGAGCGCATCCGGAGCGGTTTTGAAGTTGCTATTGTAGGGCTTCCAAATGCGGGCAAGTCTACTTTGCTGAACGCATTGGCCGGACGAGAGGCCGCAATAACCTCAGAGTATGCTGGTACGACGCGCGACGTCATCGAAGTGCGCATGGATCTGGGTGGGTTACCTGTTACGCTTTTGGATACGGCCGGACTGCGCGAAACCGAAGATCATGTAGAAAACCTTGGGATCAAGCTTGCTCGGAAAAGAGCGGAGGCTGCAGACTTGAGGGTGTTTCTAACCGAAAACCCGGCCGAACTTGGTGTCGCGATGATAGAAGGTGATATCCAAGTTTTTCCGAAATCTGATCTTCGAGAAGATGACGAAGGAGGAATTTCCGGGAAAACGGGTCAAGGGATCGATCAGCTTATTTCCCACATATCGCGTGTTCTTGCCCAAAGATCTACTAGCTATGGTATAGCTACCCGTGAACGTCATAGGGTAGCGCTGAATGATGCCAATTCTGCACTAGCTGACGCGATGACAGTTCTGGAATCAGGACCAGATTTGTATGATATCGCTGCGGAAGAATTGCGAACGGCAATTCGCGCGCTGGAAACACTGGTTGGCAGGATTGGCGTTGAAGACCTGTTGGATGAGATATTCGCAAGTTTTTGCCTTGGAAAATAGGGAGTGTTTCACGTGAAACATTCGAAGTTCGATGTTGTAGTTATTGGCGCTGGCCATGCTGGCACCGAAGCGGCACATGCCGCTGCGCGAATGGGTGTCGACACCGCCTTGGTAACGCTGTCTGCTCAAGATATCGGTGTCATGTCCTGCAACCCCGCTATCGGAGGGCTTGGCAAGGGACACTTGGTGCGCGAGATTGATGCTTTGGACGGTGTCATGGGTCGCGTTGCCGATCAGGCAGGCATTCAATTTCGTCTATTAAACAGACGCAAAGGACCTGCGGTACAGGGGCCAAGAACTCAGGCGGATCGGGCTTTGTACCGCGCCGCGATGCAAAAGGAAACGAAAGCGCAAGCGCATTTATCAATTGTTGTTGGTGAGGTCGTAGATTTCCTGCTGGACGGCCCCAGGGTGACTGGCATCAGATTGGCAGATGAATCAGAAATTCACGCCAAGGCCGTTATTCTGACGTCTGGTACATTCCTGCGCGGGGTAATTCATATCGGGGATGTCTCGCGCCCGGGGGGGCGAATGGGTGATCGGCCGTCAGTAAAACTTGCTGAAAGGCTGGACAGCTTTGCGCTTCCACTCGGGCGATTAAAGACAGGCACGCCACCTAGGCTGGACGGACGTACGATTGATTGGTCAGATCTTGAACGACAGGATGGCGATGAAGTCCCAACGTTGTTCTCGTTCTTGTCAACGTCTGTCGTGGCGCCGCAGATATCATGTGGAATCACACATACGAACACTCGCACGCATGAAATAATCGAGAAAAACCTATCGCGATCAGCCATGTACGGAGGACATATTGATGGGGTTGGACCCAGATATTGCCCGTCGATCGAAGATAAAATTATCCGTTTCGCAGAAAAGGACTCCCACCAGATCTTTCTGGAGCCGGAGGGTGTCAATGATCATACCATTTATCCTAACGGTATTTCAACGTCGTTACCTCAGGACGTACAGGTTGAATATGTCCATTCAATAAGAGGGCTTGAGAAAGCGGAAATACTGCAACCCGGTTATGCGATAGAATATGACTATGTCGATCCAAGAGTTCTATCTTCATCGCTGTCTTTGCCCGAGGTGCCGGGACTGTATCTGGCTGGCCAAATCAACGGAACAACGGGATATGAAGAAGCAGCAGCGCAAGGTTTGGTCGCAGGCCTGAATGCTGCGCAATACGTCATGGAGCGAGACCCTATCCAATTCACCCGAGCGGACAGTTACATTGGTGTGATGATTGACGATTTGACAACACGAGGTGTAGCAGAACCTTACCGAATGTTCACGTCACGCGCGGAGTTCCGGTTGTCACTACGCGCCGACAACGCGGATCAACGGTTAACTCCAATAGGTGTGGATCTAGGATGTGTCGGACAGGAGCGTTTGGAGAGTTTCAGTAAAAAGATGGATAGGCTGACGGCAGTTAAATCAAAACTGACTGACCGAACGTTCACGCCGAAAGACATACGCGCGGTTGGAATTAACATCAATCAAGATGGAAACCGTCGTGACGCAATGGCCCTGCTGGCATTTCCCGATGTTCATTTCGGGGACATAGTCCCCCTTGTACCTGATCTAGAAAATACTGAAGAAGATATCCGACATCAGGTTGAGAGGGATGCCCTGTACGCAAACTACATTGCGCGACAGAACAAAGATGTTGAAGCTATGAAACGAGATGAGTCATACGAAATACCAAGAGATTTTGATTATTCTGCTCTTGACGGTCTTTCATCTGAGATCAAGCAAAAGCTGACGGAGGCGAAACCTTTGAACATCGCGCAGGCGGGTCGGGTTGAGGGCGTGACACCCGCCGCTTTGACTTTGTTGTTGGCGAAACTTCGACGTGTGCAAAGGGTTCGAAAGGTATGAGTGATAAGATTTTCGACGGTTTGGATGTTTCACGTGAAACATTTGAGCGCCTCGAAACCTATGTACGATTGGTGCAGCACTGGAATCCTAAGATTAACTTAGTCTCGCGAAATAGTTTAACAAACATTTGGGAGCGTCATATCCTTGATTCTGTGCAAGTTTACCGATTGGCGGCTCAGTTCGACACCTGGGTGGATATCGGCAGCGGAGGTGGGTTCCCCGGAATGGTTTGCGCAATTATGGCGATCCAAGACGCACCAGAGGCTCAATTCACACTTGTAGAAAGTGATCAGCGCAAAGCTGCGTTTCTGCGAAGTGTCGCAAGGGAATGCGGGGTAAAATGTGCCGTGCTTTCGAAAAGAATTGAAATGGTTGACCCAATAAGTTCTGATATCCTATCAGCTCGGGCTTTATCTGATCTTGGCAGGTTATTGTCCTTTTGCGACAGACATTTAGGAAAAAGCGGAACTGCGCTGTTGCCGAAAGGCGCAAGCTGGAAAAAAGAGGTAGAAGACGCGCGCAAAGAATGGAATTTCACTTATGAGCCAATTACAAGTTTAACAGAGCCCCAAGCAGTTATCCTAAGGATCAAAGGAGTATCGCGTGGTTGATCTGTCTCGTCCCTCAGGGCCCAGGATTATCGCGGTTGCCAATCAAAAGGGCGGGGTGGGAAAAACAACGACAGCGATCAACCTTGCCGCCGGATTGGCTGAGGCTGGTTGCCGCGTTTTAGTGGTTGATCTGGACCCGCAAGGAAATGCGTCGACTGGACTGGGGGTTGAGGACCGAGATTGGACAACCTACGATCTTTTGTTGGACGATGCACCGCTTGAGGCGGTGATTCAGGAAACGGAAATAGAAGGCCTGCTTGTAATTCCCGCCACCGTTGACTTGAGTTCAGCTGATATCGAGCTGATTTCGAATGAAAAGCGCAGCTATCTACTTCATGATGCCCTACGGCAAACACCAATCGACTCGTTTAATTTAGATTTTGTTCTGATCGACTGTCCACCGTCTCTCAATCTGTTGACTGTGAACGCAATGGTTGCGGCACATTCTGTGTTGGTTCCGCTGCAAAGTGAGTTCTTTGCTTTGGAAGGTCTATCTCAACTCATGTTGACGATCCGAGAGGTCCGTCAAACTGCAAACCCAGAGCTGAGAATCGAAGGTATTGTGTTGACTATGTATGACAACCGCAACAACTTGTCCCGCCAAGTCGAAAAGGATGCGCGTGACAATTTGGGCGAGATGGTGTTTAAAACCAAGATACCCAGGAATGTCAGAGTCAGCGAGGCACCATCTTTCGCTTTGCCGGTACTTCAATATGATTCGGGATCGTTGGGTGCTATGGCGTACAGGCATCTGGCGCGCGAAATTATTCAAAAGAACAAGAATGTCGCCGCCTAAGCGGCAGTGAGGAGGGGTAAGTGGCTGCCAAAAAAACAAAACCCAGAGGTTTGGGTCGGGGCCTGTCCGCTTTGATGGCCGATGTAACACAGGAAACCGCAGGGTTGGCGCCAAATGAACCACGTCGACCGGACATGAACGTTCCCATTGAAAAACTGCACGCAAATCCCAACCAGCCACGCAGGACATTTTCAGCGGAACGATTGGATGAGCTTGCGGCTTCGATCAAGGAAAAGGGAATCATTCAGCCTCTGATCGTACGTGAGGTCAGGGCGGGCGACTATGAAATTGTCGCTGGCGAAAGGCGTTGGCGTGCGGCCCAGATGGCCCAATTGCATGATATTCCGGTTATCGTGCGTGATTTCGACGATACCGAAGTATTGGAAGTCGCCATTATCGAGAATATCCAGCGCGCTGACCTGAACGCCGTTGAAGAGGCGGCTGGCTATAAACAGCTTATGGATCGCTTTGGCCATACGCAGGAAAAGCTGGCCGAAGCACTGGGAAAAAGCCGCAGTCACATTGCCAATCTTCTGCGCCTGCTGTCACTGCCGCAGGATGTGCAGACCTTGGTGATCCAAGGTAAACTTTCTGCGGGTCATGCGCGGGCACTGATTACTGCGGAAAACCCATCAGAATTGGCAAAAATTGTCGTACGGGACGAACTGTCGGTGCGCGCAACCGAAGCGCTGGTAAAGAAACAGCAAGCAGGTCCGGCCAAAACTGCGCCGAGGTCCAGAAACTTGGATGCGGGTAAGGATGCGGATACTCGCGCACTGGAAAAAGATCTTTCAGCCATTCTTGCGATGAAAGTAACGATTAACCACAAGGCGGGATCAGAAACCGGGCAGGTGGTTCTAACATATGAAAACCTGGATCAGTTGGATGATCTGTGCGCCAAACTCAGCCGCTAGGACGCGTCCAGATAAAGGCCAATACAGCACCCAACACGACGGCCTGAATAACCAGAACAAAGACCGGCAAGGATAGCAGAACTGACAGTCCGAAAACGGCGGCGACGGAAAAAGTGGCCGCCCTTTTTGCGTTCGGTCGGATGGCGCCAGCAGTCTGCCAGTCCAGGATCAGTGGGCCGAAGGTCCGATGTGTCACCAACCAATTGTGCAAGCGCGAAGACGAGCGTGCGAAGAAAAACGCTGCTAACAGCAGAAAAGGCACTGTTGGTAATAGAGGAACGGCGATACCGACCACTGCAAGCCCAACGCAGATCAACCCAAGTGCCGCCCAGAGGTACTTCATCACCTATTCCAGCAATTCCCGGATCACCGCATTTAAGACAGCGCGACCATTTTTGGTTGCAACCAATCGACGATCCATCTGCTCAATCATTCCAAGTTCAATCAAATCAGACAGTTTGTTCTGTGGTAAAGAATACCCGGCCAACTCACTGAATCGATCTATATACAGACCTTCTGTGGTTCTTAGACACATCATAAGGTATTCGCTCGCCTGATCTTGCCGTGAAAGCGTCGATCGTAGTTTCTCTCCGCTGCCGTTCTCAACGGCAGTCAGCCAGGCGTTTGGCGACAAATAGGTTTCGGTGGCGAGCTTTTCACTGTTTACCGTGATCCGCCCATGTGCTCCGGGACCAATGCCGACATAATCACCATAGTTCCAGTAGATCAGATTATGTTGTGACTCGGCACCGGGCCGGGCATGGTTTGAAACCTCATAGGCAGGGAGGCCATGTGCCTCGCAGAGGTCTTGAGTGACCAGATACATGTCGGCGGCGCTGTCATCCTCGGGCAGGCCGCGAAGTTTTCCAACCGCATAGCGATCACCAAAAGCAGTGCCTTCCTCAATCGTCAGCTGGTAGAGCGATAGGTGATCAACGGCCATTGACAGGGCTTCGTTCAACTCAGCGCGCCACATCTCCGGGGTTTGGTGTTGGCGTGCATAGATAAGGTCAAAACTGACCCGATCGAAACAAGCGCGCGCGATGTCGAACGCAGCGCGCGCCTCAGCGACGGTGTGAATGCGCCCCAGACGGCGCAGGTCGTCATCGTTCAACGCCTGAACGCCCATCGAGATGCGGTTCACGCCAGCATCGCGATAGGCCGCGAAACGTTCAGCCTCGACCGAACTTGGGTTGGCCTCCAGCGTGATTTCCATGTCGTTGGCGGGGTGCCATAGGGCACGGGCCTGATCAATCACCGCACCAACAGTGTCGGGATCCATCAAAGATGGCGTACCGCCACCAAAGAATATCGTATTCAACACTCGGCCGGGGGTTTCAGCAGCAGAACGCTCCAACTCCCTCAGATAAGAGTTAAGCCATTGTTTATGATTGATATTTTTAGAAACATGACTGTTGAAGTCGCAATAGGGGCATTTGGCCTCGCAAAAAGGCCAATGTACATAGAGGCCAAAGCCCCCGTTGCGCCAATCATCCGCCAAAGCAGCCTTTCACGAACATCTCCACCGCGCGGCCGCGATGACTGATTTTGTTCTTTTCCCAGCGGTCCATCTCAGCATAAGTAATGTCGTGACCGTCCGGTACAAACATCGGGTCGTAGCCGAACCCGTCCTTGCCACGGATTGGCCAAACCAAATGCCCGGGCGCAACGCCCTCGAACACCTCATCATGGCCATCGGGCCAGGCAAGAACCAGCGTGCAGCGAAACTGTGCCGTGCGCGGGTGGGCGGCGTTTTTCGCCTCTAGCTCGTTATGGGCGCGGGTCATGGCGATCATGAAATCACGACCATCGTTCGTTTCTGCCCAGTCGGCGGTGTAAACTCCAGGCGCACCGTCCAACGCGTCGATCGTGATACCGGAATCATCCGATAGGGCAGGCAGGCCTGCCGCCTTTGCAGCGGCGTGGGCTTTAATCCGGGCATTGCCAACGAACGTGTCTTCGGTTTCTTCCGGTTCAGGCAGGTTCAATTCGCCCGCACCTACAACTGTCACGCCAAAGGGTTCGAGGAGATGCGCCATCTCTTCCAGCTTGCCTTTGTTGTGCGTGGCCACCAGCAACCTGTCACCGTCGAACTTGCGTGTCATGTGGTGGCGGCCTTTTGCGCAGCGGCCAATTCGGCAACGCCTTTAGAAGCCAGATCCATCAGCTGATCCATCTGGTCGCGGCTGAAGACCGAGCCTTCCGCGCTCATCTGCACTTCGATCAGTTTGCCCGAACCCGTCATGATAAAGTTGCCGTCAACGCCGGCTTCGCTGTCTTCCGGGTAGTCCAGGTCCAGCACTGGTTGACCGGCATAGATGCCACAGGACACAGCCGCGACCGGATCGACCAGCGGATCGGAAATCACGTCACCCGCCTTCATCAGCTTGTTGACTGCCAGACGTAGCGCAACCCAACCACCGGTGATCGAGGCGCAGCGGGTACCGCCATCGGCCTGGATCACATCGCAGTCCACGGTAATCTGGCGTTCCCCCAGCGCGACCCGGTCCACACCGGCCCGCAGCGCACGGCCAATCAGGCGCTGGATTTCTACCGTACGGCCACCTTGTTTGCCGCTTGTCGCCTCCCGCCGCATCCGGGTGTTGGTTGCGCGGGGCAACATACCATATTCGGCGGTGACCCATCCAAGGCCCGAGCCCTTGATAAAGGGCGGCACGCGATCTTCGATCGTTGCGTTACACAGTACGTGGGTGTCGCCCATTTTGATCAGGCAGGAACCTTCGGCATGTTTGGTGAACCCCGTTTCGATTGAAACGGCGCGCATTTCGCTTAAATCTCGTCCTGAGGGTCGCATCGAAAATCCTTTGTTTGCTGGGTTGGGGATAACGTCCTGCGGCGCTAGGATGCAACCCCGATTGACCTTTCGTGTACCTGCGATTTAATGACTGCCCAGCAGGGGACCGCCGATGAGCGAAGCGAGTAAAATTCTGGATGAGATGAACGACCGGTCACGCGAAGTGTTCCGGTTGATCGTCGAAAGCTATCTGGACAGCGGTGAACCCGTTGGTAGCCGCACTTTGACTCGCACTCTGTCCGAGAAGGTCAGCGCCGCAACCGTGCGCAACGTGATGCAGGATCTTGAGTTTCTGGGCCTGCTCGACAGCCCGCATGTCTCTGCCGGACGTATTCCGACGCAGATGGGTTTGCGGATGTTTGTGGACGGTTTGTTGGAAGTTGGCGATCTGGGTGCTGATGACCGGCAGAAATTGGATGAGACGTTAGGCTCTAACAAAGGTGATGTGGGCGGTATGCTTGACCGTGTGGGGTCGGCCTTGTCGCATGTCACACATGGCGCATCGCTGGTTTTAACCCCCAAGCAAGAATCCGAAATCAAGCATATCGAGTTTGTCTCTTTGGCCCATGATCGCGCCTTGGTGGTTCTGGTCTTTGCTGATGGTCACGTTGAAAACCGCCTGTTTACACCACCCCCGGGACAAACGCCCAGCTCAATGCGCGAAGCCGCAAATTTCCTGAACGCGCTGATCGAAGGACGCACGTTACGCGAAGTTCGCCGTCAGATGCAGACTCAGATTGACGCTCGCAAGCAAGAGATCGACGTGCTGGCACGTGAAATGGTCGAAAGCGGCATGGCGGTCTGGGACGGGGATGGGGGCGACTCAGCACGTTTGATTGTGCGCGGCAGGGCGAATCTGCTGGGCGAACAGGGTGAGGCCGAGGAACTGGAGCGAATCCGTACCCTGTTTGACGATCTGGAGCGCAAGCGAGACATTGCCGAATTTCTGGAATTAACCGAAGAAGGCGAGGGTGTGCGCATTTTTATCGGGTCCGAGAACAAACTTTTCTCACTTTCGGGTTCCTCTTTGGTGGTGTCTCCTTATATGAACGCTGATCGAAAGATAATCGGTGCGGTCGGGGTGATCGGGCCCACGCGTCTGAATTATGGACGGATCGTGCCGATCGTGGATTATACGGCGCAACTGGTCGGCAAGCTGATATCCGACCGGAGCTAGAGGGTAAGAAATGGCAGAACCCAAAGACGAAGACTTCCTGGACAATATCGCGACGGCCGAAGCGGAAGAGCTGGCCGAGGAAATTGCCGAGTTCAGCGACGAAGCGCTTGAACTGGATGAACTGCGCGCTGAGCGGGACGACTACAAAGACAAGTTCATGCGTGCGCTTGCGGATGCCGAAAACGCGCGAAAACGCGGCGACAAGGCGCGCCGCGATGCGGAACAGTATGGCGGATCAAAGCTGGCCCGTGACATGCTGCCGGTTTATGACAACATGAAACGCGCGCTTGAGGCCGCCACAGATGAGCAGAAAGAGGTTGCTGCCGGTCTGTTGGAAGGTGTTGAGCTGACCATGCGGGCTTTGAAGGATGTGTTTCAGAAACACGGGATTGAGGTGATCACACCCGAAGTCGGTGATCGGTTTGATCCCAATATCCACGAAGCAATGTTCGAGGCGCCGGTGCCGGGCACTAAGGCCGGAGACATTATTCAGGTCTCTGCCGAGGGCTTTATGCTGCACGATCGTCTTTTGCGTCCAGCGCAGGTTGGCGTGTCTTCGACACCTGCAAGTTAAGCATTCAGCGCGAATCATAAAATGGGGCGGTCAGGATCTGGCCGCCTCTTTTAGTTTGTATATCAGATCAAGCGCTTCACGCGGCGTCAGTTCATCGGGCAGCACATCCTTCAGCATGTCAGTAACGGCTGATGTTTTGGGCGCCGGGGGTGGAGGGGGCGGTGCTGCGGAAAACAGTGGCAGGTCGTCGATCAGCGCCTTTTGCTTGCCGCCTTCGCGTTCGGTTTTTTCCAACTGGTTCAGAACAACACGCGCGCGCGCGACCACCGAAGCAGGCAGCCCGGCAAGCTGTGCAACCTGTACTCCATAGGACCGGTCTGCTGCGCCCTTGTGGACTTCGTGCAGGAAGATCACCTCGCCGTCCCACTCCTTTACAGCGACGGTGGCATTCTCGACGCCCTCAAGCTTTCCGGCCAAAGCTGTCAGTTCATGGTAGTGGGTAGCAAACAGGGCGCGGCATTTATTGGCTGCGTGAAGATGTTCCAAGGTGGCCCAGGCGATCGATAAACCATCATAGGTGGCCGTGCCGCGCCCTATTTCGTCCAAAATCACTAGCGCGCGGTCGTCCGCCTGATTGAGGATGGCCGCCGTTTCCACCATTTCCACCATGAAGGTTGATCGCCCTCGGGCCAGATCATCGGACGCGCCGACCCGGCTGAACAGTTGGCTGACAATTCCGATATGGGCCTGGTCTGCCGGAACATAGCTGCCCATCTGCGCCAGCAGTGCGATCAGCGCGTTCTGCCGCAGAAAAGTTGATTTACCAGCCATATTGGGGCCAGTCAGCAGCCAGATGGCGGCCCCGTCAGTGGCGCTCAGGTCGCAATCATTGGCAATGAAGGCGTCACCGTCTTGCTGACGCAGCGCGTGTTCAACAACCGGGTGGCGGCCCCCTTCAACATTGAAGGCACAGGATGCATCGACCCGCGGGCGGCACCAGTTTTCGCCACGCGCAAGGTCGGCCAGGGCGGTGGTCAAATCCAGCTCGGCCAGCCCGCGGGCGGCCTGGTTGAGGCGGGCGGCAAGAGCCAAGATCTCGTCAGAAAGCCTTTGATAGAGACGTTTTTCAATCTCAAGCGCCAGATTTCCCGCGTTCAGAATACGGGTTTCGATTTCAGAAAGCTCCACGGTTGTGAAGCGCACCTGATTAGCGGTGGTTTGACGGTGGATAAAGGTCTCGCTCAGAGGCGGGTTCAGCATTTTCTCGGCATGGGTTGCCGTGGTTTCGATGAAATACCCCAGGACGTTATTGTGCTTGATCTTGAGTGAGGAAATACCGGTGTGGTCCGCGTATTTCTTCTGAAATCCTGCAATAACAGATCGCCCTTCATCGCGCAGAGTGCGGGCTTCATCCAGTTCACTATCAAATCCCGGCGCAATGAAGCCGCCATCACGGGCCAGCAGGGGCGGTTCCGCAACCAGTGCCGCGTCCAGCAGAGCCAAAAGGTCGTCGAACCCAACCAGGTTTTGTACGGCTGTCGCCAGCAAAACGGGAAGCTCTCGATTGTCACACAGCGCTGCAATTGCCGCTGCCTGTGCCAAACCGTTCCGAATTGCGGCCAGATCGCGCGGTCCACCCCGTTCCAGAGACAAGCGGGATAGGGCGCGATCCAGATCGGGGGTTTTGCGCAACGCGTCGCGCAGGTCTGAGGCGGTTAGGCTGTCCTCAACCGCAAAAGTAACCGCATCCAGCCGCGCATGGATGACATCCAAAGCTCGCGACGGGCTGGACAGGCGTTGTTCAAGCAATCGCGCACCACCCGGAGTTACCGTCCGGTCGACCACCGACAGTAATGATCCGGCCCGACCGCCAGACAGCGACCGCGTCAGTTCCAGATTGCGCCGGGTGGCGGCATCTATTTGAACCACGCGGTCCTCGGAATCCTTCATGGGTGTTTGCAGAAGGGGCAGTTTGCCCTTTTGCGTAATCTCCAGATAGTCGATCAACGCACCCATGGCTGACACCTCGGCCCGTCCAAAGCTGCCGAACGCATCCAGCGCACCCACTTGAAACAAGCCGCAGATGCGTTTCTCAGCCGCGGTGCTGTCGAAACTGGCCCGACTGACCGGGGTGAGTGAGATGCCCAGATCACGGGTCGTTTCGTGCAATGTTTGCTCGAACCCGTCGGCCACGATTAGCTCGGACGGTGCCAGTCGCGCCAACTCGGGGCTGAGCCGCACCGAGGTCAACGGCATCACATGAAACGCCCCGGTTGAGATATCGGCCCAGGCTAAAGCGGCCTCATCCCGTATTTCTGCATAGGCAGCAAGAAAATTGTGGCGGCGTGCCTCCAACAAGGCGTCTTCGGTTAGCGTTCCGGGTGTCACAAGCCGGACAACATCGCGTTTTACGACTGATTTAGAGCCTCTTTTCTTGGCTTCAGCTGGGCTTTCCATTTGTTCGCATACAGCGACACGAAAACCTTTTCTGATTAAGGTTAGCAGATAACCCTCCGCCGAATGCACCGGAACGCCACACATCGGGATATCGTCGCCATTGTGCTTGCCACGTTTGGTCAGGGCGATGTCAAGCGCCTCGGCGGCATTGACGGCGTCGTCGAAGAACATCTCGTAGAAATCGCCCATGCGGTAAAACAGCAGGGCATCGGCATGCGCCTCTTTAATCTCGAGATATTGCGCCATCATCGGCGTGACTGTGGACAAGGCTGACCCTTTCTGGCGTGTTCCGGGCGCGACCTTACAAATCCCCCCCGCGTGACGAAAGGCGAAAACGCAATCTCGTTGAGAACGCGCAACCGCTGAGGTATGAGGCAGACGCACCCAACAAAAAAGAAACGACGTCCGCCATGCCCAAAACCAAGATCACCGACGAAGAGGCGCTTGCCTTTCACCTGGAACCAACCCCCGGAAAATGGGAGGTACAGGCCACCGTTCCCATGACCACCCAACGCGATTTGTCGCTGGCCTATAGCCCCGGTGTGGCAGTGCCGTGCGAAGCGATCGCGGCAAATCCGGAAACGGCCTATGACTACACCAACAAGGGCAATCTGGTTGCTGTGATCTCAAACGGGACGGCCGTATTGGGCCTTGGAAATCTGGGCGCGCTTGGGTCCAAGCCGGTGATGGAGGGCAAGTCTGTTCTGTTCAAGCGGTTCGCCGATGTGAACTCGATCGATATCGAACTGGACACCGAAGATACCGATGCTTTCGTCAACGCGGTCAAGCTAATGGGGCCGACTTTTGGCGGCATCAATCTGGAGGACATCAAAGCGCCCGAGTGTTTCATCATCGAACAGCGCCTAAAGGAAGAGATGGATATCCCGGTCTTCCACGACGATCAGCACGGCACGGCGGTTATCTGCGCGGCGGGCCTGCTGAATGCGCTGCATATTTCGGGCAAGAAGATCGAGGATGTAAAGATCGTTCTGAACGGGGCAGGTGCGGCGGGCATCGCCTGTATCGAATTGCTCAAGTCGATGGGGGCGCGGCATGAGAATTGCATCGTGTGCGACACCAAAGGCGTGATTTATCAGGGTCGGACCGAGGGCATGAACCAGTGGAAATCGGCCCACGCGATCACCACTGACCTGCGCACGTTGGAAGATGCCATGAAAGGTGCCGATGTGTTCTTGGGCGTTTCGGTCAAAGGGGCGGTCACGCAGGATATGGTCGCTTCGATGGCGGACAACCCGGTGATCTTTGCCATGGCGAACCCGCATCCAGAGATTACGCCGGAAGAGGCGCATGAGGTTCGTGTTGACGCCATTGTCGCCACTGGCCGCAGCGATTATCCCAATCAGGTCAATAACGTGCTGGGTTTCCCCTATCTGTTCCGCGGCGCGCTGGATATCCATGCCCGCGCCATTAATGACGAGATGAAGATTGCCTGTGCACATGCGCTGGCGCGGCTTGCGCGTGAAGATGTGCCGGATGAGGTCGCCATGGCCTATGGCAAATCACTGACCTTTGGCCGCGACTACATTATTCCAACGCCGTTCGATCCCCGCCTGATCCACCGTATCCCGCCTGCCGTAGCCAAGGCTGGAATGGATACTGGCGCGGCCCGGCGTCCGATCATCGACATGGACGCTTATGAGCTGAGCCTGAAATCTCGCATGGATCCGACCGCCAGCATTCTACGCGGTCTGAACGCTCGTGCGCGGCAGGCGCAAAGCCGGATGATCTTCGCCGAGGGCGACGACCCTCGCGTGCTGCGCGCGGCGGTGATGTATCAGCGGTCTGGATTTGGCAAAGCGCTGGTTGTTGGACGCCAGGATGATGTGAAGACCAAACTCGAAGAGGCCGGTCTTGGCGACGCCGTGCGTGAGCTTGAGGTGGTGAATGCCGCCAATACCACGCATCTCGAAACCTATTCGAATTTCCTCTATGACCGCCTGCAGCGCAAAGGGTTTGACCGAAAGGATATTCACCGTTTGGCGGCGCGGGATCGGCATGTGTTTTCATCCCTGATGTTGGCGCACGGACATGGCGATGGTCTGGTGACCGGGGCAACTCGGAAATCGGCCCATGTGCTTGATCGGATAAATCACGTTTTCGACGCTGATGCGGCTCACGGCGCCGCGGGTGTTACTGCGCTGCTGCACAAGGGGCGGATCGTTCTGATTGGTGATACGCTGGTGCATGAATGGCCTGATGAGAATGACCTGGCCAATATCGCCGAACGCGCGGCTGCCGTGGCCCGCCACATGGGGCTTGAGCCGCGCGTCGCTTTCGTCAGCTTCTCAACCTTCGGCTATCCGGTTTCAGAGCGGGCCGAAAAGATGCACCGTGCTCCTGCGGTTCTGGACCGGCGCAAGGTTGATTTCGAGTACGAAGGCGAAATGACTGTGGATGTAGCCCTGAACGTGGATCAGCAGGCGACTTATCCGTTCCAACGCCTGACCGGCCCGGCAAACATCCTGATCGTTCCGGCCCGGCACTCGGCTTCGATTTCGACCAAGCTGATACAGGAAATGGCAGGTGCTACCGTAATCGGCCCGATCCTGTCCGGCATCGACAAGCCGATCCAGATCTGTTCCACCGTATCGACGGCGAATGACATTCTGAACATGGCCATTCTGGCCTCTTGCGATATCTCGGGGAAACCATGACGATCTGGAACCTTGGCTCGATCAATGCGGATATGATCTATGACGTGCCGCATTTGCCCGCGCCGGGAGAGACGCTTTCAGCCAATCGGCTGGATCGGTTCCTTGGCGGAAAAGGCGCGAATATGTCCGTGGCAGCAGCACGGGCTGGGGCGCGCGTGGCGCATATCGGCGCTGTTGGACCGGATGGGCGCTGGGCTTTGGACCGTCTGACAGAGTATGGCGTTGATACACGCTATATTGCCGGGGTCCAGGAACCCACCGGTCACGCCATCATTGCCGTGGATACGAAAGGTGAAAACAACATCATTCTGTTCCCCGGTTCAAACCACGCCATTTCGCGGGATCAACTGGGGCAGGCGCTGTCTTCGGCATCGCAAGGCGATCTTCTGGTGATGCAGAATGAAACCAACCTTCAGGTCGAAGCCGCGCGGATGGGGCACGAGCTGGGCCTGACGGTCTGTTATGCTGCTGCGCCATTTCAGGCCGATGCTGTTGAGGCCGTTCTTCCCTACCTTGATTTCCTGATCCTGAATGAGATTGAGGCCGAGCAATTGCAACAGGCGTCGGGGCAATCCGTGACCGACCTTGAGATAGAGCATGTGATTGTCACTTTGGGATCCAAAGGCGCGCGCTACTATCATCGCGGTGCGCCTTCTGACTTTCCGGCGCTGAAGGTAGAGGCAGTGGACACAACGGGTGCTGGGGATACGTTCACCGGGTACGTTCTGGCGGGAATGGATCGTGGTATGCCGATGGCGCAAGCAATTTCACAGGCAAATCGAGCCGCGGCCCTGATGGTTACGCGGCACGGCACGGCGGATGTTATCCCTGACCTGAAAGAGGTTCACGAGGCGCAGTTTGACTAGGACCCGGCGAACAAAGCCTGGCTGCCCCAAAGCTGCTTGACCCTCGCATCCCGACCACATGCGTTTCGGTAAGCCTTGTATGCACTGTGCTGGCGCTTGGGTCCGAAGCGGGTCAAAACCAGCTTGGTGCCCTTGTAGTAGTCCTGATGATAGGCCTCAGCCGGGTAGAATGTCTCTTGCGATAGGATCGGGGTAACAATGCTCTGACCCAATGCTGTCTGTGCGTCAGCTTTCGCTTGCTCGGCCAAGGCTTTTTCCCCTGTGTCAGAGACAAATATCGCCGTACGATAGCTGTCGCCGCGATCACAGAACTGACCTCCGGCATCGGTTGGATCAATCGAGCGGAAAAACATGTTCAGCAGGGTTTCACGGGAAACACTGGCCGGATCAAAGGTGATCTGAACGGCTTCGTAATGACCGGTGCCGCCACGGGTGACCTGATCATAGGTGGGATTTGCCGTGGTGCCGCCTGTATAGCCCGACACCACGCCGATAACGCCCGGGACAGACTCAAAATCGGCTTCGACACACCAGAAACATCCGCCGGCGACCGTCAAGGTGTCCGTTTCTGCAGCCGTTGCCGGCGCGGCGCGCAGTATAAGGGCCAGCACAATCAGTGCGGACAAAAGCACTGGTTTCAAAAATCCGATATTGGCAGTCCGAGTCATGGCAGATCTCCCTTCAAGACAAGGCTGCCCTGACAATGCTACCAGCGCAATCCGCTGACATCATTAGTCACGCGCTGGTGAGGCGATTTTATCAGTGACCGCCAACTACCCAAGCAATTGCCCGAGCTTCATAGCCACACCCATATTGCCCGAAATCTTAAGCTTTCCCAAGGCCACACCGGTCATCGGGTTCAGCTTACCGGTCAGCAACTTCGCCAGGTTTTCACGTGAGATGCGGATGGTGCAGTCGGTATCCCGATCATTGGTTGAGGCGATGTTATCAGCCAGAACAATCACGCCATCATCACCGCAATCAAACTTCAATGAGCCTTCAAAGCTTTTGCCATTTAAACCCTTTTGGATCCCGTTGGCGATGTCTTGCAGCATTAATTGTCCTTTCACAGTCAAAGACTGCGTAAAGACTAAACCGTGTTTCAGGCAAGGATGACCAAACTGGAACTTTAAGAGTTAGCCCTGGTTCAGAATCTCTAGGGTTCGTTTGCAGACGCTGCCACCGTAAAAAGTATCAAGGATATCCCGACATTCAGTAGGCGCATCTGGAACGGTCGCGAACAGGGTCATCGACGACCGAAGCTTCTTGGCATCAATTTTGCCCAATATGCTTTCTGGGTCACTGCCGTTGTGAACTAGAAGCAATTGGCACACTTGGATCAGGCGGCGACGCAATTCTGGGTGGTTCAGATAGGCAGTCGCCTCTTCCAGATCCTCGATCCCGTAGAGTTGGGCCATATGCGACTGGCCAAGTTCCGCCAGTTGCGGAAACACGAACCACATCCAATGGTTGGTTTTCTGCCCCAATTCCAATTCGCGCAGGACATCAGGCCAAACCGTGTCCTGCGCTTCGATGAACATATCAAGTTCGTCGTTTATGCCTTCGTCATCAGTCACTTGGACAGCCGCTTATCGCGCGCCGCCAGCAGCTTGAGGCGCAGTGCGTTGAGCTGAATAAACCCGGCTGCATCCTTCTGGTCATAGGCACCGGCGTCTTCCTCAAAGGTTACATGCGCCTCGGAATACAGCGAGTGATCCGACCAGCGGCCAACGGTTGAGGCCAGACCTTTGTACAGTTTCACCCGAACCGTGCCGGTGACGTGCTCTTGCGACTTGTCGATCGCGGCTTGCAGCATCTCACGCTCGGGGCTGTACCAGAACCCGTTGTAAATCAACTCGGCATATTGCGGCATCAGCTGATCTTTCAGGTGCATCGCGCCGCGGTCCATGGTGATCGACTCGATCCCGCGATGCGCCTCCAGCAGGATTGTTCCGCCGGGCGTTTCATAGATACCGCGCGATTTCATACCAACGAAACGGCCCTCGACCAGGTCGAGACGGCCAATGCCATGCTTGCCGCCATATTCGTTCAGCTTGGTCAGGATGGTTGCGGGGCTCATCGCATCGCCATTGATGCTGACCGGGTCACCTTTCTCAAAGCCGATCTCGATAAACTCAGGCTCGTTTGGCGCGTCTTCGGGGTGGACGGTTCGCTGATACACATAATCAGGCGCCATGTCGGCAGGGTCTTCCAGAACCTTGCCCTCGGATGACGTGTGCAGCAGGTTGGCATCGACCGAGAACGGAGCCTCGCCACGTTTGTCTTTTGCAATCGGAATCTGATGTGCCTCGGCCCATTCGATCAGACGGGTACGGCTGGTCAGATCCCACTCGCGCCATGGGGCAATAACCTTGATTTCGGGGTTCAGAGCGTAGGCCGCCAGTTCAAAGCGCACCTGATCGTTGCCCTTTCCGGTCGCGCCATGGGCCACGGCATCCGCACCGGTTGCCTGCGCAATCTCGACCAGACGTTTCGAGATCAGCGGCCGTGCGATCGAGGTGCCCAGTAGATACAGGCCTTCGTACTGCGCATTTGCACGGAACATCGGGAAAACGAAATCGCGGACGAATTCCTCGCGGATGTCCTCGATATAGATGTTCTCGGGTTTGATCCCCAGCAACTCGGCCTTTTGGCGCGCGGGTTCCAATTCCTCGCCCTGACCCAGATCGGCGGTGAAGGTGACGACCTCACAACCATACTCGGTCTGCAGCCATTTCAGGATGATCGAGGTATCAAGGCCACCGGAATAGGCCAGAACAACTTTCTTGGGCGCGGACATCTGATTTCCCTTTATGCGTAGAACGACTGGCCCCTAGCGGGTTTTGCACGCGGGGGCAAGTTGTCTGCGTTGACGCAAGGAGGGAAAGCAACTGAATTAATCAGATAGAGAGCAAGAATTGGTTGAAATGGGGGCTGATGCTGGAATGGGTGATTTCTAGCCGTGCTTGGAGTAGGGTTCTTGTTTGCAGCCGGATCTGTGGGAGCGATTTCACCTGTACTAAGCCACTCACTCAACGCCATCATTCAATGGATGGTTGCAACTGTTGGTTTAAGTATTCCGATGACGTTGTAAGGATTTTGCGTCGAAGATTCCCAGCTCTCCTAACTCGCGTACACATATGTATTCCTTGCCCTTCCTGCATTGATGCGGCAGTGAAACCCTCATGAATGATTTCATGACCCGCGCCCGCGCTGCCGAACAAGCTATGCGTACTGTGTTTCCGCCAACCCCTTTGCAGCGGAATGCTCACCTGTGTGACCGCTATGGTGCGGATATCTGGCTCAAACGCGAGGATCTCAGCCCGGTGCGGTCCTACAAAATCCGGGGTGCGTTCAACGCTATGCGCAAACAGCAGGGGCAGGAGCTGTTCGTCTGCGCCAGCGCGGGCAATCATGCGCAGGGCGTGGCCTATATGTGCAAGCATCTGGGTGTGAAGGGTGTGATCTTTATGCCGGTGACCACGCCGCAGCAGAAAATCCAAAAGACGCGTATCTTTGGCGGCGACAATATCGAGATTCATCTGAGCGGCGACTATTTCGATGACACTTTGGCCGCTGCGCAGGCGTGGTGCGCCCAGCAGGGCGGGTATTTCCTGTCACCGTTTGACGATGAAGATGTGATTGAAGGTCAGGCTTCACTCGCGGTTGAGATTGAAGAGCAACTGGGCGGTGTGCCTGACCACGTGATCCTGCCGGTGGGCGGGGGTGGTATGTCCTCGGGTGTGGCGACGTGGTTCGGGGATCGGACCCATTGCCTGTTTGTCGAACCCAAAGGGGGCGCCTGTCTGCACGCGGCCATGGCGGCAGGGCATCCGGTGGCGCTGGGCCGGGTGGATAATTTTGTCGATGGCGCAGCGGTTGGCACAATCGGCACAAAGCCGTTTGAGCTGTTGAAGGATCGCCACCTGTCCGACGTGATTGTCCTGTCCGAAGATCGCATCTGCACCACTATGATCGAGATGCTGAATGTAGAAGGCATCGTTCTTGAACCGGCCGGAGCGTTGGCGATCGAGGCGATTGCCGATGTGCAAAGCTTTATCCGAGGCAAGACGGTTGTCTGCGTCACTTCAGGCGGCAACTTCGATTTTGAACGTTTGCCAGAGGTCAAGGAAAGGGCGCAGCGTTATTCTGGCGTCAAAAAGTACTTTATCCTGCGCCTGCCGCAGCGCCCCGGCGCACTGAAAGAGTTTCTCGGGGTTCTGGGTCCAGAAGACGATATCGCGCGCTTTGAATATTTGAAGAAATCAGCACGCAATTTCGGCTCGGTCCTGATTGGTATCGAGACCCGTAAGCCCGAAAACTTCGCCCGCCTGTTTGCACATCTGGATGATGCCGGATTCACCTATACCGACATCACCGAAGACGAGACGCTGGCGCAGTTCGTAATCTAGGCGAGGTTTGCGTCTTTCTCTGAAAAGAATTTGGCACGGGACTCTTCATACACTTTCAAGATAGCAGGCAGATCAACGTCACCGGCTTTTCCTCCGGCGGCGATGCGTTCTCCATCCTGGCAGAGTTTCGAGAAGCAATCGAACCCAAGGTTGAGGGCGCTGCCTTTCAGGAAATGCATGTTCTGCTCGAACTCGATGCGATTGGTGTCCTTTTGCAGACGGTCGATGGTTTCCTGCACTTCATCCAGAAAGACTTGCACTACCTCGTCAAATTCGCCGATGCCCAGCTCATCCCGCAGCAGCCTGACCCTGGACCAGTTGATCATCTTTGGCACCTCCACATAATTCGCGACCTGACTTGGGTAGCCCGCGCAAAGTAAATTCTCGGTAAATTGATCTGAAAATGTGTGTTCACGTGTTGTTAAGCCCGCGTGCGCTAGCGTCGCGGAGTTCCGTAAGGGTCACAGCGCAGAGGTTTCAGGTGGCAGAAGGGAGACAGGCAGAGGCGAGGGTTGAGTTGAAATTTGGTGCGATCCAGAAGGTGCTGGTCGTCGACGACAGCCGTCTGCAACGACGGATTTTGAAGGCCTCGTTGAAAAAGTGGGGCTTTGAAGTGCTTGAAGCCGACAGCGGTGACGCAGCCATTGAAATCTGCGCCGATGATCCACCGGATCTTGTCCTCAGCGATTGGGTTATGCCGGGGATGAGTGGGCTGGATTTTTGCCGGGCGTTCCGGGCGCTGGACAATGATCAGTACAGCTATTTCATCCTTCTGACGTCAAAAAGTGAAAAGCAAGAAGTCGCGCGCGGTCTGGATGCCGGTGCAGACGATTTTCTAATAAAACCACTTGGGGCCGAAGAGCTGCGCGCGCGTATCTCGGCCGGGGCGCGTATTCTGGATATGCAGCGTGAACTGTCCGAGAAAAACAGGATCATCGAATCCGCCCTGAAGAACCTTCGCGTGGCACATGACGCCATCGACAAGGATCTGATCCAAGCCCGCAAAATGCAGGAATCGCTGGTCCCTGAATTGACCGGCGAGTTTGGTAAATCGAAAATCAGCATGTTGCTCAAACCCTGCGGCCATATTGGCGGTGATCTGGTTGGGATGTTTTCGCCTGGGGCCAACCGGCTGGGGTTCTACAGCATTGATGTGTCGGGTCACGGAATCACCTCGGCGATGATGACGGCGCGACTAGGGGGGTACCTTTCCAGTAACCATTTTGAGCGGAACGTGGCATTGCAAAAGCACGGCGACAAATTCTACGCCCTGCTTCCGCCGGAGCAGGTGGCCGAAAAGCTCAATTCCCTCCTTATGTCGGACACCGCCGTCGAGGAGTATTTCACCATGGCTTATGCGACCATCGACCTGCGCAACGGACTTGTACAAATGGTGCAGGCAGGACATCCGCATCCGCTTGTGTTGCGCCGCGATGGCAGCACCGAGTTTTTAGGCCAGGGCGGGCTGCCAATTGGATTGCTGGCGGATGCCTCGTTTCAAAAGGTTGAGACATATCTGCAACCGGGCGACAAACTGCTGCTTTATTCAGACGGTTTTACCGAGTGCAGCCTGGCGGACGGTAGTCTGCTTGATGAAGACGGACTAAGACGAATGGCGCTTGATTGTGCCCCCGGTCGAAGCGGTAGCGAATTTCTGGATGACATGTTCTGGCGTTTGACGCAGGAGATGGCGCCAGGGGGTGGTATGGATGACGACGTATCGGCCGTGTTCTTCGAATACAACTGACTCTAAAGCTGATTCAGATGTTTGCTGGCAAAGTAGCGATCCCCGTCGTTTCCCAGCATCTGGACTGCAGCGGTGGTTTCGATCCAAAGCGCTTCGTGGCAGGTTTCGCCGGGTGGTCCAATTCTGCGCACGGGACGCGCGCTGTAGATCATACAGATTTTCTCGGCCCACAGGTCATATTCGGGCATGTATGTGAAACGCCGAAATGCACCGATCCGACGCGGGGCCGCAATGAGCCAGCCGGTTTCTTCGTAAACCTCGCGGTGCAGCGCCGTGATAGGGGATTCGCCGGAATCAATTCCGCCGCCTGGTAACTGCAACTCTGGGTTCAGACCATCGTCATACCATGTCACCAAAAGGTCTTTTCCTTGCGGTAAAAGGGCATAAACACCAGGTCTGCGTGTGTATGTACGCCCCGTTTCCGGGGTTTCACCGAACCGCCTGATCATGTATGGCCCCTTAAAACCCAATCTCTTCGACCTATATGGTCCCGGTATGCCAACCTGTGGCGTGTAAGGAAACCCCATGTCTCTTGGAGCCAAAATCGCGTGGGACGATACCGTCTTGCCCTTTCAACTCGATGTATCTGATATGCGCGGCCGTGTGGCGCGTCTTGACGGTGTGCTGGACGGCATCCTCAAACAGCATGACTATCCCGAAAGCGTCGAGGCGCTGGTGGCTGAGATGGCCCTGCTGACCGCGCTGATTGGTCAAACCGTTTCGTTGCGCTGGAAGCTGTCGTTGCAGGTTCAGTCAAAGGGCGCGGTGCGTATGATTGCAACCGATTACTTTGCTCCGAAGGAAGAGGGCGAACCGGCGAGGATTCGCGCCTATGCCAGTTTTGACCGCGATCGACTGACGGAAGGCGCAGCGTTTGACCAGGTTGGTGAAGGGTATTTCGCCATTATGATCGATCAGGGCAAAGGTACGCAGCCATATCAGGGCATTACGCCACTGGCTGGTGATTCAGTCAGCGCTTGCGCTGAGGCGTATTTTGCGCAGTCCGAGCAACTGCCAACGCGGTTTTCGCTGAGTTTCGGTAAATCAATCGAGCCAGACGTGGACGAGCACTGGCGCGCAGGCGGCGTTATGTTGCAGCACATGCCCAAGGCTTCGCCCTTTGCGGCGTCTGGGGAAGGCTCTGGCGACATTCTGACCGCCGCCGATCTGGTTGACGGCGAGGAGAGTGAAAACTGGAGCCGCGTCAATATCCTGCTGGACACGGTCGAAGATCTTGAACTGATCGGGCCGTCAGTTGCACCGACCGATCTGTTGATCCGCCTGTTTCACGAGGAACAGCCGCGGGTTTATAATGCGCAGGCCGTGCAATTCGGTTGTACATGTTCGGAAGACCGCGTGCGGCAAAGCCTGTCAATTTATTCTGCCAAGGACATCGAAAAGATGACAACATCTGATGGCAAAGTGACCGCTGATTGCCAGTTCTGCGGTGCTCATTATGTGTTGGATCCTGCCACGGTCGGCTTTGATGCGGACAACACCTGATCCAATAGAAAGACTGCGGGCGGCCCTGAGTCGCCCCGGCCCTGGGTCGAGCGATTTTGACCTGAACCCTGATACCGTCCTTCCAGAAGGACGCAAGCTGCGCCCGGCGGGCGTTTTGGTTCCAATCACACTGGCAGTGGGCACGCCGCGGCTGATACTGACCAAACGCTCATCCGCTTTGAAACATCATCCGGGGCAGATCGCCTTTCCCGGCGGCAAGCAGGATGAGGGCGACGTGGATGTCACCGCCACGGCCCTGCGTGAAGCGCAGGAGGAAATCGGCCTGCCAGCACAGCTGCCCGAAATATTGGGCCATCTTCCATCCCATGAAACGGTCACCTCGTTCTGTGTCACGCCGGTTGTGGCAGTCTTGCGCGACCGGTTCCAATCCATCCCCGAACCGGGCGAAGTAGACGAGGTATTTTCGGTTCCGCTTGAACATGTGCTCGACCCTGCGAATTATATTGTTGAATCACGCCGCTGGCGTGGAAAGAAACGATATTATTTCACAGTGCCGTTCGGCCCCTATTACATCTGGGGCGCGACGGCTCGGATATTGCGGGGATTGGCCACGCGGGTGAGTGAATGACACAGATTACCGAGGCCTGGGTTTCCGATCCAGCCACACAAAAGGTTTGTGCCGCGCTAACGGACGCCAACGCGAAAGCGCTGTTCGTGGGGGGGTGCGTCCGTAACGCGCTGTTGGGTGCACCGGTTTCGGATATCGACATCGCCACAGACGCGTTGCCCGAGCAGGTGATGAAACTGGCGCGAGCTGCGGGTCTCAAAGCTATTCCTACCGGTATCGACCACGGCACCATTACCGTGGTCAGCGGCGGCAACCCGCATGAGATCACGACCTTTCGCCGCGATGTCGAAACGGATGGCCGCAGAGCTGTCGTGGCCTTTTCGAACAGGGTGGAGGAGGACGCCGCACGGCGTGACTTCACCATGAACGCGATCTACGCGCAGCCCGATGGCAGCATCCTTGACCCTTTGAACGGGTTGCCCGACCTGCAAGCTCGGCGTGTGCGTTTCATCGGAACGGCCGAAAACCGTATTCGAGAAGACTATTTGCGCTCCCTGCGCTATTTCCGGTTCCACGCCTGGTACGGGGATGCCGAAGCGGGGTTTGATCCTGACGCTTTGGCGGCAATTGCAGCTAATCTGGATGGCTTGGCTGGCCTGTCCCGCGAACGGGTGGGGGCCGAGTTGTTGAAATTGCTGGCGGCGGATGACCCTGCGCCCTCGGTCGCTGTGATGCGTCAGACCGGTGTTCTGTCGCAATTGTTGCCGGGGGCCGATGACAAGGCCCTTGCCCCTTTGATCGCGCTGGAACAGCAGGCCGGGGCTGAACCAGAACCGATCCGCCGCCTGGCCGCTCTTGTTGCGCCTGAAATCGCCAAGACCTTGCGCCTCAGCAAAGCGCAGTTGCAGCGGTTGACCCGCATGCGTCATGAGGCATCCGGCAGCGCGAGTGTTGCCGAACTTGGGTTCCGGTATGGCGCTGAGGGCGGGTTGCACGAAACCTTATTGCGGTGCGCGTTTTTGGAACAAGCCTGGACTGATGACTTGCGAAACGCCCTGAACTTAGGGGCTGCTGCCGAATTTCCCATCAGGGCCGCTGACCTGATCCCTGATTTCACCGGCCCGGCCCTGGGCAAAAAGCTGGCCGAGCTTGAGGCCCGCTGGATCGCCTCGGGCTTCGCCCTGACGCGCGAAGACCTTCTGAGCAGCTGAAAACACGTCCCAAAAGGGGTGACAAATCAACTTTGTTGTGATTACGTGCGCCCATTATTGGAGTGGAGGGGTGCGAATGTATTACGGGATCTGGTTCGGCTAAAGCTGGAACACCTTGACCCGTAGGGGTGGTGTTCAGGCACCATCTTTGTTCGCATGACCTAATTTCTGCTCAACCGGAGCACTCTCCATGTTTCGCTATTTCGAAAACCTCGTTGATCCTTTTGTTGCCTACAAGGAAACCGACACACCGCCCACGCGCTTGTGGCCGTTCATGTTGGACTATTCCCGCCCGTTCAAGCGGGTGTTCTTTTGGGCTGCGCTGATCTCGGTCCTCGTCGCGGCAGTCGAAGTCGGGCTGATCTACTACATGGGGCGCGTCGTTGATCTGCTGTCCGGCCCGCCTGCCGAGGTCTGGCAAGCCCATGGTACCGAACTGATCCTGGTGGCCATCTTCGTGTTGCTTTTGCGCCCGATGCTGCATGTGATCGACGTTCTGTTGTTGAACAATACGATCCTGCCAAATTTTGGTACGCTGATCCGGTGGCGCGCGCATAAGCACGTGTTGCGGCAATCCGTCGGTTGGTTCGAAAATGACTTCGCAGGTCGTATCGCCAACCGGATCATGCAAACCCCGCCCGCTGCGGGTGAAGCCGTGTTTCAGGTTTTTGACGCCATTTCTTTTTCGCTGGCTTACCTTCTGGGCGCCGCGATCCTGCTGATGGCGGCTGATCCCCGTCTGCTGTTACCTTTGCTGATTTGGTTTGCGCTATATGCGCTCTTGGTGCGCTGGACGGTGGCCAGGGTTGGTCCGGCCTCTCAGGCCGCGTCAGATGCACGCTCGGCCGTGACGGGGCGGGTGGTGGACAGCTATACCAACATCCATTCGGTCAAGATGTTTGCCCATGATGCGCAAGAGCTGGACTATGCCCGCGAAGCCATCGAAGAAACCCGCCGGACCTTCCAGATCGAGATGCGGATCTTCACCATCATGGATTCGGTTCTGGTTACGTTGAACGGTTTACTGATCGTAGGCGTTGTGGGTTGGGCGATTGCCTTGTGGATGCAGGGCAGTGCGTCTGTAGGCGTTGTTGCCGCCGCAACCGCCCTGACCCTGCGGCTGAACGCAATGACCGGCTGGATCATGTGGGCGCTCACCAGTTTCTTCCGTCAGCTTGGTGTCGTGGCCGAAGGGATGGAGACGATTGCACAGCCCATTGATCTTTTGGACGAACCGGATGCGAAACCGTTGAAACTGACCAAAGGTCAGATCGATATTCGCGAATTGTCGCACCACTACGGCCGCAAAGCCGGCGGGCTGGACCATATCAATCTGACCATTCATCCCGGCGAAAAGATCGGGTTGATCGGGCGGTCGGGCGCTGGGAAATCGACCCTCGTTAAGCTGCTTTTGCGTTTTTACGACGTTGAACAGGGTGCGATCCTGATAGACAATCAGAATATCGCGCGGGTGAAGCAAGACAGTCTGCGCAGCCATATTGGCATGGTTCAACAAGACAGCGCCTTGCTGCACCGGTCGGTGCGTGACAACATCCTGTACGGTCGCCCGGACGCCACCGAGGAACAAATGATCGCTGCTGCCAAACAGGCTGAGGCGCATGATTTTATCCTTGATCTGCAAGATCCGCAGGGGCGTTCCGGCTATGACGCGCATGTGGGTGAGCGCGGTGTGAAACTCAGCGGTGGTCAACGGCAACGGGTAACGCTGGCGCGGGTTATCTTGAAGGACGCGCCGATCTTGTTGTTGGACGAAGCGACATCCGCCCTAGATTCCGAGGTCGAAGCGTCGATTCAGGAAACTCTTTACGGAATGATGCAAGGTAAAACCGTGATCGCCATTGCACACCGGCTCAGCACCATTGCCCAAATGGACCGGATTCTTGTCATGGATGGCGGCCGGATCGTTGAACAGGGCGGGCATTCCGAGCTGTTGTCCCAAGGCGGGTTTTATGCGCAGTTCTGGGCGCGGCAGTCAGGCGGTTTCCTAAACCCGGAGGCCGCGGAATGAAGGTTGCCGACCTGATCAACCCGTTCAGGACCATAGAAACGCCCCCGCCGCAAACACTGGGGGCGTTTATTCAATGGTGCCTGTCCGGCGCGTGGCCAATAATCTTTGTTGCCGCCGGTTTTTCGGCAATGGCCGGAGCGATGGAGGCCGTGACTGCTTGGATGTTGGGCCAGGTGATTGATCTTGCGACGGAAAGCGGCCGCGAAAACTTTCTGAGTGCGCAGAACTTGTGGATGATCCTTGGCGTGGTGGCGTTTTTTATGCTATTGCGTCCCGCGCTTTTCGGTCTGTCTTCGGTGACGAACAATTATATCGTCATGCCGAATATCCCGCCGCTGGTTCTAGCCAAGCTGAACCGTTGGACGCTGGGTCAGTCGGTGACCTACTTCGATGACGATTTCGCCGGGAGGATTGCGCAGAAACAAATGCAAACCTCGAACGCGCTGGCTTCGGTCGTGTCGGAAACGATCAGCGCAATTGTCTTTGCATTGGCGTCGCTTGTGGGTTCATTGCTTTTGTTAGGCTCTATACATCCGCTGGTGATGCTGCCTTTCGTTGCCTGGATGATTGTCTATTTTCTGTTGATCCGCTGGTACCTGCCACGTATTCGCGTGCGTTCGGCCGCTCGGGCCGGAGCGCGAGCAATGGTATCAGGGCAGGTGGTCGATACGATTACCAATATCAAAACCGTCAAACTGTTCGCGCACTCCGATTTCGAAGATCAGGCCGCCCGCAACTCGATGATCGACCTACGTGAAAAGATGCTGGCCTTTGGCGCCCTGTCGGCGAGTTTCCGTTTTATCCTGATGGTACTGGCCGGGGTTTTGCCCGTTCTGCTGCTAGGCGCGACGCTGCTGTTGTGGCAGAGCGGCGGCGCAACCGCGGGGGATATCGTCGCTGCAGGTGCGGTTTCGATCCGAATCGCACAGATGACCGGATGGGTCAGCTTCACGTTGATGGGGCTTTACGCCAATGTTGGCGAGATCGAAAACGGCATGAAGACGCTTTCAAAACCCGACCGGGTCGAAGATGTGGCCGGTGCAACCGCGCTGACCGTGGAGGAAGGGCAGATTGATTTCGACAATGTCAGCTTCTCATACGGTCGCGACATAGGGGGTGTATCCGATATCACCATGACCGTGCATCCGGGCGAAAAGCTGGGCATCGTCGGGGCATCAGGGGCTGGCAAGTCCACCTTGGTTTCGCTGCTTCTCAGGCTTTATGACGGGGAAGAAGGCACCATTCGTATTGATGGGCAGGATATCTCGCAAGTGACGCAGGACAGTTTGCGCCGTCATATCGGGATGGTTACGCAGGAAACGGCGATGTTCAACCGTTCTGCGCGCGAGAACATCTTGTATGGCCGCCCCGACGCATCCGAGGAAGAGATGATAGCCGCTGCAAGAAAGGCGGAAGCGCATGACTTTATCCTAAGCCTTCAGGATGCCCGGGACCGCAAGGGCTATGACGCGCATTTGGGCGAACGCGGCGTAAAGCTCAGCGGTGGTCAGCGGCAGCGAATTGCATTGGCCCGCGCAATTCTGAAGGATTCTCCGATATTGGTGCTGGATGAGGCGACGTCGGCACTGGATTCAGAGGTTGAGGCCTCAATTCAGACGGCGTTGCATCGTGTCATGCAAGGCAAGACCGTTCTGGCGATTGCCCATCGCTTGTCTACGCTAAGCGAGATGGATCGGATCATTGTTCTGGATCAGGGCCGGATCGCAGAGACAGGAACCCACGACGCGTTGCTGGACAAAGGCGGACTGTACGCCCGGTTCTGGCATCGCCAATCTGGTGGTTTTATCCAGGCCGAAGCCGCCGAATAAAGCGCCAAGCGCGCAACGGGGTTTCGCTGGGGGTTAAGCCCCGCTATCAGGCATCCTATGACGCAGCAATTCACGATAACCCGACTGGGCCATCAGGGCGACGGCATTGCCGAAGGTCCCGTTTATGCGCCACGCACCCTACCGGGTGAGGTGGTCAGCGGCACGTTGGTAGGGCAATACCTGACCAATATTCGGGTTGAAACGCCATCGGATCAACGGGTCAAAGCACCGTGTCGCCATTACAAAACCTGCGGGGGGTGCCAGTTGCAGCATGCATCAGATGCGTTTGTTGCCAACTGGAAGGTCGAGGTGGTGCGAAATGCGCTGGCCGCGCAAGGATTACAGGCAGACGTGCGCCCGATCCACACCTCTCCTCCAAGATCCCGCCGCCGCGCAACGATCGCTGTCAGGCGGACCAAAAAGGGTACACTTGCCGGGTTCCACGGCCGCGCTTCGGACACGATCACCGAAATAACCGATTGTCACCTGCTGGACCTGGCCCTGATTGCCGCCATTCCAGTAGCCGAAGCACTGGCCGTTCTGGGGGGCAGCCGCAAGGGCCTGTTGGCCGTGACACTGACCTTGTCCGAAGGCGGGCTGGATGTCGCTGTCAAAGGTGGCAAACCTTTGGATGGCCCATTGGAATTGGCTTTGGCACAAGCGACCGAGAAACACGGGCTGGCGCGGCTTAGCTGGGATGGCGAGGTGATTGCAATGCGCCAACCCCCGGTACAGCGATTTGGCACGGTCGCGGTCGTCCCGCCACCCGGTGCGTTTCTGCAAGCCACAAAAGACGGCGAACAGGCTCTGTTACAGGCTATTTTGCAAGCGACACAGGGCGCTCGTCGCGTGGTAGATCTGTTCGCAGGAAGTGGCACGTTTGCGTTGCCCCTTGCCCAGACAGCCGAGGTGCATGCCGTGGAAGGCGAAGCCGCGATGACAAATGCCTTGGATCAGGGTTGGCGTCGCACTCAGGGATTGAAGCGTGTCTCAGTTGAGGCACGCGATCTTTTTCGCCGCCCGCTGATGCCCGATGAGTTGACGTCCTTTGACGCTGTGGTCATCGACCCGCCCCGCGCGGGTGCCGAAGCGCAGGTTGCGGAACTTGCGCAGGCGCAGCGACCCGTGATCGCATACGTCTCGTGCAACCCCGCGACCTTTGCGCGGGACGCAAAAATGCTGACTCACGCAGGCTACACCCTTGAATGGGTGCAGGTGGTCGACCAATTTCGATGGTCATCACATACTGAACTTGCAGCACGATTCATACACAAACGCGCATCATGACCAGACAGGAGAGAGCCACAATGGGATTTAATCAGCGCCTGCTGAAGGTCATTGATAGTCCCAATTTTAGCCGGTTCATTACCACAGTCATCATCTTTAACGCCGTCTTGTTAGGGATGGAAACGTCGACAACGCTGATGGGGGCTGCCGGGCCACTGATTTTGACGTTGGACCGAATCTGCCTTGCGATCTTCGTGGCTGAAATCACCATGAAGCTTGTTGCCACCGGACGGCGGTTCTTCACCAACGGCTGGAATATTTTCGATTTTGTTGTCGTTGGCATTGCCTTGGTTCCAACCGCGGGCGGGCTGTCGGTTCTGCGGGCGCTGCGGATCTTGCGGGTTCTTCGTGTTATCTCGGTCGCGCCGCGCCTGCGTCGCGTGGTCGAAGGCTTCATCTCGGCCTTGCCGGGTATGGCCAGCGTATTCCTTCTGATGGCAATCCTGTTCTATATTGGCGCGGTGATCTCTACCAAGCTGTTCTCGGCGTCGTTTCCCGGTTGGTTCGGTGATCTGGGTCTGTCAGCCTACACCTTGTTCCAGATCATGACGCTGGAAAGCTGGTCCATGGGAATCGTACGCCCAGTGATGGAGGTCTATCCCTATGCCTGGATCTTCTTTGTGCCTTTTATCATGGTTACGACCTTTGCGGTGGTGAACCTGTTGGTTGGTCTGATCGTGAACTCGATGCAAGATGCGCACCATGCTGAGGATGAAGTGAAAACCGACGCCTATCGTGATGAAGTGCTGGAACGGCTGGAAAGCATCGAACGTCGCCTGACCGAGCAGCAGAACGCCAAAAAGTGATTTTATGTTTTTCGCGATTCTGGCATAATGCCGAAAAAAATGAGCAGGCAGTGAAACATGGATCGTCGAGCATTTGGAATGGGCGCTATGGCAACTTTGGGTCTTTCGGCCTGTGCCTCGGCTGGCCCGAGATTTCTGACTTATGATGGCCCGCAGGTGACTTCGTTGGTCATAAACAAGGGCGCGCGGAAGCTGTATCTTCTGCACAATGAAAGTGTTCTAACGGAATACAAGGTCGATCTTGGCTTTGCGCCGACCGGCACCAAAACCCGGCGCGGCGATGGGCGCACACCTGAAGGCAGCTATTTGATCGACCGTCGCAACCCCAACAGCCGCTATCACCTGTCGCTGGGTATTTCGTATCCAAACTCAGAAGATATCGCACAGGCCGAAGCCGCCGGCGTTGATCCGGGTGGTGATATTTTCATTCACGGCCAGCCAGAAAAGCGGTCGGAACTGAAACGTGCAAGAAAAACACCGGACTGGACTGCGGGTTGCATCGCCGTCAAGAACGATGAGATTGAAGAGATTTATGCGATGGTCAGTGAAGGCACTTTGATCACGCTGCGCGCGTAATCGGCTTCCAATCTTCGAACCCGAATTGCATGTAGTCGCGCTGGTAGGCCTCGGTCGCCAGCGCCTCTAACTTGTCGTCATAAATATCCGCCAGCATGAACGGAACATCCGCTGCAACAGGGTTGGGTTCTGGTGGGTTCTCATGCCCCATGCGTCGAGCCAGATCCGGCAGGGCGGTCGCGATCTCATCCTCGCGTAGGATCAGGTCAGGCAACGCGAAAGAGGCCATCCCAGCAAGCGCCTGAGCCTGGCTGCACCACATCGCATCCACCGGCACAGGTGTCTGACCGGCCAGGTTGTGCCGCAGAAAGGCAAGGAAGGCCGCGAATGCCTCGTAATGTTGATCTACCGGATAGTTCCCGTCGCGAATCTGGCCGGGGATCGGGATTTTGAAACGGTTGCGCAGTTGGTTGCGCCGCTGAAGATCCGTTCCCGGCCTAGTGCTGAGGACATTCGAACAAAAAGCGAAATGTGCCCGTGCCAAAGGGTGCTGCAGCACGGTAAACTTCCGATGGCCGCGATTGGCCAGCAACCATTGCTGCATTTCCTTCTGGCTTTGATTGCTGATCAGGCTGTCAATGTTGACCTCGTCAAGATCGGCCAGCCATTGAATAACCGGCTGCGCAAGCCCACCACGCAGCGGCATGTACATCAACAGGGTATCAAAGGCCGCAACGTAATTGCTGACGTCTGGCCCCTGCCGGGGTTCGAAATTTGGTGTGCGAAACAGGTTGAAACTGTCGATCCGGGTGAGGGCGCGTTCGGTTTCCTCGGGATTGGCGACTTTGGCTAGGGGCGGTTCGGGATTCTGCGGCTTGATCGTGTCGTCAATCGCTGACAGCCGCGCCGAAACACCCAGCCAATTCGCCAGACCGTTCAGAACATCCAGGTCAGTCAGGTCGTCATAAGTAATGTAATACCCGCTTTGTCCGGTCCTCTGGAGGGCATTTAGAAGTTGCGCCTGAAATGCTTGCTGCTGATCCAGATATGCCTGAAACTCCTGTGCGTCGAATTCAACCTTCGCCTCGCGGCGGCGTTTGATGTTCTTGAGCTGCCATTGCTTGGTTTCCCGCGCGATTTTCAACGAGATATAACTGTCCAGTGGATTGCGCGTCAGAATGATCTTGGCACATCGCGGGTCGGTCAGAACAGACTCTAACACTCGGGAGTCGTGCCCCTGAAAGAACCGAAAGCCGTTCAGCATACCCGGAGCATCCTTGATCGCGCGCACCAGCTTCATCGGGTCCGCGTCGCGGTCCTCCAGCGTTACACCCAGCAGGTTTTCTGATTTAAGCCGACCAATGAAATGCGGGTTGAATGCCTCTCCGTGGCAGGTGACGCCATCCAGTGCATTCAGGTTGAACTCTAGCAGGTTGGACCCGGTGCGCATGGCCGCAAGGATGATGAAATAGTCGAACCTCGGCGACATGGCGGGCTATTGCACCAGATAGGGTTTCTTGAACGGCCGAACCTGCGCACCGAACACGTCATCGGTCGGGAAATCCCCCATCAGATAGGGGTGCATTCCCTGGTTCTTGAGGTTTTGCAGGAATTTCCCAAAACCGGACAGATCCACCATTTTCGGCGCCTCGGTCAGATGAGTGGGGCGCGGGGTGCCAATCTCTTCGATCACGCTCTGCATGGGTTCCATCGGGGACTCGACGAACTCTGCCAGTGTCCAGGTTCGAACCCGTGCCTTGGTCCAGACCGAGCTTAAAACCTCAAGCTGCTTGGTCTCGATCTGTTGCAGGCGCGCGGCTTCGCAACGGATATCGGCGAAGTTCATGGTCGACCGGAACAGCGGAATCGCCCAAGCCCCGGTAATAACTGAAATCTGTGCATTCTTGTCCCGTGCCAGAAACCAGTTGATCTTTTGGGTGTCTCGGGGACCAAACTGAAAACACTGCCGCTCGCCCCGCGTGTTCCAGATAAGATTCGAGACAAAGGCCGTAGGATTATAGTCGCGTAGCACGGCGCAATTGCTGAGCGCGCCGTTCACAATCTTGGCCCCGCCCGAGAATTCGACCCGTTCGGGGTCGAACAGATGTCCGTGCACCCGTGCGCCCGTGGCCTCGGCCAGCCAGGGTTCAAAGTCTTCGAACAGTTCAGTAAAGCCCTGAAACACCGAGTACGGGAACGATGTCAGCCCGTTCTCGCTTCCGTGGCGGGGAAAGCGGCTTTGCATGTAAAGCCCGTCGCGTCCGCGGGTTCGCCGTTCGACCGCCTTGGAAAACACTCGGTCGATCTTGCTTGGATTGGGTTCGGTTGGTCGCATGGCACCGTTCTGATCGGTTAGGAAGGCCTGGTATAAGCGATCGGCCTGGGGCCAAATCTTTCTGGCCACGAAGCAATCTGACCGGCGCAAAAGCTGTAGATGGTCGTCGTAAAAAATATGGGGTCTTCCCTGATAGTCGAACTTCGACAGTGTTAGCGAGCGGCTTTCGATATGGGTCGAGTAAAGGCGCGCCAAAGTTTGGAAATAACTCTCATCCGGGATCCAGACATGCCGGAAATAGCGATCATAGATCTGCCGTTTCGGGTCTTGCAAGATGGCTGACAAGGTCTGTCGCGTCAGGCACCACCACTGGCTGCCCATATGCGGCATCAGACCCTCGGGAATCTTGCGGCGCATGCCAAGCGCGCGCTGCAGCTTAACGTGAATGTCGAATAATTTTCGGTGCTTGCGCCATGAAAACGGAAACCTGAGGGTGAATCGTTCCTGGTCCAGCCCGCCGATCGTCCAACTGACATCAGCGGTTGTGGCGCTTTCTATGAAATCTACCCGTGGCCGATCCGAAAGATAATCAGCCAATTCCTGTACTGGTCGTAACGGCAGACACGCACCTGAAGACAGATAGACGTGGTGCACCTCTGGGAACGTATCCAGCATCATTTCCGCCGCAGTTTGTGAGGCCGCGACAATCCCCCAGCGCCCCCATTCGCAGATATGACGCTCGGAAAACCGGATCAACGGATCATCGGCGCACTGGGCTGCGAACTCGGAGAAGACGCGCTCGGGTACTTTGCCATCCACATGGATCACCACGGGACAACCCGATGCCGTCCAGTGACGCGCCGCTTGCTCGGCCCGGTGCAGGGCCGTGTGAACCAACATGACAATTCCCAGCCTGCTCATGCCCAGTTCCCCTTGGACATAAGGCCGAGGATCTCAAGCTGCCGCCAGTTGATGTATTTCTCGGACTGATCACACCAGAATACCGGTTTCTCATCCAGCCCTTCGGCATAGGCGCGGTATTCGCCCGAGCGGCGATAGTGTTGACCCCGCTGCATCTCTTCACGGGCTTTCTCACTTAACGTGCTGATCAGCTTTGCGTGCAGCAGCGCACCGCTGGTTTTTTCGCCCCCCCATTCGTCATAGACCTGGTTCAATCCGCGCGGCAGCAGCGAATGGGTCGAGCTGACATAGACATAGCGCCGATCCCACTTGACCAGAGGGATTTTGTTCAGCGCCGGTGCCTTGCCGGGGTTATCGCGGAAAAACACCCGCGCACGTGGTCCGCCCTGAATCCACAGGTTCTTATAATCTGGATTCTTGGTGATCATGTAATTGCCCGCATCGAACCAGCGCGCAATTTCAAACGGGTCTTGCCCTTCGCTATAGGGGTGTTGGTCCACCGGCCCTTGTGGGTACATGTCGATCAACATGGTGCCAAAACTGCGCACCGCACAGCTGTCCAGCCAATCGGTCAAGGCCCGGACCGGGCGGGTGTCGCAAAACGGGTAGATGAAGAATTCATCCGGGTCGACCGTCAGAACCCAATGCCCGTGCGCATATTCCCGCAGCAAGCAATTCGACCAATCCAGACCAAACGATGCCTTTTTGTAACTGGCCTTTGCGCGCCACACCGAGGTATCAGGCTGGCTGGCAAGGTAGTCGCCCGAGCCGTCCGCGCTGTCGTTATCAACGAACAGGAAATGATCAACGCCCAGCTTGCGGTAGTATTCCAGAAAATAGGGCAGACGGATTTTCTCGTTCCGAAGCACGCTCATCAACAATATGTCGCCGCGTTGGATATCAGACGTCTTGTCAGAGATCGGCTGCAACTGGTGCCGTTTCAGCAGGCAGCGCACAAGACGGCGCTTGCGCCGCAATCTCATTCGGTATGAATCCAACAGGCTCACGCGTCTGCTCAGCCTTTTTTGTTTACGCGAGCATGCCCGGGGGCTGGACGATCCAGAGTGGTGCCGGGACATTACCGTTTTATGACATCTTTGCGTGTTTCAAAGCAACTTTTTTAAGGCCGTTCGTTGCATATGCAGCTTTTCAGCGCACTTTCCCCATCAACCCGATGCGCTGAAGCTGCGACCACCCTGCATAACGCACTGACTGCGGTGTCCACATGTCAGGGCTGCTGCAAATGGCATCATAATACGCCTCGAACTGGTCGGGATCGTGAAAGTGCTGACGCCGTGTTTTCTCAGACCCTGACTTCGCGACCACTTCGGGCAAAAATTTCGTGTGCAGCAGAACGCCCGAAGGGGTGTCGGTGCCCGGCCCGTCATAGGCCGCGTTCAGATACCGGGGCAGGGCCGAGTGGGTTGAGTTCACATACGCATAGCGCCGCGACCATCGGATCAGTGGTATCTTGTTCAATGTGGGCGACTTGCGGGGCTGCTCGGTAAAGAACATGCGCTCTCGCACTCCGCCCTGTATCCACAGGTTTCCCATCGGGCTTTGCCGCTGCGCGCGGTAGGGCCCGGAATCAAACCATTGCAGAACTTTCGTCGGGTCCGTCCCGGGTTCGTAAGATTGAGCGCCAAGCGGGCCTTTGGGATACAGGTCCAGCATCAGTGCACCAAGTGCCATCTGGCCGCGCCGCTCCAAAGCTGCGGTTAGGTCCCGTAGGGGTTTTTTGTCATGATCGGGATAGATCAGCAGCTCATCTGCATCCACCATCAGGGTCCAGTGGCCGTGCCCATAGCGCATTTGCAACCAGGTCAGCCAATCAAGCCCGTATCGCGCGGCGCGATAGCTGGCAGGCGTTTGCCAAAGCGAAACATCAGGCTGTTCCAGCAGAAACTCGACACAACCATCGTCACTGCCGTTGTCCACAACCAGAAAGTGATCCACCCCCAGCGCGCGATAGTGGCGAAAGAACCACGGAAGCCGCGTGATTTCATTACGCAGGGTCGTGAAGGCCAGAACGTCGCCCTGCTTGATCCGCGTGGTTTGGTCTTTTAGGCATTTCAGTTGGCGGCAGCTGCGAAAAGACCGCCAGAGTAACCGCCGTCTTTTCAGGCGCAACCGGTACTTCTGCACCCAACTGATGTGTGGAAGGTTGTCGGTTGCGTAACCCGTCACATGCGGCTCACTTTTCGTAGTTGCCGGTTTGATGCCAGCGCCATGCATCGCTAATCATGGTCTCTAACGTTGATCTTTTTGGTGTCCAGCCCAGCTCTTTGCCCGCGCGGAGCGAACCTGACACCAGTTTGGTGCAATCCCCCGCGCGCCGTGGCCCGATGGAGTACGGCACCTTGCGGTTGGTAACGGCCTTGGAATGGCTGATCACGTCCATCACCGAGAACCCGGTGCCGGTGCCAAGGTTGAATACTCGACTGGCTTTTTTGTCTTCAAGCCACTTCAGCCCCAGTAAATGCGCATCAACCAGATCGCAGACATGCACATAGTCGCGGATGCAGGTGCCGTCAGGCGTATCGTAGTCGGTGCCGAACACGGTCAGCCCGTCACGCTTCCCATCGATTGCGTCCAGCATCAGCGGCACCAGATGGGTTTCGGGGCGGTGGAACTCTCCGACCTCGCCATCCGGATCGGCCCCGGCCACGTTGAAATAGCGAAAGATCACGTGGTTCAGACCATGCGCGGCCTCGAAATCGCGCAGGATATCCTCGATCGCGCGTTTCGAGGCTCCGTAAGCGTTGAGCGGCAGTTGCGGCGTGTCTTCGTCCAGCACGACGTTGTCATGCTCACCATAGGTTGCGCAGGTCGATGAGAATACAAAGTTCAAACACCCCGCAGCCACGGCAGCTTCGATCAAGGAAAGTGAGCCGGTAACGTTGTTTGTCCAGTATTTTCCGGGTTGGGACATTGCCTCACCCACTTGGCTGAGGGCGGCAAAATGCATGACGGCGGCGGGCTGGTACTTGGCAAAAACCTCGTCCAACCTGGCGCGATCCAGCAGATCACCCTGTTCGAACGGTCCAAATTTAACCGCATCCTGCCATCCAGTTACCAGGTTGTCGTAGGTCACCGGCGTATACCCCGATTGCGCCAGTGCCTTGCAGGCATGAGAGCCGATATATCCGGCCCCGCCGGTGACAAGGATATTGGTCATCTAGCCTTCCAGAAGAAACACATTGCACGTAATTAGTTCGTCAGGCGCGTATGGGGTGCGGGACATGGTATCAATCCACCCCCATCGCCGCCATCATTTCCTCAAGCTTGGGAACGTCTTGCGGGTTATTCAACTCCCAGAACTGGTGCCCTCTGGCTTCGACTTCAACGCACAGAACCTTGCGGCCGTTCTCCATAAATCGCAGTTGTTCCAACCTTTCCAGTTGCTCAAGCGGGCCAACCGGCCATGTGGGGTAGGCGGCCAACGCATCGGGACGATAGGCGTAGACACCAACATGGTGAAACACCGGCGTCGGCTCAGCGCCCCCGTAGGATTCAGCGGTGTAGGGAACGACCTCTTTTGAGAAATACAGGGCGCTGTGGTCAGCGGCAAAAACCGCAGTGGTGCCACCGACACGCCCATGTTTGCGATCGTTTAGCAGGCTGTTCAGCGCGTCGCCGTCGCACCGCAACACGGGCGTGGCCACCTCGGCCTGAGGTGCGGCTTGCAGACCAGCGATCAGGTTTTCGACAAACCAATGCGGCGTCAGCGGCGCGTCCCCTTGCAGATTCACGACAATGTCGTATCCCGCGCCCAACGCATCATGCGTTTCGGCACAGCGCTCGGTGCCATTCTGGCAGCTTTCAGAAGTCATCACGACTTCGGCACCAAAGCCTTCGGCCACTTCGCGAATGCGGCCGTCATCAGTGGCGACGACCACCTTGTCGACACCTGAGACCGAGCAAGCCGCCCGCCACGATCTTTCAATCAGCGTCATGGTGGTGCCATTGGCACCGGTTAGCGGCACAAGGGGCTTACCTGGATAACGGGTCGAGGCATACCGGGCGGGGATTGCGATCAGAACGGACATCAGGCTTCTTTCAGGTCAACGCCTGGAGCGTAAGCGATAAAGAACGGGTTTGCATAGCCGTCCTTGCCGTAGGTCAGCGGTGTATGGTCATCAAAGCGCACGACCTTGCCGCCCGCTCCGCTCAATACGGCATGACCTGCGGCCGTGTCCCACTCCATCGTTCGGCCGACGCGGGGGTACAGATCGGCTTCGCCAGTAGCAACAAGACAGAATTTCAGGGACGAGCCCGCGCTTTTACTGTCCTGTACCTGGTACTTGTTGATGTAATCTTCGGTCGCCTGATCCCGGTGTGACTTTGATGCGACAATCATCAACGCCGAATTGTCCGGATTAGAGACTGAAATTGGCCGGATATCCCCAGCTTTGGCCTTATCCAGCGTGCCGGTTTCTTCAACCGACTGGCCATCTGGCAAGGTATAGAACATGCGCCCCCGGGCTGGGGCATAAACGACGCCGCGGGTTGGAACGCCGTGTTCAACCAGCGCAATGTTCACCGTGAAATCACCGCGACGGTTGATGAACTCCTTGGTGCCGTCCAACGGGTCAACGATCAGGAACCTATCCCCCTTTTTTGTATGCGAGGCGGCTTGCTCTTCAGTCACCAGCAGAATGTCGGGGAATGCCGCGCGCAGACCCGCTGAGATCAGGGCATCTGCGGCCTCATCCGCTTCGGTCACGGGGCTGGCATCGGATTTCACTTTGACGTCGAAATCATCAGCCTCATAAATCTCCATGATCTTGTCGCCAGCCTCCAAAGCCAGACGTCGGATAAGGGGGATAAGGGCGTCATGGGTCACAAAAATGCTCCGTTCCTGTGATTTGTTGATCGAATAACCTGTCGGCCTTATGATGTGCTGGTTACGGAACGGCAAGAATTTCGTATCAGATTGCAGGTGAAAAAAGAGAAAGACGCGTAGAGTGTTTTATTTCAGGCGAAACCGTACATTACTGGGCAGTGCGTTCACAACGGCTGAACTAATCTTCCACGCTGTTGTGCGCAGTGTGCGATCGCAGCATCACAACGCCGTTCTGGCCATTATCATCAATATCATTCAGGTTCTGGCCCTGGTTGCCGTGTTCTACCTGATCATGTCTTTCATGGGTCCTCGTATCGCAAAAATCCGGGGGGAGTTCATTTTATTCCTGCTGTCTGGTGTGTTCCTGTTCATTACCCATATTAAATCCATCAGCTCCATTGCTGCTCTGAATACCGGTAACAACCCGATGATGCTGCATTCGCCAATGAACATGATGGTGATGCTGCTGGCGACTGCCTTCGGGATGCTTTACACCCAGCTGATGACGATTATCGTGATCCTCTTCCTATACAGCGTAGCAGTTTCACCGATTGAGCTTCAGGACCCCGGCGGTGCCTTTGCCATGCTAATCATGGCCTGGTTCACCGGTTGCGCGGCCGGAGTGGTTTTCATGGCGTTGCGGCCGTGGTTCCCCACCACGGTTTCCATCCTATCCAATGTCTACCGGCGAATGAACATGATCTTTTCTGGCAAGATGTTTGTGGCCAACGCGCTGGGCGGGGCCACGTTGGCCATGTTTGCCTGGAACCCGCTGTTTCACATCATCGACCAGTGCCGCGGCTTTGTTTTTCGCAACTATTTTCCGCGTAACACAAGCTGGGAATATGCGCTTTGGGTCGGCTTGGCCCTTCTCTTGATTGGTTTGCTGGGGATATTCTTCACTCGGCAGCACGTGTCGCAAAGCTGGGATGCACGACGTTAACGGGCAACACGCAGGGTCAGGTTGATGCGCCCACCCTTGGGCAGCAGCTTTGATGAGCCGAAACGAATGCGGTCTATGCCGTGATACGTCAAACGGGCCGGGCCGCCCATTATCACCACATCGCCCGAGTTCAGCCAGATCGACTCGGTCCTGCCGCCCCTCGTCGGATTCCCAATACGAAACAGGGCATCATCGCCCAATGAGATCGACAGGACCGGCCACGAAAAATCAGCCTCGTCCTTATCCTGATGCAGCCCCATGCGGGCGCCTTCGCCATAATAGTTGATCAGGCAGCAATCAGGGTCGCGGTCTGGGCTGCCGAGTTGACGCCAGATATCCATGATCTGATCCGGAATTGCGGGCCAGACCGTGCCTTTGGGGTGTTGTGACTGGTATCTATAACCCGCCTTGTCGGTGACCCAACCCAGCGACCCGGCCGAAGTCATGCGCACTGACATATCCTTGCCCGAGGGCGTTACTGGCCGGAACAGCGGCGCAGATTTCAGAACCGGGCGTAAGCATTCAATCATCCGCGTTTGCGCTGGTCCGTCCAGCCACGCTTTTCTGATATCAAATCCGCGCACACGCAGCCGTGCCATCCAAGATTCCCCAATCCTTGCCAAAACCTTGCCGAAAAAGGCCACAGATTCCCGAAAACCTGCGTTTTACAATGCTTGCAGGCCATTCGTCCCGCCCTTATATACGCCGGGACGCGCAATGGTGTAGAGCCACAGTGCAAAACAGATGGGGCCGGGTGCCATAACGGGTCCGGACCTCGGACATCGCCTTGAAGAGAAAGGGATTGAACACATGGGAAAAGTAATCGGGATTGACCTTGGAACCACGAACTCGTGCGTGGCTATCATGGACGGCTCGCAGCCGAAGGTCATCGAAAACGCAGAAGGTGCGCGGACCACGCCCTCGATCGTCGCTTTTACCGAAGATGAGCGACTGGTCGGTCAGCCTGCAAAACGTCAGGCGGTCACCAACCCGGACAACACGATCTTTGGCGTCAAACGTCTGATCGGTCGTCGCGTGGATGATGCGGAAGTCGAAAAAGACAAGAAAATGGTACCCTACGCCATCGTTGATGGCGGCAATGGCGACGCGTGGGTGGAAGCCCGCGGTGAAAAGTACTCCCCAAGCCAGATCTCGGCCTTCACTCTGGGCAAGATGAAGGAAACTGCCGAGAGCTATCTGGGTGAGGAAGTCACGCAGGCCGTTATCACGGTTCCCGCATACTTCAACGACGCGCAGCGTCAGGCCACCAAAGACGCCGGTAAAATCGCCGGACTGGAAGTGCTGCGGATCATCAACGAGCCGACAGCAGCCGCGCTGGCCTATGGTCTGGACAAGGAAGAGACGCACACCATCGCGGTCTATGACCTTGGTGGCGGTACTTTCGACGTGACCATCCTTGAAATCGACGATGGTCTGTTCGAGGTCAAATCGACCAATGGCGACACCTTCCTGGGTGGTGAAGACTTTGACATGCGCATCGTCAACTATCTGGCGGATGAGTTCAAAAAGGAACACGGTGTCGACCTGTCGCAGGACAAGATGGCCTTGCAGCGCCTGAAAGAAGCCGCTGAGAAAGCCAAGATCGAGCTGTCGTCGACCTCACAAACCGAGATCAACCAGCCGTTTATCTCGATGGGTTCGAACGGCCAGCCGCTGCACATGGTCATGAAACTGACCCGCGCCAAGCTGGAATCGCTGGTTGGCGACTTGATCAAGAAGTCGATGAAGCCTTGCCAGGCCGCTCTGAAAGACGCGGGCCTGTCCGCGGGCGATGTGGACGAGGTTGTTCTGGTCGGTGGTATGACCCGGATGCCGAAAGTGATCGAAGAGGTTACCAAGTTCTTCGGTAAAGAGCCGCACAAGGGTGTAAACCCGGATGAAGTGGTCGCCATGGGCGCTGCCATTCAGGCCGGTGTTCTGCAGGGCGACGTCAAAGACGTGGTTTTGCTGGACGTGACCCCGCTGTCGCTGGGCATCGAAACTCTGGGTGGCGTATTCACCCGTCTGATCGACCGCAACACCACGATCCCAACGAAGAAGTCTCAGGTCTTCTCGACCGCCGAGGACAACCAGAACGCCGTGACCATCCGCGTGTTCCAGGGTGAGCGTGAAATGGCGTCGGACAACAAGATCCTTGGTCAGTTCAACCTTGAAGACATTCCGCCTGCACCGCGCGGCATGCCTCAGATCGAGGTGACCTTCGATATCGACGCCAACGGCATTGTCTCGGTTTCGGCCAAGGACAAAGGCACCGGCAAAGAGCAAAAGATCACCATCCAGGCCTCGGGCGGTCTGTCCGACGAGGACATCGAAAAGATGGTCAAGGACGCCGAAGAGAATGCGGAAGCCGACAAGGAGCGCCGCGAGCTGGTCGACGCCAAGAATCAGGCGGAAAGCCTCATCCACTCGACCGAAAAGTCGATGGAAGAGCATGCCGACAAGGTCGACCCGACCACCATCGAAGCCATTGAGCTGGCCATTGCCGCGCTGAAGGATGAGCTGGAAACCGACAATGCCGACAAGATCAAGTCCGGTATCCAGAATGTCACCGAAGCCGCGATGAAACTGGGTGAGGCCATTTACAAGGCGCAGTCCGAAGAGGCCGAAGATGAGCCTGCGGCGGCAGATGCTGCTCAGGCGGGTGATGACGATATCGTCGATGCCGAGTTCGAAGATCTTGACGACGACAAGCGTAACTAACTGGTAACCGGGCCAATGCGGGCCGGTCCGGATGCCGGGCCGGCCCGATTACGTTGAGGCAGAAGGAAACACTGATGTCAAAACGCGACTACTACGATGTGCTCGGCGTATCCAAGGGCGCATCGGCGGACGAGATCAAAAAAGGTTTTCGCAGAAAAGCGAAAGAGCTGCATCCCGACCGTAACACAGACAACCCGGATGCCGAGGCGCAGTTTAAAGAAGCGAACGAAGCCTATGACGTGTTACGCGATGCTGAAAAAAAGGCTGCATATGACCGGTTTGGTCATGCTGCGTTTGAAAACGGCATGGGCGGCGCTGGCGCGCGTCCCGGCGGTGGATTCGGTCAGGGCGATTTCTCAAGCGCCTTTTCGGATGTGTTCGATGACCTTTTTGGTGATTTTATGGGCGGCCAGCGTGGCGGCGGCGGCGGCCGACGTGCTGCACGCGGGTCCGACCTGCGCTATAACCTGCGCGTAACGCTGGAAGAGGCGTTCTCGGGCCTTCAGAAAACCATCAGCGTTCCTGCTGCCGTGGCCTGTTCGGCCTGTGAAGGCACGGGGGCAGAAGGCGGGGTGGAACCAACCACCTGTCCGACCTGTTCGGGTATGGGCAAAGTCCGCGCGCAACAGGGTTTCTTCACCGTGGAACGTACCTGCCCGACCTGTTCCGGGCTGGGTCAGATCATCAAGAATCCTTGTAAGGCCTGTGGTGGCGCGGGCCGCGTGGAAAAAGAACGCGCTCTGTCTGTCAATATTCCCGCCGGTGTCGAAACAGGAACCCGCATCCGTTTGGCGGGTGAGGGTGAAGCCGGCATGCGCGGCGGCCCTCCGGGTGATTTGTACATCTTTGTCGAAGTGTCCGATCACAAGCTGTTCGAACGCGATAGCGTGAACCTCTATTGTCGTGTGCCGGTCAGCATGGCCAAGGCCGCGCTGGGCGGTTCGATTGAGGTTCCCACGATCGACGGCGGGCGCGGTCGCGTACAGATCCCGGCCGGTAGCCAATCGGGCCGTCAAATGCGGCTTCGCGGCAAGGGCATGCCTGCCCTTCGCGGTGGTGGCGTTGGTGATATGTTCATAGAACTGGCCGTGGAAACCCCGGTCAACCTGACCAGCCGTCAGAAAGAACTTCTGAAAGAGTTCGATGATCTGGGTGAAGATAATCACCCGGAATCAAAAAGCTTTTTTTCGTCCGTGAAGTCTTTCTGGGACGGTATGAAGGGTTAGTATCGTACCCCTAAGATAAATTGGCTGAGCCGATCCCTGTGGATTGGCTCAGACTTGTTTCGAACTCAGGGTAACAGCGCCTTCAACAGAGCTTGATCGTTGTTTTCTGTGAAAACTTCCCAACGGGAAGTCCCGATCATGACCATGCACTGATAAAGGCTTGAAGTGGCGCGCAGTAAAGGTAAGACGCGTTAACCTTTCAGAAACTGATTCTGCGCCAATCTTAGCGCATGACAAAGGACGCCTTCGCCGAAGCCCCCTCATTGTTCGAAAGCGACGAAGCCCCGGTGGCGCCGCTGCCTTCTGGACGGTTGCCGTCATACATCAAAGACCACCGCAAACGCCTGCGCGAAAGGTTCATGTCCGGCGGGTCTGCCGCGATGCCGGATTACGAGCTGCTAGAGCTTGTGTTGTTTCGATCTATCCCCCGGCAGGATGTAAAACCGCTGGCACGGGCTTTGATGGACACGTTTGGCGACTTCAACCGTGTTCTGACTGCGCCGGAAGAACGGCTGCGCCAGATCAAGGGTGTCGGTGATACGGTGATCACTGATCTGAAAATTCTCGAAGCCTGCGCCCATCGCATGGCCCGTGCAAGGGTGATGCAGCGGCATGTGATATCGGGTTGGGATGCGCTGCTGGACTATTGCCACACGACGATGGCCCATCGCGAGACCGAGCAGTTCCGCGTCTTCTATCTGGATCGCAAGAACGTGTTAATCGCGGATGAGGAGCAAGCCAAAGGCACCGTTGATCACGTCCCGGTCTATCCGCGCGAGGTGGCAAAACGTGCGCTTGAGCTTAATGCCTCGGCACTTATTCTCGTACACAATCACCCGTCGGGCGATCCGACGCCGTCGCAGTCGGATATCGACATGACCAACCGGATACAGGACGCCTGCCTCGCGCTGGGGCTAACGTTGCACGACCATCTGATAATCGGCAAATCGACCGAGCTGAGCTTTCGCTCGCAGGGGTATCTGTAATCGCTTCTGTGGTTGCCGCCCCAAGTGCAAGGAGTTTTTGACTCTGAAGATGCGTGATCGAGTGCGAAGTTCTGTAACGCCTTTTTTTTGCGGCATATCCAGAAGCCGCAGGCCGGGACTGTGATCAGCGGATCTGGTCCAAATCTAACTTTCGAGCTTTTTGCTCGCAGCGATTAACTGGTTTTCCTGATCCAGATCTGTTCGATCGTTGCGCCCATTCATGTCATCGCCTTCTTACACCCACGTGGTATCGGTCCTTTTAGCCTTCGTGTTTCGTGAGCATCGCCCAGATCTGCCGGGCCATTTTGTTTGCCAGCGCGATCGCGACCAGCATCTTGGGCTTGCGCGCCAACATACGTGATAGCCAGCTACCCTCAGTAACCGAACGCATTCCAAGCCAATTCAGTCGCGACATTGCACCAATGATCAGAAGACGTCGGATATCTGACTGGCCTGCCTTGGTCAAACGTCCCAAGCGTTCCTTACCTCCAGACGAGTGCTGCTTGGGCACAAGTCCCAACCAAGCTGCGAAATCACGCCCTGTCTTGAACTGTGAAATGTCTGGCCCGAATGCCTCCATCGCAGTAGCCGTGATCGGGCCAACACCAGGCATGGTTTGGAGGCGACGAGCTCGCTCCGAATGGGAAGCCAGAGTTGAGAGTTTCTTGTTCCTTTCGATGATACGAACTGTTTTCTAGGCAATTTGCGCCAGCAGATCTTTGGACTCCTCTCGGATCAATGTTGGCAGACCTGCGGTTTCATCCTCCAACAACGCCGCCATATGACGCAAGGAACATATCCCCACAGGGAAGACGTGGCCATGCTCATACAGGAGTGCTCATAAGGCGTTCACGTCTTCAGTTCTTTGATGGGCCAATCGCTCCCGGCCACGGAACACTGCCGCGCAGGATTGCTGTTCAACTGTCTTTGTGGGCGCAAAGCGCATCTCGGGCTGTGGAGCCGCGATGACTATCGCCTCGGCATCGGCGGCGTCATTCTTCTGGCGCTTTTACGAAGGGGCGGACATATTGTGGCGCAATAAGCTTGGCCTCATGCCCAAGGGCTTCCATTTCACGCACCCAATAATGTGCGCCACAGCAAGCCTCGAATACGACCAGGCAGGGTTCTTGACTTGCCATGAACGCGACGAACTGCTTTCGCTTAAGCTTTTTGCGAAACTGCACCTGCCCCGTCTTCAGAGCTCAATGTACTTGAAAAACAGTTTTCGCCAGATCGACCCCAATCATCATGTCTTTCATGTCGCCGTCCTCTCCAAACTTTAGCTGTAAGTGCCACGACCCTGGCACATGGCGAGGCCGTCAAGGGATGGCGGTAACCATTCCATCTATCTTACCCAGACCTCGACCCGGCGGTTGACCTTGCGGCCCCAACTTGTGTCGTCGCAAGCCATTGGCATCGCCTCTCCAAAGGCGTCGACCTCAAGACTCATGCGCTCGGGGATCGCGGTTTCTACCGCTGAAAGTACCGCATTGCGCACTGTTTTTGCGCGCAGCAACGCGATTTTTTTGTTTGCGGCTGCCGCACCGTCTCCGTCGCTGAAGCCGACGAAGACCAGTTGTTGTACGTCCAGCGTTCCGGCTTCGAGCAGCTGCGCAAGTTGTTGGATATTCGATCGCGATTGCGCATCGGGACGGGAAGAACCGGCTTCGAACCGGAAAGAAAGGGATAGACGGGACATCGGTCTGAGAGTGTTGATCATACGCTGCAACTCTTCCAGCCCGACCTCAGAACCGCCGGATGCCACCGCATTGGCCAGTCGATCCCCTTGCAGCCCGATGCCCAACATTTCAGGGGCTTGATCCACAAACCCCGCCCTACGGATCGCCATTTGGGCATCGGAGCTTTGCGTATAGGCCAAAAATTGTCGCGCGATTCGGGGCAAGCGGCGCTCGGGCAGGTATAGAAACATGGGAAATGTCAGTGGGTAATCTTCGGTCTTTATTGCCTGCCGCGTGGCCCTCAGGACATGGCCGCATCCACCGGTCAAAGGCAACGCGCGTGCTGGATCGGAGTCGGCCTGGCTGGCAATACCAAGGGCAAACGGGTCGTCGGCAACAGCAAGAACCAGATCACTGCTGCGATCATGCTGCACGGCCCGTTCGGACAGCCCTCCATTTGCAGTCGGCAGTAAATAATCCTCTATACCCTGAGCCAGGCCCGACAGGGCATCAGGCAGGTGCAGCGCAATCGGCACGTCTGGGCCACCCAGAGCAGACCAATTGTCAATGGCGCCAGACAGCACCAGCGCCAGATCTGCGGGCGATATATGGGGCAAGGGGTTGTCAGACGCGACGATAGGCACCAAAGCGTTTAACGCCACAACACGCGACCGACGTGTTCGGGTCAGATTACCCAGTCCGGCCTGCTCGGCTGCTTTTTGTTCGGCGGGGCGCATTTCGCGTAACGCCATAACGATATCTGCCTTGTTCGCCGTAAAATCAGAAAAGCCCTTACCTGTATTCCCGACATCGAAAACAAAACGTCCAAGTGGTGCATCGCGCCCAGTCCGGTGCAGTTCGTATTTAAAGGTACCCGCGGCAGAGTGACCAAGTGTTAACGTCAAGCTTTCCTGATCTGCAAATCCTATCAGCAGGGCTGGCATAACTTTCTCTGCCATGACCGATGACCCTGAAAACCGCAATTCGGCCACGAAATCTGTAAGACTCGGGCAGGCGGGACCATCGCATGTAACCCCGGACCCATCGACTGTAAGCTCTCCGAACTGGGTGTCGATGCGATAGAATTCCCCGTCAAAGCCCAGCAGGGTGCCGGCCACCTCGATTTTGCCGTCATGCGACATCAGCGCAATGTCCTGAGCGTGAACGGCTGTGGTGATTGTCGCCGAAAAAAGTGCGGCTGCCACCACACGAAGAAATGTCATCTGAAGTTCAAGCCTGCCTGCGGATTTAGTTTGCCGCAATTGTCAGGTTTTGGAACAAATTATTCAACACCAGAAACTCACCAGTTCTGGAACAGTCCGGGAAATTCAGCACCAGATCGCGTGACTGCAGGCCTTGACCGTCCCGTAAGTCCAGCAGTTGAATATTCAAATCTCTGCCGCAATTTTCCGAAGTAACTTCGACCTCAACCGTCAATTCTATCGAACCGGAGCGGTTTGTCTGCGCTGCAGGAAAGGAATAAATTTCGACGTTGCGGGCATCGGCAAACGCGGGCTGAGCCATATGTACGACATTTCCTGCGCCCTGCGCATCAGCGTCCGATGACACATGACCGACATCGCCATAGCTCGCACCGAATTCCAACGCATGTATTTGTAAGTCGGACTCGCCCTGCCATTGCACGGCAACACGCGAGTACTGACCGATGTCCGGCACATGCGTGGTCGCTACGGTTCCTTTCTGATCCTCAAATGAGATCAGGAAAATCGCGTATTCCGACAAGGCCGGAACCGTCAGGGATAGCGCGCCTTGTTCGTCTGTCAGCTGAGTTACCGTCAAACCGCTATGATGCACTTCGACTCGCTGATTGCCGTGGCAGGGCGCCTTGACGCTCAACTGCGCGGCTGCGCCAGGTACGGCATACGCCCGGGCGCTGACGCTGCAATCGACACGGTCCGAGGGGGTCGACCGATTGGGTTGCAGCGTCCGTGGTAAAGAAGTGGTATGGGTGTGTGTTCCATAAGCGGGGGTTGAGGAGGTCAGCACTATACCCTCCAGCCCGGAAATATCCGCGTTCTGATCGGTGGCAACGAGATCGGAACCCTGCGCGTGATCAGACCACGCAGGAAGTCCATTCTGCATCAGGTAACCGATAGCCAGCGCACAAACGACAGTGCCGCCGGTCGTCACGTAATTCTTTATTACAAACAAAACACCCTCCCCAGTTGAAGGAGCGAGTCGCATGTTGATACCCAATCACGGCCAATATGTGGCCGTGAGGGGGACTCAATGTGTCGCGAATGTTTGAATGTCAGGTCAGTCGCCCGTGGCAATGTTTGAATTTCTTACCCGATCCACAGGGGCATGGATCGTTGCGCGATGGGTTGCCCCAGGTTGAAGGGTCATCTTCGACAAAGCCGGGCCGCGCATCACCCGAGGCCTTGGCCTCAGCCACGGCTTCAGCCTTGTCGGCTGCCTGATCAACAGCTTTCTGGGCCTGCGCCTGTTGTGCCGCCATCTGGGTCAGCATCTCGCGCTGCTCTTCTTCTGTAAGAGGGCGCACGCGAGACAATTGCTGAGTTACAGTTTCCCGCAAGGAATCCAGCATGCTTTCGAAAAGCTGGAAGCTTTCATTCTTGTATTCGTTAAGCGGATCGCGCTGGGCATAGCCGCGGAACCCAACGACCGAACGCAGATGTTCAAGCGTCAGCAGATGTTCGCGCCATTTGCCGTCGATGGTCTGCAGCAAGACCTGCTTTTCGATGTTACGCATGTTCTCGGGACCAAAGGCCACGGCCTTTTGCGCCATCATCTCGTCGGCGGCTTTGACAAGGCGCTCGCGCACCTGTTCGTCATCCACGCCCTCTTCGGCGGCCCAATCCTGAACCGGGGCATCGATGGACAGCTTGTCTTTGATCGCCTCGTGCAGACCGTCAGTGTCCCATTGGTCGGCATAGGATTTCGGAGGCATGTACTCGTCGATCAGATCGTCGATCACTTGTTCACGCATGTCCGAGACGATCTCGGACAGGTCATCCGAAGACATGATCTCGCGCCGCTGGCTGAACACGACCTTTCGCTGGTCGTTCATCACGTCGTCGAATTTCAGAACGTTCTTACGCATGTCGAAGTTACGGCCTTCGACCTTGGATTGCGCGCGTTCCAGCGACTTGTTCACCCAAGGGTGGACGATCGCCTCGCCTTCTTTCATGCCCAGCGTGGTCAGCACCTTATCGAGCCGTTCCGAACCGAAGATACGCATCAGATCGTCTTCGAGGCTGAGGTAGAAGGCTGTCCGACCCGGATCACCCTGGCGACCCGAACGGCCCCGCAACTGATTGTCGATCCTGCGGCTTTCGTGGCGTTCAGAGGCCATCACGTAAAGGCCGCCGGCGGCCAGAACCTTTTCTTTTTCTTCGGCGTGACGGGCCTCTTCCGCGGCGCGCAGTTCAGCCGGATCGGCTTCGGGGTTTTCGGCCAGCGCCTGCAGAACCTTCATTTCGACATTGCCGCCCAACTGAATGTCGGTACCGCGCCCTGCCATGTTGGTGGCAATCGTGACCGCCCCAAGGCGACCCGCATCGGCGACGATTTGCGCCTCTTGCTCATGCTGGCGGGCGTTCAGGACATTGTGTGCGATGCCTTCTTTTTGCAGCATCTGGCTCAGCAACTCGGATTTTTCGATCGAAGTGGTGCCAAGCAGGACAGGCTGGCCATTGGCTTGCGCCTCTTTGGTTTCCGCAATCATCGCGGCGTATTTCTCGGCAGCGGTGCGATAAACCTGATCGTCTTCGTCCGCGCGCGCAATCGGTTTATTGGTCGGCACCTCGACCACGCCCAGACCATAGATTTCCTGAAATTCCTCTGCCTCGGTCAGCGCCGTGCCGGTCATGCCGCCCAGCTTGTCATATAGGCGGAAGTAATTCTGGAACGTCACGCTGGCCAGTGTCACGTTTTCCGGCTGGATCGCCACGCCTTCCTTGGCTTCGATGGCCTGGTGCAGACCTTCGGACAGGCGGCGACCTGGCATCATTCGGCCAGTGAATTCGTCGATCAGAACCACGTTGCCATCGCGAACGATGTAATCCTTGTCACGCGTGAACAGCTTGTGCGCGCGCAGACCCTGGTTGACGTGGTGCACGACCGTCGTGCTTTCGGGATCGTACAGCGAGTGCCCTTCCGGGATCAGTCCGGCGGCAATCAGTTGTTCTTCCAGAAACTCATTACCCTCATCCGTGAAGGTCACGTTGCGGGACTTCTCATCCAGGGTGAAGTGATCATCGCTGAGCGACGGGATCAGGCCATCAATTGCGGTATACAGGTCCGAGCGATCCTGCGACGGACCTGAGATGATCAGCGGCGTCCGCGCCTCATCGATCAGGATCGAATCAACTTCGTCCACGATCGCGAAGTTATGGTATTTCTGGTAAATCTCGGCCAGATCCGCCTTCATGTTGTCGCGCAGGTAGTCAAAACCCAGCTCATTATTCGTGGCATAGGTAATGTCACAGGCGTAGGCGGCCTTTTTCTCGGCATCGGGCTGGCCCGACCAGATCACGCCGGTGGTCATACCGACAGCAGCAAAAACCTTGCCCATCCATTCCGAGTCGCGCTTGGCCAGGTATTCGTTCACCGTGACCACATGCACGCCCTTGCCAGTCAGCGCGTTAAGGTAGGCGGGGAAGGTGGCGACCAGTGTCTTGCCCTCACCCGTTTTCATTTCCGAGATATTACCCTGATGCAGAAACGCACCGCCCATCAGCTGCACGTCAAAAGCCCGCAAACCCAGCGCGCGCTTGGCGCCTTCGCGGACGTTGGCAAAGGCTTCTGGCAGCAGATCATCCAAGCTTTCACCGTCCAGCGCGCGCTGGCGCAGCTCTTCGGTCTTTTCCTTCAGGTCGTCATCTGACAGTTTCTCGAACTCGGGCTCCAGCGCGTTAATCTTTTCGATCAGCGGGCGGGTCGCCTTGATCTTTCGGTCATTCGGTGTTCCGAACACCTTTTTGGCGAGCGTTCCGAGTCCCAGCATGTTCACTCCAGCGGATCAGTTCTTGTCTTGGTTGCGACAGGCTTGCCCACCTTGCGCGCAACCCATAGATACGGGGGGTGAAAGGCGGCCCTGTCCAAGGCTTCAAAGCGATGTAAGCGGCAGGTTCCAGAGTGTCAACGCTGTGCCCTGTCGCGGCCAAGAAATAGGATGATTCCATGCCCAAACGCCTCACTTTTCTGCCCTCGGTGGCGCTTGCTGCCGTGATGGCCCTGCCGCTGGCCGCTGAAACAAAACCTGACGCAAGCACCGTGATCGCGCGTGTAAATGGTGATGAGATCACGTTGGGTCACGTCATCGCGACTGCTGCCGTTCTGCCTGAGCAATATCAGCAGATCGAGGATGACGTGCTGTATGAACTGATCATCGACCAGCTTATTCAGCAGCAATTGCTGGGCCAGCAGCAGGAAAAGTTGACTAGGCTGAACACTTTGGCGCTGGAAAACGAGGCGCGCTCATTACGCGCAGTGCAAACTGTGAATGCGCTTATCGAAGAAAACCTGACCGATGAGGCGATCCAAGAAGCGTATGACGCGAAATACGCGGATTTTGAGGGCGCGGACGAATTCAATGCCAGCCATATCCTTCTCGAAACCGAAGAAAAGGCCAACGAGCTTAAGGAACAACTGGATGGTGGGGCCGATTTCGCTGAATTGGCCAAAGAACATTCCACTGGCCCGTCCGGGCCAAACGGCGGGGAATTGGGCTGGTTTGGACCCGGTCAGATGGTGCCTGAGTTTGAGGCCGCAGTGATTGCGCTGGAAAAAGGTCAGGTGTCTGCGCCTGTGCAAACCCAATTTGGCTGGCACGTGGTCACATTGAACGACAAGCGCAAAACCGAGGCGCCTGAGTTGGATCAGGTGCGCGCAGAACTGGCCCAGACTTTGCAACAGGGCGTGATCCAGGCCCAGATCGACGACCTGACCCAAGCAGCCGAGATCGAGCGCCCCGCGCTTGAGGGGGCCGGCCCCGAGGTGATGCGCCAAATCGAACTGATTCAGGAGTAACCCTCGTGGCGACGATCACTAAGGTTTCCCCGCTGGCACCGGCGGCATTTCCCGATTTGCCCGCGATTGACGGGGTGCGCTTTGCGACTGTTGAAGCGGGCGTGCGCTATCAGGGGCGCACTGACGTTATGCTTGCGGTGTTGGACCCCGGAACCTCGGTGGCCGGGGTATTTACGCGATCCAAGACCCGTGCGGCCCCGGTTCTGGACTGTCAGGCAAAGATTGGTGGAGCCAGTGACGGTCCAGCGGCGATCTTGGTGAATTCGGGCAATGCCAATGCCTTTACCGGGCATCACGGTCAAAGTTCGGTCGCGGATTTGACGCACGCCGTGTCTAAGGCAACCGGCGTCCCGGTCGAGCGAGTCTTTACCTCCTCGACCGGAGTGATCGGTGAACCCTTGCCGCATGAGCGTATTGTGACGCAGCTTGACGCGTTGACAACAGGCCTCAACCGCCACGCGATCGAGGATGCCGCGCGGGCCATCATGACGACGGATACGTTTCCGAAAGGAGCATCGGCGCAGGTCGAGATCGAAGGCAAAACAGTCTCTATTGCCGGGATTGCGAAGGGTTCCGGTATGATTGCGCCGGACATGGCGACCATGTTGGTCTACATCTTCACCGATGCGCAGGTCGACCAATCGGCGTTGCAGGCGATGCTGTCGGCGCAGACTGATCGCACCTTCAACTGTATCACGGTCGACAGTGACACCTCGACTTCGGATACGTTGCTGTTGTGCGCAACCGGCGCATCTGGCGTGGACGCAACCGGGAATTCGGCGTTCGCCGACGCGCTGGAACGCGTGATGCTGGATCTCGCGCAGCAAGTGGTGCGTGACGGTGAGGGGGCCACGAAATTCGTAGAAATTCGCGTAACCGGGGCGGCTTCGGACGCGGATGCAAAGGTACACGGTCTTGCCATTGCAAACTCGCCGCTGGTGAAAACCGCCATCGCTGGCGAAGACCCGAACTGGGGTCGTGTTGTCATGGCCGTCGGTAAATCCGGTGCCGCCGCGGATCGCGACCTGCTGAGCATTCGTTTCGGGGATATACTTGTGGCCGAAAAGGGCTGGGTCAGCCCGGAGTATCGCGAGGAAGACGCCGCTGCTTACATGAAAGGCCAGGATCTGGTGATCTCGGTCGATCTGGGGTTGGGTGATGGCAGTGCCACGGTTTGGACCTGCGATTTGACCCACGGCTACATTGAGATCAACGCGGATTACCGGTCGTGAAAACTGTATTAGTGTCTGCTGTTGCCCTGATCGACATAGAGGGGCGGGTGCTGCTGGCGCAGCGTCCTGAGGGCAAATCCATGGCTGGCCTGTGGGAGTTCCCCGGCGGCAAAATCGAACCCGGCGAAACCCCCGAGGCCGCCCTGATCCGCGAATTGCACGAGGAATTGGGGATCGACACCTGGGCTTCCTGCCTCGCCCCGCTGACGTTTGCGAGCCACAGTTATGATAATTTCCACCTGCTGATGCCGCTGTTTGCCTGCCGCAAATGGGACGGCATCCCGCAGTCGAAAGAGGGTCAGGCTTTGAAATGGGTGCGAGCAAATGACCTGCGCAATTACCCTATGCCCGCGGCGGATGTTCCGCTGATTCCGATTTTACGAGACTGGTTGTGAGGGAAAAGAACTGGATTTTCCGACATGAACTAGGTGTTGGAAGTTCTTCAGAAAGAATCAGTCGAGTTCTGTGCAGGAAAACGGATTAAAAAAAGCGACCCGTGATATGATCGCCGAGAATGAATTCAAAAATTTGGACACTAATATATTAATTTTAAAGGCGAATGAGCACGCAGTAGTAGAAAAATTTAGTCTTCAGCGCCAAAGCTCGTTTGACTGAGGACTTTTCTCGTGTCGTCAACGGTTTCAATTCAAAACGCATCTTCTATCAAATCATGGATGCTTAGAAATCTACGCAAGCTAAACAAGGTTTCTTGTAACAAAAACATGGTGTCCACCCCTGTTACAATTCGTAAGAATTGAGAAAACATCAGGAAATAGTTGACGCTGATCGTGCAGGCGTTCCTTAATCGGGGCGTCGGCGTCCGGGGGCTTCCTCGGGTCCGCCGTTTCTGGCCAGAGGAGAGGCCGGATTGGGAGGAGAGAAAGATTGGCTCAAACGCAGTCGGGCGCTGAAGGGATAGTTTCCCTTCCTGCGCTGCTACACCGCAATGCGACGCAGTTCGGGGATGCCCCGGCCTATCGGGAAAAAGAATTCGGAATCTGGCAGTGCTGGACCTGGGCGGAAACCGCCACCGAGGTGCGCGCCCTGGCGCTGGGCTTGCTGGAGCTTGGCGTTGAAAAAGGTGACCACATCGCCGTGATCGGCCGCAATCGACCCGCGCACTATTGGTCAATGGTGGCCGCACAGATGGTCGGCGCGGTTCCTGTTCCGCTATATCAGGATGCCGTGGCTGAAGAGATGGCCTATGTGATGGAGCATTGCGGCGCAAAATACGTGGTCTGCGGCGATCAGGAGCAGGTCGACAAGGTCATCGAGATCCAGGAGAACCTACATCAGGTCAATCAGATTCTCTATACCGACAAACGCGGAATGCGGAAGTATGACCATTCCCAGATGAACGCGCTGGACGACATCATGGCTGAGGGTCGCGCAGGGCATCAGCGGTTCGATTCGGAACTGGATAAGCGCATTGCCGACATCACCTATGACGACACCTGCGTGATGCTTTATACGTCCGGCACCACGGGTAAACCCAAGGGCGTTGTGCTGTCGAACAGAAACGTTATTGAAAGCGCCAAGAACTCGGCGGAGTTCGACCACCTGACCCGCAATGAGGATATCCTGTCCTACCTACCGATGGCGTGGGTGGGTGATTTCATTTTCTCGATCGGTCAGGCCTATTGGTGCGGCTTCTGTGTGAACTGTCCCGAAAGCGCCGACACGATGATAACCGACCTTCGCGAAATCGGGCCGACCTATTTCTTTGCTCCGCCGCGCGTGTTCGAAACGCAGCTGACCAACGTGATGATCCGGATGGAGGACGCCGGCAAGCTGAAGCAGCGCATGTTCCACTATTTCATGGCCCATGCCAAAAAAGTCGGTGGGTTGCTTCTGGACGGTAAACCTGTGGGTTTTGGCGACCGAATGAAATACGCGCTGGGCAACCTGCTGGTTTACGGCCCGCTCAAAGATACGTTGGGCTATGGTCGTTTCCGGGTTGGCTATACCGCGGGCGAGGCGATCGGACCCGAGATTTTCGATTTCTATCGCTCGCTGGGTATCAACCTGAAGCAGCTTTATGGTCAGACCGAGGCCACCGTATTTATCACCGTGCAGCCAGATGGCGAAGTGCGTGCGGACACGGTTGGTGTTCCTGCACCGGACGTTGAACTGAAGATCGATGAAAACGGCGAAATCTACTACCGCTCGCCCGGAGTGTTCGTCGAGTATTTCAAGAACCCCGACTCGACAGCGTCAACCAAGGATGCCGAAGGCTGGGTGGCCACAGGCGATGCTGGATTTATCGAGGAAGACACAGGGCATCTGCGCATCATCGACCGCGCTAAGGATGTCGGCAAAATGGCTGACGGATCGATGTTCGCGCCGAAATACGTCGAGAACAAGCTCAAGTTTTATCCCGATATTCTTGAAGTCGTCGTATTCGGCAATAACCGGGATTACTGCGTTGCCTTTATCAATATCGACCTGACAGCGGTAGGAAACTGGGCCGAACGGAATAACGTCGCCTATGCCTCCTACCAGGAATTAGCAGGTCATACCCGTGTGTTAGAGACAATTCGCAACCATGTGGAAGAGGTGAACAAGTCAGTCGCTGCAGATGAGATGTTGTCGGGCTGCCAGGTGCATCGCTTCGTGGTGCTGCACAAGGAACTGGATGCGGATGACGGTGAAATGACCCGCACGCGAAAAGTGCGCCGCGGGTTCGTTGAGGCCAAATTCCAGGACATTATCGACGCGCTTTATGATGGGTCCCAGACCATTTCGACAACGACCGAAGTGACCTATGAGGACGGTCGCAAGGGTTCGATCAGCGCGACACTTCAGATCGTCGATGCACCGGTTGTTCCGGTTGGCCAGCACAAGGTGGCGGCGGAATGAGGGCCGGTCGTGCGCCGCTTGACCTGCGGTCATCGCCCCGCCCGCCGTCCCGTTTTTGCGAATACGAAGGAGTGACAGATGCTTGATAATACCGAAGGATATGTCACCGAAGACGGCCGCAAGATCGGCGGCGTGGTGATGGAGATGAAGAACATCACCCTGAGATTTGGCGGTGTGGTGGCGATCAAGGACATCTCGTTCGACATTCGCGAGGGTGAAATTCGCGCGATCATCGGGCCGAACGGCGCGGGCAAATCTTCAATGCTGAACGTGATCTCGGGGTTCTACGTCCCGCAGGAAGGCGAGGTCTGGTTCCATGGATCCAAGCGCCCGCCGATGCGGCCTTATGAGGTTGCGCGCCAGGGGATTGCACGGACGTTTCAGAACATCGCTCTGTTCGAAGGTATGAGCGTGTTGGATAACGTCATGACCGGGCGGTTGAACTACATGAAGACGAACATCCTTCAGCAGGCGGTGTGGAAGGGCAAGGCCGAGGCGGAAGAGGTGGAAAACCGCGAGGCTGTGGAAAAGATCATCGATTTTCTGGAAATCCAGCACATCCGGAAGACGCCGGTGTCGCGCCTGCCTTACGGGTTGAAGAAACGCGTCGAATTGGCCCGTGCCTTGGCGGCAGAACCCAAGCTGCTGCTGCTGGATGAGCCGATGGCCGGCATGAACGTCGAAGAGAAAGAGGATATGAGCCGCTTTATCCTCGACGTGAACGATGAATTTGGCACCACCATCGCATTGATCGAACACGATATGGGCGTGGTCATGGACCTGAGCGATCGCGTCGTGGTGATGGATTACGGCAAGAAGATCGGCGACGGCACCCCGGACGAGGTGCGCAGCAACCAAGACGTCATCGACGCCTATCTCGGGGTCAGCCATGACTGAACATCAGACAGACATGAGGAGAGGCGCAGATGCCTGAACAACTCGTATTCGCGATGGAGGTCATCCTCAACGGCCTGATGGCGGGGGTGCTGTATGCCCTGGTCGCGCTGGGTTTTGTGCTGATCTACAAAGCCTCGGGGATTTTTAACTATGCCCAAGGGGTCATGGCTCTGTTTGCTGCGATGACACTGGTCGGGATCATGAACGGTCAGGTACCTTTTGCGCATCTGATAAACGCGACCTTTGGCACGCATATCCACTATTTTGGCTGGAATGTGCCTGCACTGCTGGCGATTCTGCTTACAATGGCCGTCATGGTGTTTCTGGCTTGGGCTGTTCAGCGCTTTGTCATGCGGCACTTGGTCGGGCAAGAGCCGATCATCCTGTTCATGGCCACCATTGGTCTGGCCTATTTCCTTGAAGGCGTGGCCGACCTCATGTGGGGGTCCGAGATCAAGACACTGGATGTCGGCCTGCCACAAGGCATCAACCTGTCGATTGATGAGGCTACCTTCAACATCTTTGGTTATGGTTTCTTTATCGACAATCTGGACATTGTCGCCACGGTGATCGCCGCCCTTCTGGTGGCGGGCTTGGTGGCGTTCAGCCAGTATACCAAACAGGGCCGGGCTATGCGCGCCGTGGCAGATGACCACCAAGCGGCGCTGTCGGTCGGTATCTCGCTGAACTTCATCTGGATCATGGTTTGGTCGGTGGCCGGGTTCGTGGCGCTTGTCGCCGGGATTATGTGGGGCACCAAGTCGGGCGTGCAGTTTTCGCTGTCGCTGATCGCGCTCAAGGCGCTGCCAGTGCTGATGCTGGGCGGCTTCACCTCAATCCCCGGCGCCATCGTCGGCGGGCTGATCATCGGTGTGGGCGAGAAGCTGTTCGAGTTCGCCGTGGGCCCGCTGGTGGGCGGCGCGACCGAGAACTGGTTTGCCTATGTGCTGGCTCTGATCTTCCTCGTATTCCGGCCGCAGGGTCTGTTTGGCGAGAAGATCATTGAGAGGGTCTAGCCGTGCAGAAATTGATCGCCATCATCAACGTGGTTGCGTGGGCGGGCTTCTGGGCCTTTGGCTACATCGCACTCACCTCGGACGATCTGACCGACAGCCAACTGGTCGTGGCCGCGATTCTCGCCTTTGCGGGACTGGTGACCGGGGTACTGGCCTACATGAAACTGGTGCGCAGCTCCGAGGCGAGCGGATACGCCAAAGGTTCGAACCAACTGGATGCCGAAGCGCGCAACCGGGCGCAGCAAGAGTGGGAGAAGTAAAGTATGTTCTACCGTGAGGCCGGGGATTTCAAAACCTCCTACATTGATGACAACCAGACCTTTCCGATCAAGTTTGACCGGTATCGATATTATGTCGTCCTTGCCGTAGCTTTTGGGATCATCCCCTTTGTGATGAATGACTACCTTGCCAATGCGCTGCTGTTGCCATTCCTGATCTATGCGATTGCTGCAATCGGTCTGAATATCCTTGTGGGGTATTGCGGACAGGTCTCGCTGGGTACTGGTGGTTTCATGGCTGTGGGCGCTTATGCCTGCTACAAGCTGATGACCGCCTTCCCGGATGTAAGCATGTTCATTCATGTGATCCTTGCGGGTGGGATTACCGCAATCGTCGGCGTTCTGTTCGGCCTGCCGAGTTTGCGGATCAAAGGGTTCTATCTGGCGGTGGCCACGCTGGCAGCGCAGTTTTTCCTGGTATGGTTGTTCAATCGGGTTCCGTGGTTTTACAACTATTCGGCCTCGGGCCAGATTAACGCGCCTGAGCGGGACGTTTTCGGCATCATCATCACTGGTCCAAATGCTTCGGCCTGGGCAACCTATCTGTTCTGCCTGATCTTTCTGACCATTTGCGCCATTATCGCGCGTAACCTGACGCGAGGCACAACGGGGCGCACCTGGATGGCGATCCGCGATATGGATATCGCGGCCGAAATCATCGGGGTGAACCCGTTGAAGGCTAAACTCACTGCTTTTGCTGTCAGCTCGTTCTTCGTTGGCATCTCTGGCGCGTTGTTCTTCTCGGTTTACCTTGGGGCCGTCGAGGTCGGAGAGGTGTTTGGCATCCAGAAGTCGTTCCTTGTCCTCTTTATGATCATTATAGGCGGATTAGGCTCTATTTTCGGCTCGTTCGCTGGGGCTGCGTTTCTGGTAACCTTGCCCGTGGTGCTCAAGGTTGTTGGGGCTGATTGGCTGGGATGGCCCACCGACATCGTGGCGCATCTTCAGTTGGTGATCGTGGGTGCGCTGATCATCATGTTCCTAATCCTTGAACCGCATGGTCTGGCGCAACTCTGGCGCCTGGCAAAAGAAAAACTCAGACTCTGGCCGTTCCCGCACTAGGTGCGGCCCAATCAGATAACGGGTGCAAAGCCCGACCATAAACATCGGACCAATCAAGGGAGGATACACCCGATGAAATTGAAACTGGCAACCGTGGCGCTGGGCGCCGCACTGGCGGCAGGCCCGGTCATGGCAGACCTTGTGTTCCCGTCGCTCAGCTATCGCACAGGACCATATGCAGCAAGCGGCATTCCGTTTGCCGATGGTTACGCGGACTACTTCACGCTTTTGAACGAGCGTGACGGTGGTATCGGTGGCGTACCTATTCGGGTCGTGGAATGCGAAACCGGATATAACACCGAAAAAGGTGTGGAATGCTACGAATCCACAAAGGGCGAAGGGGCGCTGCTGTACCAGCCGCTGTCGACTGGTATCACCTATCAGCTGATCCCAAAAACTACCGCTGACGGTATTCCCATGCACACGATGGGTTATGGCCGCACCTCTGCGAAAAACGGAAGTGTGTTCAGCCACACCTTCAACTATCCAGCAAACTACTGGGATGGTGCGTCGGGCGCGATCAACTATTTGCTTGAGGAAAATGGCGGTGACCTGAGCGGTAAGAAAATCGCGTTGATCTATCACAACTCGGCCTACGGCAAAGAACCGATCCGCACGCTCGAGGAACTTTCCAAGAAGCATGGGTTTGAGCTTGTTGCTCTGCCAGTTGACCATCCGGGTCAGGAACAGAAGTCACAGTGGTTGCAAATCCGTCGTGACCGTCCCGACTTTGTCCTGATGTGGGGTTGGGGTGTGATGAACCAGGTTGCGGTGCAGGAAGCCGCAAACATCCGGTACCCGATGGAAAACTTCATCGGAATCTGGTGGTCCGGTTCTGAAAATGACGTGTTGCCAGCGGGAGAGGCGGCAAACGGTTACAAGGCTCTGACTTTCCACAACGTCGGTTCGGACTATCCGCTTTATGACGACCTGCAGAAATACGTGGTCGACTCAGGCAAAGCGGCCGGTGCCGGGGACCAGGTGGGTTCGGTGCTGTACAACCGTGGCATCTATGCTGCGATGTTGGCGGCGGAAGCTGCCAGGAAAGCGCAAGAGATCTCGGGTAACGCAGACATCACCGCCGCCGACATGCGTGACGGAATGGAGGCCTTGGAAATCACCGAAGCACGGATGTCTGAATTGGGGCTGCCAAACTTTGGCCCGGCCTTTTCGGTCAGCTGTGAAAACCATGGCGGGGATGCGCTGGTTGGCGTGACGCAATGGGATGCGGCCAGCAAAACCTGGAGCATGATTTCCGAGTTCAAGCCGACCGACAGCGACGTTATCGGTCCGCTGATTGCCGAAGATTCCGGTAACTACGCATCGGAAAACAACATCGAACCGCGCTGCTGATACGGCGCTTTTGAACACCGGGGCGGCGGACAGCGCCGCCCCGCACCCCACACTCGCTTGAGGATATGCGCAGATGCTGGATGCGGCTCAAACCACCGAAGTTCAGGCGGAAACTCTGCTTGAAGTCAATAATATCGAGGTGATCTACAACCACGTTATCCTTGTGCTCAAAGGGGTCAGCCTGACCGTTCCCAAAGGTGGTATCACTGCGCTGCTGGGTGGCAACGGAGCGGGCAAGACGACGACGCTCAAGGCTGTGTCAAACTTGCTGCAGTCGGAACGCGGCGAAGTGACAAAAGGCTCGATCAAGTATCGCGGGACCAGTGTGCATGAAAGCGACCCCGCTGACCTTGTTGAGAAGGGCGTTATCCAGGTTATGGAAGGCCGCCACTGCTTTGAGCATCTGACGGTTGAAGAAAACCTGTTGACCGGCGCCTATACCCGCAAAGATGGTAAGGCTGCAATCCAGCAGGACCTTGAACTTGTTTATACGTATTTCCCACGCCTGAAGGAGCGTCGCCGGTCACAGGCGGGATATACCTCGGGCGGTGAACAGCAGATGGTTGCAATGGGCCGCGCCTTGATGTCGCGACCCGAGACGATCCTGCTTGACGAGCCCTCGATGGGGCTTGCCCCGCAGCTTGTCGAAGAAATCTTCGGTATCGTTAAGGATTTGAACGAGAAAGAGGGCGTTTCGTTTCTGTTGGCCGAACAGAATACCAACGTCGCCCTCAGGTTCGCGCATTACGGCTATATCCTGGAATCGGGCCGCGTGGTCATGGATGGGCCGGCTGCTGATCTGCGCGAGAATGCGGATGTAAAGGAATTCTATCTGGGCATGTCTGACGAGGGGCGCAAAAGCTTCCGGGATGTGCGTTCGTATCGCCGCCGCAAGAGATGGCTGTAAGCGGATGGAGGATCAAACCATGACCACTTTCTACGATGCGCTCGAGACCCGCTCCGCTGATCAACGGGCGTCAGATCAGGCGAAGGCTCTGAAGGTTCAGCTGCAGCGGGTGCAGTCCGCACCGGGCTTCGAGGCGCATCTTGCCGGGGCGGATATTGGCCAGGTTTCCGAAATTGCAGATCTTGTAAAACTGCCGGTTCTGCGTAAAGCGGATCTGGCACAGGCCCAGGCGACGCGTCCTCCGTTCGGGGGGTTCACGGTCAAGCCAGCGCGGCATTTTCATCATGTGTTCCAATCCCCTGGCCCGATCTATGAGCCGGGCAGCATCGATCCCGACTGGTGGCGTATGGGGCGCTTTTTGCATGCGGCTGGGGTTGGTCCGGGCGATATTGTTCATAACTGTTTCGGTTATCACCTGACGCCGGCAGGCATGATCTTTGAAAGCGGTGCGCGCGCGGTGGGGGCCGCAGTGCTGCCCGCTGGCACGGGCCAGACCGAATTGCAGGTCACGGCCGCGCGCGATGTGGGCTGCACCGCGTATGCTGGCACGCCGGATTACCTGAAGGTCATTCTGGACAAGGCCGATGAGATGGGTGTTTTGCTGAATTTCACTTCGGCGGTTGTCGGTGGTGGGGCGCTATTCCCGTCATTGCGACAGGAGTATGCTGACCGGGGAATCTCATGCCTTCAATGTTACGCAACCGCCGATCTGGGCAATATCGCCTATGAAAGCCCCGCGATGGAAGGGATGATCATCGACGAACACGTTATTGTCGAGATTGTCACCCCCGGAACCGGTACCCCCGTGGCCGAAGGGGAGGTGGGCGAAGTTGTCGTGACCTCGTTGAATCCCGACTATCCACTGATCCGCTTTGCAACCGGCGACTTGTCTGCGATCATGCCGGGTCAATCTCCGTGTGGACGTACGAATATGCGGATCAAGGGATGGATGGGTCGGGCTGACCAGACCACCAAGATCAAGGGCATGTTCGTACGGCCTGAGCAAGTGGCTGCATTGGTCGACAAACACGCAGAGATCGTAAAGGCCCGCGTCATCGCAACGCGGCAGGGTGAAATGGACGCCATGACCGTTCAGATCGAAAGCTCTGGCGGAGATGATGCAGCCTACGTGAAATCCGTGGTTGAGGTTCTGAAGCTGAAAGGCGCGATTGAGGTCGTGGCCCCCGGAACTTTACCCAAAGACGGATTGGTGATCGAGGATCAGCGCGTTTACGAATGAGTCAAGCATAGGCTGCGTCCATTTGTGGCGCAGTTTTCTCGCTCAACCACTGGCTATTCCGAGCGTTTTGGTCGAATAAAGGCAGGCATTCTGCGTTTGCCTGTCACGATCGGAACCATGGCCGACATCGAATCTTTAGAACAAAGACCGCGTCATCGCGGCATTTCAGGCACGCGGTTTCTGGCGGCTGCGGCTTATCTGGTTGCAGCTGCGTGCCTGTTGCCGATGGTGGCGGTCGTTCTGGCCGCAGTTACCGGTGGAACAGACACGATTTCGCACCTGTTCGATACCGTATTGCCCCGCTATGTGATGACGACCTTGATCTTGGTCGTGCTGGTGGCCGTCGGCACCTTGGCTATCGGTGTGGGCGCAGCGTGGCTTGTCACGATGACCCGGTTTCCCGGCGTTCGTTTCTTTGAGATCGCCCTTGTGCTGCCGCTTGCTTTTCCAGCCTATGTGCTGGCCTACGCCTATACGTTTGTGCTGGATCATCCCGGCATCGTTCAGTCCACCCTGCGTGACGTGACCGGTTGGGGGCCAAGGGACTATTGGTTCCCCGAGATCCGCTCGACCGAGGGTGCGGCTTTGATGCTGATCCTGGTCCTTTATCCTTATGTCTATTTGCTGGCCCGCGCAGCCTTTTTGCAGCAAAGCGCCAGCGCATTCCTCGCCGCCCGCGCACTTGGAAAAAACCCGTTGCAGGCATTCTGGACTGTGTCGCTCCCGATGGCGCGCCCGGCAATTGCTGGCGGCGTATTGTTGGCGATCATGGAAACCATCGCGGATTTCGGCACAGTGGCTTATTTCGGCGTACAGACTTTTGCCACCGGTATCTACACCAGTTGGTTTTCGATGGGGGACCGCGCCGCTGCTGCGCAGTTGGCTTTGTGCCTGTTGGGTTTTGCGTTAACTCTGGCCGTGATCGAAAGAACGCAGCGCGGTAGGGCGAAATACTATCAGGCCGGTAAAAGTCACGCCTCGCTGCCGGTTGCGCAATTGACGGGGTGGAAATCAGGTATGGCAATCAGCCTCTGCGCTGTCCCAGTGTTGCTGGGCTTTTTACTGCCGGTTTTCATTCTGGCAGAAATGGGATTGGAGTCAGAGCAGAACCTACTCTCGCGCCGCTATATCGGGTTTATCCAGAACTCGCTGACGCTTGCCGGAACCGCCGCGGTGATCACTGTAAGTGCCGCGATCTGTGTGGGCTTTTTTCAGCGTTTGCGCCCCGGACGGGGATCTGCAACCGCAGGATATCTGGCACGGTTGGGGTATGCGGTGCCAGGCGGCGTGATCGCGGTGGGTCTGTTGGTGCCTTTTGCCAGCCTCGATAACGCCTTGGATTCATGGATGCGGCAAACCTTTGATATCTCGACCGGATTGCTGTTGACGGGTTCAATCTGGTTGCTGATTGCAGCTTACATGGTGCGTTTTATGGCTGCCGCGCTGAGTGCTTATGAAGGCGGGCAGAGCACAGTTCACGCCAACATGGACGCGGCCGCACGATCATTGGGGCAAACGCCGCTGGGTACGCTTCGCCGGGTTCATCTGCCGATACTGACGCCGTCGCTTCTGACTGCGCTGCTAATCGTCTTTGTTGACGTGATGAAGGAACTTCCTGCTACGCTGATTATGCGGCCATTCAACTTTGATACTTTGGCCGTTCAGGCCTATCGGCTTGCCTCGGATGAGCGGTTGGAAGGCGCGGCCGTGCCGTCTCTGGTCATTATGGCGGTGGGGCTTTTACCAGTGATTTTGATCTGTCGACAGGTCGGTCGTCGCTGAGGCGCGATGGACCAAAATATCACATAGCTGTGCGCTCGGGCTTGATTCAAACGCGTTTTCCGGCAAGGCTGGTCGAATGAACATGCAGCCTCCAAGCCGGTTATCTGCAAATTCGGCACAGATGCCTGTCGCGTTTGACCGGCGCGAGATGTCCCATATCCTATCTGTCTATGGTCGGATGGTCGCCGCCGGAGAGTGGCGCGATTATGGTATTTCCAACCTGCGGGACATGGCCGTTTTCTCCATCTTTCGACGCACTGCTGAGCATCCGATTTACCGGGTCGAGAAGCACCCGCGTCTGCGCCAAAAGCAGGGAATGTACTCGGTGGTTGGCATGGATGGCCGAATTCTGAAACGCGGCCACGATTTGCGGACGGTGCTTCGGGTGCTGGAGCGTAAGCTGATCCGGTCCGTTGACCTTGATTAGAGCCGTTTGTGCGCAGTAACTGGTCCGTCGCCCTGTTTCTGAGTTCTGGCTATTGCCTGGTCCATTGGTTCAAACGTGACATCCATGTGATAGGCATTTGCGTGCAACAGCATGTTGTCGCCATAGACCCAGGCAACATGGCCTTTCCAGAACAGCAGGTCACCGCGTTTTGGCTTCGTGCCGGCAGGAAGGACCTTGCCTAACTCTCGCTCTTGATCGCTGCTGTCGCCGGGGCAGGCTAGGCCACAGGCCAGCAGTCCGGCCTGCACCAGACCCGAGCAATCCAACCCAAGCCGGCTGTTGCCGCCCCAAAGGTAAGGTGTACCCAAAAACAGCTCTGCCACGGCCACAGGATCCGAAAACCGCGTTTTACGGCGCTTGGCGTGTACGGAAGGGATGAACCCAAGTTCTGTTTCCAGAAACCTGCCCTGTTCCGACAGAACCTGCACCCTGCTGCCGAAACTCAGCGATATCCGGTCCGGGCTTTTCATATCCGGCTCGGCATAGGCATGTGTTGCAGGCGCGGTGATCCAGTGCGTGTCGGATACGTCTGCACCCAGTTGATCCGAGGCGACCCAACCCGCGTAGCCATCCTTGTCTGCGATGACCCGGCTCCAACCGTTCTGCGTTTCGGCCACATTCACGGCGTCACCAAACAAAAGCTGCCGGTCCCGCGGGCCGTCTGGGCTGCGCAGCAGGTTGACCACGGGGTTTATGATGCGCTGGCGGCTCATAGGCCCAAAACCTCGGGCAAGGCGGTCAGAAGGGCGCGCGGGCCTTGGCCAAGGCCACCTTTACTGCGCCCCGGTACTTTTCTGGGTTGCCATGAATAGATGTCGAAATGCAAATAGCGGCGTTTCCCAACAAACCTGCGCAGGAACAATGCGGCAGTGATCGACCCCGCGAACCCGCCCGATGGTGCATTGTCGAGATCGGCGATGCCGGGTTCTATCATAGCTTCGTAAGGGTCGTGGAAGGGCATCCGCCAAACCGGGTCCGCAGCCTTCAGTCCGGCTTGCATCAGTGCTTGGGCGGCAGTCTCATCGTCGGTGTAAAACGGCGCAAGATCGGCACCGACCGCTACCCGCGCCGCGCCGGTCAGGGTGGCCATCGAGATCACCAAATCCGGCTCGCCCTCATCCGCCAACGTCAGTGCATCTGCCAACACCAGTCGACCTTCGGCATCTGTATTGTTGATCTCGACCGTCAGACCCTTGCGGGATGTCAGGATATCGCCGGGTCGAAACGCATTGCCGGCCACTGAATTCTCAACTGCTGGTATCAGGACCCGCAGCTGAAGCGGTAAGTTCATCGCCATGATCATTTGCGCCAGACCCAGCACGTTGGCTGCCCCGCCCATGTCCTTCTTCATCAGCGCCATGGAGTTTCCGGGTTTCAGATTCAAACCCCCGGTGTCGAAACATACGCCCTTGCCCACCAGCGTAAGTTTGGGACCAGAGCGCCCCCAATTCATCTCAATAAGGCGTGGATCCTGCGCGGCGGCGCGACCAACTGCGTGGATCATTGGCAGATTCTGATCCAGCAGGGCTTGTCCCCGGACCACCTGGCAAGAGGCACCGAAGTCTTGTGCCAATTGCTCAGTAGCGGCCTGAAGCTGATCCGGGCCCATATCCGCCGTAGGTGTGTTGACCAGATCTCGTGTCAGCGCCTCGGACCGGGCTAGTATCTCGATCCGTGGGGCATCAATGCCGTCGGGTGCGACAAGGCGGGCCTTGGCCGGAGACTGCTTGGCATAGGTATCGAAGGCATACCCCGTCAACAACCAGCCCAAACACTCAGTCTCCAGCGCGTTCGCAGGTACACCCGAGGCGATGTGATAATTCCCTTCAGGCAGCGCCTCGGCCGCGGCGGCCAGAGGGAAACGCTTGCGCCTGCGGATTGCGGGCTTGCCATAACCCGCGACGGCAAAACTGGGCGTTCCATCCGGCCCAGGGACCAGCGCAACTTGACCCAGACGACCTGCAAAATCACAAGATTTCAGCCAATTAGCCAACGATTGCGGTTGATTATTCAGCCAATCGTCCAGATCGGGTTGCGCAATCACATATAACGGCAGCGACGGATCAGAAGGCGAAGCGAAGGACAGGGTCATGGAGATCTCAGCTGGTTCAATTTGCGCCCAGCCTAACCACCCACGGCCTGTCCGCAAGCCCTGTTAGATGGAAAGGTCCTGCTGATCCCAGATCACCGTCAGAGATTTTTCCCCGACGCGGATCAACCGCCACAGGGTAGCACCAGTTGCGACCGCATCCCCCGCATCGACGGATTGCGCCACATCGCCTGCAACACGGGCCAACGCGACCATGCCAATTTGTTCGGCGATTGCCACCAATGAGCGCGCGCATTTCCTGAGAGCGGCCCAGTCGCGTTGCCGCCAGAACCTTTCGCAATTTGACAGACGAACGGCTAGCTCTTCGACCGTGCGGCACAGCACGTCCATCGCGTCCTTGTCGCCCATCTGCCGGTACAGCCCATTCAGTCGGTCCGAGTCCAGCCGAACGGATTCCTTGTGTTCAAGCGTGAGTATATTATCCACCACATTCACCCCAATTCTTTATGCCCCCACGGCATAGGGCGACATTGGCGACAAAATCCTTTGCAAAACCTTGCCTTCTGACCGGAAAATTGCTCGAATTTTTGATGAATTCAGGCTAGAGCGACCGGCAAAGACTGATCAAGGGACAACTTTATGGACTATGCCAAACCTCTGCCGTCCTATCTGGTGAAGCGGTATCATGGTTGGAAAGCCACCACTTACACAGAAAATCAGGTCTGGTATCGACGTCTTGCCACCGAGGGGCAGCGCCCGCGTGCGATGGTAATTTCCTGCTGCGACAGCCGCGTCCATGTCACTTCGATCTTTGGCGCAGATCAGGGTGAGTTCTTTATTCATCGAAACATCGCCAACCTTGTTCCACCTTACGAACCCGATGGTGATCACCACGGCACCAGTGCGACGATCGAATATGCTGTCACGGTTTTAAAAGTGGCGCATCTGATCGTACTGGGACATTCGCAATGCGGTGGTGTGCAGGGGTGCATCGATATGTGTGCGGGCCATGCCCCTCAGTTGGAAGCAAAGGAAAGCTTTGTTGGCCGCTGGATGGATATTCTGAAACCGAAATACGCGCTGGTCGCCGACGTCGAAGATCCACATGAACAAGCGCGACAGTTTGAGCGGCACGCCGTTGTGGCTTCGCTTGAAAACTTGATGACCTTCCCGTTTGTGTCTTCGGCAGTGCAAGACGGTTCGCTCAGCCTGCATGGGCTGTGGACCGATATCGGTGAAGGTGGTCTGCAATGCTATGACCCGCACAACAAAAGGTTCGAGGCTGTCTGAATGACAGGTACGTGCCAGATCGTCTCAGTCCAATCGACGCCTAAGAACATGCCTGGTACATAAAAACCCCGCCGAAGATGCGACGGGGTTTAAAAAAATCAATGCGCTGACGCTCAGCCCTTTTTCAGAACCTCACGGCCCAGCAATTCGGCGATCTGTACCGCGTTCAGGGCCGCACCCTTGCGCAGGTTGTCGGAAACGCACCACAGGTTGATGCCGTTTTCAACGGTCGAGTCCTGGCGGATGCGGCTGATAAAAGTTGCGAAATCGCCCGCACATTCAACTGGTGAGACGTAGCCGCCCGCTTCGCGCTTGTCGATCACCATGATGCCCGGTGCTTCGCGCAGGATATCGCGGGCTTCATCTTCGTCCAGGAATTCCTCGAACTCGATATTCACAGCCTCAGAGTGGCCGACGAACACGGGCACGCGGACGCAGGTTGCGGTGACCTTGATCGACGGATCGACGATCTTCTTGGTCTCAACCACCATCTTCCACTCTTCCTTGGTCGAGCCGTCCTCCATGAAGACGTCGATCTGAGGGATGACGTTGAAGGCGATCTGTTTCTGGAATTTCTTTGGCTCAACGTCAGTAGTCGGGTTGTAGATTGCTTTGGTCTGATCCCAAAGCTCATCCATACCTTCCTTACCGGCGCCCGAGACCGACTGATAGGTCGACACAACAACACGCTTGATCTTGGCGCGGTCATGCAGCGGTTTAAGCGCGACAACCATCTGCGCGGTCGAGCAGTTGGGATTGGCGATGATGTTCTTGTTCTTATAGTTGTGGATCGCCTCGGGGTTACATTCCGGCACGATCAGCGGAATATCAGGGTCGTAGCGATAAAGAGATGAGTTGTCGATCACCACGCAGCCCGCTGCCGCCGCCTTGGGGGCGTAGGTCTTGGTCGCGTCCGAGCCGATGGCAAACAGCGCCATATCCCAGCCGCTAAAATCAAAGGTGTCGATGTCCTGGGTCGTCAATGTCTTGTCGCCAAAGCTTACTTCGGTTCCCAGTGAACGACGGCTTGCCAGCACGGCAAGGTCATCAACCGGGAACTGGCGCTCCGCCAGAATATTCAGCATTTCGCGGCCCACGTTACCCGTGGCGCCGGCGACAACGACGCGATAGCCCATTTCATGTCTCCAAAGTTAAGGACGCGCGTTCATAGCCGCCTTGCAGCGAAGAAAAAAGGGTTATCGGGGGATTATTGCCGGTATGACGCCGATTTTCCGCTACAGCGCGTGTCAGGTGTCGTTCAGAAGCTGTTCGTAAAGGGACACAAGGGTCTTAGCCTCACCGTTGATATCGAAATTCCGCTCAACATGGGCGCGGGCGGCGAGTCCGGATTGCGAAAGGGAATCAGGGTTCGATAACATTTCAGCCGCGGCATTGGTCAACGCGGGGATATCACCGGGTGTGACCACGCGACCCAGCGACGGGTTCGTCACGATCTCGGAGAATGCACCGACATCCGTGGCCACAACCGGCACACCGCAGGCCATCGCTTCAAGCGGGGTCAGGCCGAACCCTTCCCACCGTTGCGGGGCGATGAACAGGTCCAGAACCTGATACCACTCGGCGATCTGGTCGACGGTAACCTCGGGCATGAAGAGGATGCGGTCAGAAAGACCCGCCTTGGTGACCTTGTCTTTCAGCTCGGTCAGATAGGCGGTGTGTTTTTCGGTCGCGCGGCCCATGACGATGCCATGAACATCGTCAAAGCGGCCACACAGGTCGATCATCGCGTCAACAAAAGCGTCAGTGCCTTTCTGGTGGCGGATACGGCCATAGCACCCTAGCAGCGCGCCATCAGGCAGGCCCAGACGCGTCCGAACCTCGGCTTTGTCCTTGGGCGGCGTGAAATCCTGCAAATTGATCCCATGCATGACCACTTGCGCGTCACGTTCCAGATACCCGGCGGTTTTGCGCGAGGTGGCAACAACCGCGTCCATCTTGTCGATCAACCATTTCGTATAGCCGGTGTGGGCGCGTTGCGAGGCGCTGGTGAACAGAAGTTTCAAGCGTAGCCGCAGGATATCGCGCAGGATCAAGCCCAGCAGCATCTCGGTATTGCGCCGTGCATGCCAGACGCGCAGGGTCTTGCGCGACAGAAAGGGCAGGCGACCCAAAGGAATATGCGGGATATCCGACGGCAACCCCGGTCCTGTGGCCGCGATATCGATCCATTGCGCCTGCAACGGCACCAGACGGGCAATCGTTGCCGTTACGCCAGATAGTCGGCGTTTGAGATTGGGGGCAATGACGCGCGGGTCAGACATAAATGCTCCTGACGGGTTCAGCGTTAATCAACGCTGTCGCGGCTGAACAGGTAAATCACACAGCCAAGGGCAAGCGTGATTGCGAAAAAGCCGAATATCGCTGTGTAAGGCGCGGTTGGGCTGATGTCCACCGTGGCCGCGTGGATGCGCCCAGTGACGAATTGCGCAAGGCCGACGCCGCCAATACCAAAGAGGTTCAAAAGGGTCATGCCGCGCCCCACCAGATGCGGGGCCACAAAAGCACGGCCATGCGCCATGATGACCGGAAAGCTGGCCCCAAGAAATCCGATCAGCGCCATTAGGACCACTGACAGCCAAACCGCGCTGTCGATCCACAAACACAACAGGGCCAGTGCTGCCGCGCCCAGAGTGTTGCCACCAAAAATCACCCATTTTCGCGTACCAAGCACCCGATCAAGCGGCCCGTAGGCAAAGGTTCCGGCGATCATGGCCGCTCCCATAATTAGGGTCGCTGTTCCGATCTGGGTTGTGCTGAGGCTGAAGATATCGCTCAGGTAAGGCCCAGCCCACAGGCCGCGCGTGGCCGCCGATGGCGCATAGGCCACCAGCATCAATGGCAGGATTGTCCACAAGGCAGGTTCTTTCAGCAGGTCCAGTAGGGACCCTCGTTGCTCGCTCTCGACTTTCTTGGGGTCGTTCACCGTGCTCCAGATTCCCAGCGCAATGGCACCCGAAAACAAGGCCAGAACCCACATCGTTGCCCGCCACCCCATCAACTCGACCGCTAATGCGGTTGGGTACGAGGCCACAAGGTTGCCGACGGACCCGACACCCAGCATGATCGCGGCCAGCGTTGCAAAACGGGCAGGGGGGTATTCGCGCGCAAAGATATAGTAGGACGCCATAAGCACCGGTGAGCACCCAACGCCGATCAGCCCCATCGCAATTGCGATGTGAAAGGGCGTGTTGGCAATGGCAAACAGCGCCGCGCCGCCTGCGCCCCCGACCAGCAAAAGGCTCGCTGCTGTCAGGCGCGGTCCGATCCGGTCCAGCGCCCATCCTACCGGCAGTTGCATTGCCGCAAAGATCAGGAACCATAGCCCCGATGCAAAAGCCAGATCCTCGGGCGTGGCGTTGATATCGCGCCCCAGATCGACGCTGAGCACCGCCAGAAAAGCACGAAAAAACTGGCTGAGTACATAGCCCAGACACAAAACCACCAGACCCGCTTTCATGAAATGCCTTTCTTCTTCACCAGCGCGGGAAGCAGTGGCATGTCGCAATGCATTACACAAGCGCGTGTGTTACACTGTTTGTACCGGACAGTATTCACATTTGGGCTATCGTTAGACTAAGAACATCACCCAGAGGTGCAAATGAAAGACGCCCAGGCCGCTTTTTACGAAAGCCTTCCCCTACAGCGGGATTTTACGAGTTTGGCGCAACCCACGCGGTTTTCGGCCGTGCCCGACGACTGGGCGCTGGGTGTCGCTGATATTGTCGATTCGACCGGTGAGATTGCCAACGGGCGATACAAGACGGTCAACATGGTTGGCGCTGCTGTGATCTCGGCCATGATAAACGCTCTGAAGGGGCAGCAATTTCCCTATGTCTTTGGGGGGGATGGGGCTGCGTTTGCGATCCCTGCAAGTGCTGTCGAGATCGCCCGAACGGTTCTGGCCGAGTTGCGGCGCTGGGCAGAGGAAGAGTTTTCGATCGCGTTGCGCGCGGCCTTGGTGCCAGTGTCAGAGCTTCGTCGGGCGGGGCGTGACCTGCGTGTCGCGCGTTATGCACCCTCGAACGGCGTGGACTATGCCATGTTTTCAGGCGGTGGTCTGGCTTGGGCCGAGGCAATGATGAAAGAGGGGCAGTTCCAGGTTCCGCCCGCAGATTCCGGTGCTCAGCCCGACCTGACGGGACTGTCTTGCCGTTGGTCCAACATCAAGGCGCAGCATGGCAAGGTCGTATCCCTTGTGATTGAGCCAACGACCCAAGCAACCGAGAGCGATTTTGCCGATCTGGCGCAATCAGTCCTGTCAGCAGCTGAAGGGTTGGAACGCGCGGGCCACCCGGTTCCGGAAAACGGCCCGCCCATTAAGTGGCCGCCGCCCAATTTGGCGCTTGACGCGAGTGTATCCAGATCCGGGCGAAACCTGTTTACACAGAAGATTAAGCTGCTGGGCCAGAACCTTTTGATCGCTCTATTGTTCAAGTCTGGCAAAAGCCTGGGCCAGTTCGACCCTGAACACTATAAGAATATGGTCAGCCGGAATGCCGATTTCCGCAAATTTGATGATGGATTGAAAATGACGCTGGATTGCGACTCAGCGACATTCTCGCAGATTGAGATCATGCTGGAACAGGCACGCGCGCAGGGCAAGATCCGGTACGGTGTGCACGCGCAGGATGAGGCGATGATGACATGTTTTGTACCCTCGGCCACACGCGATGATCATGTGCATTTCGTAGATGGTGCCGCGGGCGGATATGCGCAGGCCGCGGCGGCGATGCAGGCATAGACGGCTACTTTGCCTTCCACTCGGCGGCCAGCGCCCGGGCCGCCTGTGTCAGCAACGATACGTCGATCCCCACTGCAAGAAACTGAGCACCCATGTCCATGTAGGCTTGTCTGGCAATGTCATTGGTTGCCAGAATTCCGGGTGCTTTACCTGCAGCCTTTATGCGCGCGATCGCGTCGGAGATGGCGGCTTGAACCTCGGGCACATCGCTTTTGCCCGGAAACCCCATATCCGCAGACAGGTCCGCCGGGCCGATAAAGACACCGTCGACACCTTCGACCAACAGAATTTCATCCAGCGCGGCCATACCGGCGCGGTTTTCGACCTGAACCAGCAGGCAAATCTGGTCGTCCGCAGATTGTATGTAATCCGTGACAGACCCGTAACCGGTCGCCCGCGCCGCGGCAGCACCCACACCGCGCACGCCTTCAGGGGGATATCGACACGCCCGTACCAGTTCGCGGGCTTGGTCGGCGCTGTTCACCATGGGGACCAGGATGGTCTGTGCGCCTATATCCAGCACCATCTTGATCAGGGCCGTATCCCCAACGGGCACCCGCACCACCGGATGCGTCGGGCTTGCCGCAAGCGCCATCAACTGATCACGGATCGAGCGAATATCATTCGGCGCGTGCTCGCCATCTATCACCAGCCAGTCGAACCCTGCTGAGCCCATGATCTCGGCCGTGACGGCCTCACCAAAGCTGCTCCAGCAGCCAATCAGCCGATCGCCCGTTGTTAGAGCCTGTTTAAACAAATTCTTCGCAGCGGGCATACGAGCACCTTTCAGTTATTTAGCGGCGATACCGGTGTTGCCGGCGTCCTGCTTGCTATTTAACCGACCAGTCCAAAAGAAGACTACCAAATTATCAAACTACAGGATTGGGCTGTTCAGCTATTTCACTGTTTTCGGTGCGCGTATCTGTTTCCGGAGACGGGGCAAAAGCGATATGGGCGGACAACAGAAAACCTCGCCTGAAATACCCCTAAAAACGCTGCAAAACCCGGTTTATGCCGTTGCAGTGCTGTTGGAATTCGGCAAGACTTTCGTATGCCTAATGATGCACCATTGACGTCACGCTCATTGCCTATCGCGCTGCTGCGGGCTCGGGAACGGGTCATGGGACCCATTCGAAAGATGTTGGCGGATGCCGGTGTAACCGAACAGCAATGGCGCGTACTGCGTGTCTTGAACGAAGAAGGCCCGCAAGAGCCAACCCACATTGCGGAGCGGGCCTGTCTACTGCTGCCTAGCCTTACACGCATTTTGCAAAAGCTCGAGGCAAAGGACCTGATCGTGCGGCGTATGCATCCATGTGACAGGCGTCGGCAGATTATCGACATCTCTGATAAAGGGAACCAGATCATTAAGGATAATATTCAGGTAACAATCCAATTGGCCGAGGATCTGCGCACCAAAATGGGTCCTGAACGTCACGAGGCCTTGTTGGACCTTTTGAACGAATTGCGGGATTTGGAAACCTAAGGGGTGTCCCTCGAACCCCGCCAGAGACAAGTGGTATCCCTGACGGGGCGGCCAGACGTGTACTGGATTATTTGCCTGGCCCGAGGCCGGTTGCGTCAGATATGCCCAACGGTCCGGCCTGCGTTTCAGAGAACGCGCAGGTTTGAAATAAAACCGACTCTGTGACGCAGAGACTTGTTGGGGGTTATGTCTCAGGTCATGGTTCTCTGAAATTGTGACGTCCCGACCGTTGTGTCGTACCCGAGTTTCAGGGTGCCAAAACACAATAGCCGTACTGGTACATACGTCTTACGACTGATCGGCGACAAGAATGATCGGCCACCAATCTGTTGCCGATTTCTTTTCCTCACTTCTATTTAGGACCCGGTTGCAGATTTCCAAGACAGGGCGACCAGAATGTGATGACCTGTCACAAGGGCGGCTTGCTCCTCCAGATCACCACACTAAGATGCCCGAAAATTAGTGGGGACCCCAATGCCGGATATTTTGTTTTCTCTTTCCGACCCGATAGCGATCCCGGTGCAGGGGCAGGATGCGGTCTATCCGGTAGGTCGGATATTTTGTGTTGGCCGCAACTACGCAGCACATGCCGCCGAGATGGGCCACGAGGTTGATCGCGAGGCACCATTCTACTTCACCAAGTCCGCGCCAAACGCCGTGCTGACCGGGGCAACTGTTCCATATCCTCCCGGAACCAAAAATTTCCACCACGAGATGGAGTTGGCCGTTGCCATCGGAAAACCTGTCTTTCAGGCCACCAGTGCACAAGTTTGGGATGCCGTTTTCGCTTATGGTTGTGCCCTGGACATGACCCGCCGCGACCTGCAGATTCGCGAGCGCAACAAGCAGCGCCCGTGGGATTTGGGCAAAGACCTAGAGGCCGGTGCCGTGTTTGCGCCGCTGACCTTGGCCGCGGACTGGTCGCCGAAAGACGAAACGCGCATTTTTCTGACTGTGAACGGCGAAACGCGTCAGGACGCAACGCTGGGTGAACTGATCTGGAAAATTGACGAGATCATCAGCCATCTGTCCTGTTTCTATCATCTACGACCCGGAGACCTGATCCTAACCGGCACGCCCGCTGGCGTGGGTCCAGTACAGGCCGGGGACCAGATTTACGGTGGTATTGACGGTCTGGACCCGGTTCAACTTACACTGTCTGACACAGAATAGACCCTATTTCGGGTCTTTCAGCCAATCTGTTTCGAACTTCACGTCGTCCAGATCCGCAAAACGCTGAACACGATCCAGCTCTGATTGCAGGCGTTTCGTACGTGCATCCGACCAACGCACGGATCGTTCCGGCCACAGGGCGCTGACCTTGAGCACGCTTTGATCGCGTTGCGCTTTCATGTCGATGCGCCCGATCATGCGATTGCCCTCTAAAAGGGGAAAGACGTAATACCCATAGGACCGCTTTGCGGCAGGAACGAACACTTCAATGCGGTAATGAAATCCGAAAAGCCGCTCGGCCCGCTTGCGGTCACGCAGCATCGGATCAAAAGGGCTTAGGACCCTCATGCGTCCCGGAACCGATGGCACCTCAGCCTCGATCAAGTCTGGTCGGGCAAGCAGTTTGCGTAGCTTGCCATCAGCGCAAGTAACTTCGATTTCCTGCAAGAGATCTTTTGTTAGAGCCTTTTCTGACCATTGCCGAGCTTCAGCTACACTGACAGTATCCCAGAATGCAGCCAGCTCTCCGGGTGTTGCGAAACCCAAACGGTCCAGTGCTGCGTTGCACAGCCAGTCTACCGTTTCCTCGACATCACATCGCAGGTTGCCCGGACACAGGTGCGTTTCGATCACCCGCTCGGTCAGATCATACCGCTTCTGAAAGCCGCTGCGCCCGACAACGGTCAACGCACCAGACCGCCACAGAAACTCAAGTGCTGTTTTGGATGGGTGCCAGTCCCACCATCCGCCGGATCCCTTTTTCTCATCCTTACCCACATCCGAGGACGATACCGGTCCATGATCGCGGATATGCTGCAGAACGGTGTCGAACTGTTTTTCGAACCCGTCCCGCCGCCAGTTTTTCCAGCGGGATTTGAGCAGTGCCGCGTCGCGTTGAAATCGCAAATGCCAATGCGGGTAGAATTCAATCGGAATAACGGCGGCGTCATGTGTCCAGTGCTCGAACAGCGCCCGGTCGCGCTCATACAGGCGCTTGAGGTTTTTCGCGCGGTACGATGGCCTGCGAGAGAACAGGATCATGTCATGCGCGCGGGCGACCGTATTGATGCTGTCCAGCTGTACGAAACCCAACCTGTTGATCAAGTCCAACAAGTCTGCTCCGCTGGCCCCACCCGAAGGTTTCTCGGCCAGCGCATGACGATCCATAAACAGGGCGCGGGCCGCCCTGTTGTCCAGTCGTGGAAACACCATTAATTCAGCGCCGCTTTAGCGTTTCGCCAAAGCTGATCTTCGGGGTCAGGGTTATGCGGGTTTCGATATCGGCATCCGGCTCGGCCAGCTGCGCGGCAATGATCTCAGCCGCCTTTCGCCCGATTTCTAAGCGGCACGCATCCATCGTAGCCAGCTTGCGCGGAAGACCTTGCAACAGTTCGACATTGTTAAACCCCGCCAGCCCGATTTGCCCGGGGACATCAACGCCCTGTTCCAACAGGTACAGCAATCCACCGGCGCCAATCATATCGTTGGAATAATACAGGAAATCCAGCTCGGGTGACCGTTCCAGCATGGCCTGTGTCATCTCGCGCCCCTTGGCCAGAGCCGAGCCGCCGGAATAGAACTCGCGGTCTTCAATCTCGATCCCGTTCTTGCCCAGCACTTCGGTGAAACCTTCGAACCGTTTGCGGGCACGGTGGTCCAGCGGCATTTTAGTTCCCATAAATCCGATATGCTTGTAGCCCGCCTTCAGAATTGCTTCGGCCATTTCGCGCCCGGCGCGGCGGTGCGAGATTCCCACCATGGCATCAACCGGCTTGCCGTCGGTGTCCATGATCTCAACCACCGGTATTCCAGCCGAATCCAGCATGGCGCGCGCCGCCTCGGTATGTTCCAGCCCCGCAATGATGACGCCTGAGGGTCGCCACGAAAGCATCTCGTACAGTACTTTTTCTTCTTTCTCAGGCAGGTAATCCGTGACGCCGACTACGGGCTGCAACTCAGTGTCTTCTAGGACCTGATTGATGCCGGTCAGAACCTCGGGGAAGACCATATTCGACAAAGAGGGGATGATCACCGCGACAAGGTTAACCCGGCTTGAGGCCAGCGCACCTGCAATCTTGTTGGGCACGTATCCCAGCTCTTTCGCGGCAGCCAGAACGCGGGTGCGGGTTGCGTCCGAGACATCGCCCCGGTTCCGCAAAACCCTGCTGACCGTCATTTCGGATACTCCTGACGCTTCCGAGACATCACGAAGGGTAAGCGGGCGTTTTGTTTCTGTGGTCACCGGTGGCACCTGCACTGTTGTTTTGACCGATGGTAGCGTGAACAGGGCGTTATATACAACTGTTGCACATAGGCCATGACAACCCTTAAAAACCAAGGTAGAGAATGCCTTGCACGGCCCCGTGGCTCAACTGGATAGAGCAGCCCCCTCCTAAGGGGCAGGTTGCAGGTTCGAATCCTGCCGGGGTCGCCATATATCTTTCTACACGATTTTTTCTAAATTTTACAGTTTGTTATGCGAGTGTGTGCCGTTCTTGGGTAGGTGGACCCTATTTTAGACATCCCCAACCAGTAGTATCACCATGCACTCTCGATAAGCCGTGGGGGTATATCTCCCGTCTTCTTAAAGACTCATATCCCCCCGCCATCGCGGCGGTTTCGGGCTTGGTCGCACCATTCTCTGCCCAATAAATTCAGAATGCTCTGCGAAGCCTTAGAAGGCGTGCTTCCTTGCCTGCTTCGCGTGCCGGGTTACCAAACTCGTTGCCAAGGCTTTCCGCCGTGAAGGGTTTGCTACGTTTAGTGAGAATTAATTCGGGCGAGATATCTGGGGTGCGCACGATCATGGCGCGCAGTTCCGAAGTCAGAGGTATACGGGGTTCGATCCTACTTATCTGGTACTTGTAAACCAGCAGATCGCCTCAGAAGTTATTTGGGGGCAGCTTGGCTAAGTCAACGCGCGCGGCCCCAGCGTATGAGGCCAGATCAAAAATCAGTCGTTTGCGGGTGCTAACAGGCCAACGCTGTTGGAAGGCTGCATTGTCCTCGGCACCTGCCGCAGGGAAACCTCTGACGTTAGGTTCGTCCAGTTCGATTCCGATCATCGCGTTATTACGGAAGAAGCCAAGACGGCGCAGATGTTCGAAGACAGGCATGAGTGCCTTGTATTCGTTGACCGCACCGTGTCCGCCCTTTGCATAGAGCGCACGCCCTAGTAGGGTTTCGCTGGTGATCGTTTTGACCGGACGTGTGCCCTGGGCTTTGCGGTATCGAGCGAACATCGCTGTCTGCGATTTGCGGGTTACCTCGGCATGACTTGCACAGTCGGCATCGCCAGACGTGTAGCGGCCCAATGCCCAAGAAACGTAGCGGTCTCAGCGGTCTCGGTGTCGGGCGGCATGTGTTGCTAGCGCATGTTCATCGTGCTGTACCACGCCGGAGTGGTTGGACCAGTCGCGCCTGCTTCTGACAGCCAAAACATCGCGCCAGGAAATGGAGCCAATCTGGTTCATTGCGAGGTCGCACCAATCCTGTCAGACAATTGCTCCTCGGTGAATTTTCCAGCTGCGGGCGGCAGGTACGCCGTCAGTTGATGACGGTTGGGATGATCTGTTTCCACCGTCTAATTTCTCCGCGGCTCTGCCCCTCCGAACCGAACTCGAGACTGCTCCAATGCCCCACGTCACCTACCGAACCTGCAATGCCGAAGGCAACGCCAAAGACAGGAAGCGTTTGAATGCAATTTATACGTCGGTCACCGGTCTGGATGCACGGGCTCAAAAATCTCTCGGCCGTAGCACGGTGCTGTGCTTAAAGGGGAAGGCGTGGATGGAGAATTCGGAACGGGATGGCGCGCCAAGGCAACTCGACCCGCGCTGACGGTAGCACCGAACGCAAGGCTTTGATTAACAAATTGCAGCGCCACTCTGCTGGATCGACCCCGCAGATGGCCTTAGGTTCCAGCAAAAGACGCGATGCGGCCCATTGCGCTGCGGATCTCCGTCAGTCTACCTTAATCCGCAGGTGCAAGGAAGGCGCGGCATTCAGTGGTCACCGGGCGCATATTCAGGCGCCATGGCTACGCTGTGACCCAAAAGCACCAAGGAGGCGTTAGGTTTGACAGAGACCTTTTGAGGCATGTCCCTACCTGCCTGTCGCCGCTTTCAGGGAATGCGGTTAGGTTTAGTTCCGACGCTCACTACAGGAAATTCCCTCTGGCCGCTGGTGTTAAAAGGTTGAAAAAAGCGGTCACAGACCTGTTTCTGGTCACCCGATCCGTAGGATTGACGAAAGATCTTATCAACCAAGAAGAACGGCGCCCCTCGCCCGACCAATTCAGCGAACTTCCGGAGGAGCAGGGCGCGTCACTCCCCACATCCTCAGTGAGACTTATCTCACTGAAGACTTGGGGCAAATCCTTTTCTCAGATTGCGCCCTTATGCCTACACAGTACTTGCAACCGCAGAAGGCCTACGCCACGAATTGCTTTGCCTTGTGAAACGGTTCATCCGGTGCAAAACCTCTCTTGTGTTGATCAGTACCCACGTCTTGAACATCAATGGTAAATGCATCGATGAGCCGGGACAGTTTTATCGCGTCTTGGCTGAGCAATTGACCGGCTGCGCTGGTTTCCTCGACCATGGCCGCGTTCTGCTGAGTCACCTGATCCAGTTGAGATACAGCTATATTCGCTTCACTCAGCCCAGTCGCTTGTTCCGATGTCGAGTCTGCAATCGCGGATACCAGGTTCGAGATATGCGACACTCGATCAGAGATACTGCTCAGCGTTGTCCCCGTCCGGCCAACAAGGCTTACTCCGGATTTCACCTGCTGTGTACTCTTGGAAATCAGACCCTTGATTTCCCGCGCAGCGTCGGTGGTGCGTTGCGAAAGACCGCGAACCTCGGAGGCGACAACGGCGAAGCCGCGCCCCGCCTCGCCAGCGCGGGCAGCTTCCACACCTGCGTTCAGTGCAAGCAGATTAGTTTGAAACGCGATATCGTCGATCACGCCAATAATCTGCGAGATTTGGGTGGAGCTGTCCTCGATATCCTTCATAGCAGAGACTGTTTCCTCAACGATCTGACCACTGGCAATCGCCTCGTCGCGCGCTTCGTTCGTGGTGTTTTCCGCATCACGGGAGCCTTCCGCCGCAGAACGAACGCTGGCGGTGAGTTCCTCAATCGCGGCAGCAGTTTCCTCAAGCGTCGCGGCTTGGCTTTCCGTCCGGTGGGAGAGGTCGTTCGAGGCCTGCTGAATCTCGGCGGAACCGCTGCGCAGTGAGTCTGCGACCTGAAAAACCTCTACGACAGTCGCGTTCAGCGTGCTGGCGGTCAAGTTGAAGTCGTCTTTCAGTTTCGCATAGCCATCGGTCAGTTCCCGCGTGATGCGGTAGGTCAGGTCGCCTTTGGCGAAATGCGCGAGACCGGTGCCGATCGCATCAACCGCAGCAGTTTGCTTGGCTTGATTTTCCGCGCGTTCTTCCTCGGCGATACGGGCCATTTCTTCCTTTTCGACCAGGCCGTCGCGGAACACTGTCAAGGCGTTGGCGATGCGGCGAACCTCGTCAGAAGCGCGCTCAAACCCGGTGACTGGGGTCATATCGCCTTGCGACAGGCGCTCAGTTGTTCGGCTGATTGCATTCAGCGGACGAATAATCAGCCAATGATTCATTAGCAAAGCCAGAAAAACGAACCCGAGCGCAAAAGCCCCTAGTCTCTCAAGATTTCCCTGGACCTCGGTGGCATCGGCAGCCATCGACCGTGCGTTCTCGGTGATCGTTTCTTGGCTCGCTACACCCTGCAGCGAAGCCGCGCCGGCTATTTTCAAAACTGCCTTGACGGTTTCCTCTGCGGCGTCGGTCGCAATCCGGTCAGAGTCCAGAGACTTCATGCGCAGGAAAGCCAGCCCTTGATCCGGTGAGGCCATCTCGGACAGGCGCGAAAGCGGACCTGCGAGTGAACCATCGGCAAAATCCGCATATTTGGACAAAGAGCCAGCCGCGGCGGTCAGCGCGTCTCCGGCAATCCTTGCTTGTTCCAGGGTCTGGACACCAGCAATTTTTAGCGCCTCAATCTGATACGCGGACAGCCAAGAGTTAATCTCGAGCAGGGCGTTCATATAAGCGACTTCATTGTCCAAAAGACCCTGGATTGCATCCCGGTTTCCAGAGGCCGCATCCTCTGCCGCAATAGTTAGCTCGAAGACCATATCATCAATCGCGGTGGAGAGCGCAGCATCTGCCTGCTGCCGCCCAGACAGAACCGCCGCCCGGTCGACGGGTCTGCCCAACTGCCCCAAGGCGATGGCTTTGTCGAGGATGCCCACGGCATTCGTGAGGTCCGCTTCGATATCCGCGCCGTAGTCCCGCGAAGCCAATGCCTCCAGGCCTTTGGAAAGATGCTTCTGATAGGAAGACGCCAGGTCCGATAGGATGGACCGCATGGCCTGATCCCGGGTTGTAGACAGAGCCAGCGACACACCGGACATCAGGTTCAGCTGAGCCCGCGTTTCAAGTAACTCCTGCAATGAGGTAAATTTATTGTCAACGAGGTCGACCATCGTTTCCTCAATCGCGGCGATCGTGTCTTCGCCTTGGATTGCGATGTTGAAATAGGCGTCATCGGCCGTTTGCAGCAGGATCGTCTGCAACGCAGTGACTTCTTCCTGCAATTCATGGGTCATCTCTGCCGCGCGATTATTGAAATCAAAGGCACTCTCGCGCGCTTCAACAAGCGTATCGAGGGTCTGCATGACATGCGCCAGATCGGCGCTGAACGCCGCGCGGCTTTCATCGGGTTGGGCTGCAACGGCTTTGGTCAGGGCCTGCGACGCCGTCTCAAGGGTTTCCTCTGCCCGGGTCAGCCCAGCCAAGTCCTGCTGCATGAGGGTGAGAACCATTGCGTCCTTAGTAGCGCTCGCCGCTGAGATCAGCGCAGTGCTTTGACTTAGCCTCGGAAGGTCCCGCGCCGTCATGTTATCTGCGCTGACAGCCACGCGGCTGAAGGATTGGTAGGTCAGGTAGCCCGCCCCGCCTGCAACAGCGGACAGTGCAACAAGGATGAAAGTTATCTTGCCGCGAATGCTGGAAAGTAGGTTGAGACGGCGCAAGAAATTAGACCCTTTGAAGCGAAACATATGCATATCCTTGGTAATTTATCTGGATGGCACTTAGTCCTGTCCGATTGGCGGGCAGGATGTTTGCGGGCAGGCAACGCGCAGAACGCGTTGCAACTGGCCCTTAGGAGCCGCCTCCGGATATGACCGGCTCGAACGTACCGTCGGCTGTGATACGTGTGAGAAAGACCTCATCCATGCCCTGGTTGTCACCCGGACCATAGTGCAGGGCCACACCGCCCAGATCGACCGTGGTTAGCGAGGCAAGTGCCAGCAGGAAGTTTTCGCGGGTCAGATTCTTGCCTGCGTCCTCCAACGCCGCAATCGTGAGGCGACCGACGATATACCCTTCGAGCGAGACAAACCCAGGCTGCGCAGCCGCATCGACGGCTGCCAGCGCGGTTGTGTAGCGGGCAACCAGCGGATTGGAGTCGTCCCACGGGAAGGGCACAACTTGGCTTACGATCACCCCTTCACCCGCATCGCCAAGTTCCTTCGCCAATGCATCCGATCCCACGAAAGAGATATTCACATAGGTGGCGCCGAGTTTCATTTTGCGCGCAAGTTTGATGAATTCGGCAACCGGTTTGTAAGCGCCCACCATGACTACGGCGTCCGGTTTGGCTTTGCGGATCGACAAGAGGGCCTTTTTCACGGCCGTGGTGTTTCTGGTGTAGGTGCCTTCTGCGGCAAGCGTCATGCCGCGTTTTTCTAGTGCGGCGGTGACCCCATTCAGACCAACGCGACCAAACCCGTCATCCTGATATAGAAGCGCAATGGATTTCATGCCCTTTTGGTCGACGAGATACTCAATCCACGCCTCGGTTTCGGCAGAATATGTTGCGCGTACGTTGAAGATATTACCGTGACCTGCCTCGCGCAGAAATCCCGCACCTGTAAACGGCCCGATAAAGGGAAGGCCGGCTTCAGTGGCAATAGGCTGGGTGGCCGAAGAGGTTGGCGTCCCGACGGCACCGATCAGGCCAATGTGTTTGTCGTCTTCGACAACCGTTTTCACCAGCTCGGCAGAGCGGTCTGGCTCGTAGCCGTCATCCATACTGTCCAGTTTGATATTCCGGCCATGCACACCACCGGCGGCGTTCGCCTCTTCAAAGGCGGCGGTCAAGCCAAGCCGCATGCCGGTGCCCAGGGCAGAGGCGGGCCCTTCAAAGGCGGCAACTTGTGCAAATGTAACGCTACTTTGGGTAACGCCCTGTTCAGCCGCAGCGAAAATAGGCAGAGCCGCCATGATGCCCGCGGCAAGCATCGTTTTTTTGAGAAGCATAGGTATTCTCCCGTGGTTTTCGAAATTCCACCGGACACTGCACGATTGGCTCTTAATAAAATCTAAGTGAGCCTTATTTTTCCTCGCTTCCCCTTTTTTTTTGGTTAACATAATGTAAAAATTAGTCATTTCTTATGACGAGAGTTGGCTTTCTTAAGATATCAAGGTCTTGGTGCCCGTCACTCCGGACCTTTCGGGTTCGGGAAACCGCGAGCGGGTACGATTGGCAAAAGCAACAAGCGAAAGCATGACCGGAACCTCGACCAGAACCCCAACGACAGTCGCCAAAGCAGCGCCTGAGTTCAGGCCGAACAGGCTGATGGCGACAGCGACGGCCAGCTCAAAGAAGTTTGACGTACCAATCATGGCGCATGGGGCCGCGATTCGATGAGGGACTTTCAGCGCATAGGCCGCCCCGTAGGCCAGTGCGAAAATCCCGTAGCTCTGGATCAGGATTGGAACCGCGATCAGCACGATCACCAACGGCTTGGCAAGAATAGTCTGACCCTGAAGGCCAAACAGGATGACGACCGTTACGATCAGGCCCATGACCGACCACGGCTTTACGCGGGACGAAAAGGCATCAATGGCGTCTTTTGAACCCAGTTTGCGGCGGGTGATCAGCCCGGCGATCAGCGGCAGCACAACATAAAGCACCGTCGCCAGAACCAGCGTTTGCCATGGCACCTTGATGTCAGTCACGCCTAGCAAGAAAGCCACGATAGGGGCAAAAGCCACGACCATAATCAGATCGTTCACCGAGACCTGCACCAGCGTGTAAGTCGCATCCCCTTTGGTGAGTTGAGACCAGACAAACACCATCGCGGTACAGGGGGCCGCGCCCAGCAGTATCAGGCCAGCTGTGTATTGTGCGGCGTCTTCGGGCTGAATCCAGGGCGCAAAGACATAGTTGAAAAACACAACCGCCAGAAAGGCCATGGTGAAGGGTTTGATCAGCCAGTTGACCACCAGCGTCACGATCAAACCTTTTGGTTGGCGCGCGACCCCCGCTACTGCGCCAAAGTCGACACCGACCATCATCGGGTAGACCATCGCCCAGATCAGGACGGCCACCACCAGATTGACGCTGGCCACCTCAGCCGAGGCAACTAGTTGCACAAGGCCCGGTGCGGTCAGGCCGATCAGCACACCGCCAATCATAGCCAATGCGATCCAGATGGTCAGGTAGCGTTCGAAGATGCTCATGCATAAGCCTCATTTGTTTGATCTGTCAGCTTACCGGATGTCAGCGCCGCCAATGCTATCATTACAGCAGACGTGCCCAGAACCAGTGGAAGCCCGCCAATCTGGTAGGTCAGGCCAGACAGAACAGTGCCCACAAGGCGGCCTGTCGCGTTGGCCATGTAGTAGAACCCTACATCCATCGTTACACGCTCAGACTTGCTGAACGCTAGGATCAGATAGGAATGCAACGATGAGCTCACAGCGAAAATTGCCCCGAACACCAGCAAACCTATGACAAGCGTTTTGGTCAGCCACGCCTCGGGCCCAGATGAGGCAAGCACGGCAACCATCAAAGCGGCTGGAACGCAAAACAGCATTGCGGCCCATTTTCGCGCGGCGCGGATCAGGTCGCCTTCGCTGCGCCGGGATGCGCGCAGGATACCTGGTGCGATGGCCTGAACGACGCCGTAAAGGATGACCCAGACGGCCATGAAGGTGCCGATCATGAAGAACGCCGCGCGGTTTCCATCTTCGGTGCCGTCTGACAACACAGCATAAAAGTAAATCGGTATACCGACGACGAACCACACATCCCGTGCGCCAAATAGAAAAATCCGCGCCGCCGACAGCCAATTCACGTTGGCGGATTTCGAAAAGACCTCAGAGAATTTGGCGCTTTTGCGCCCTTTTGGCAGGCCCGGTGGCATGTACAGAATGACCGCCGCAAGGATGACGGCCAGCACAATCGCCATGACCAGCACAGCCCAGACAAAACCCAATGTGGCCAACAGCGCAGCCCCCAGTAAAAAGCCCAGCCCTTTGACCGCGTTCTTTGAGCCGGTCAGCATCGCGACCCAACGGAACAGTCCGCCGCCCTCGGGCGGGGCCAAGAGTTTGACGGCAGATTTTGAGGACATTTTGGCCAGATCCTTGGCCACTCCGCTGGCGCCCTGCACAAGCATGACAAAGGTAACAGAAGCGCCGATCGCCCAGTTAGGGTCTAATTGCGCCAGCGCCAAAAGCGCCACGACCTGAAGCCCCAGACCGGCATACAGGGTCGAGGTCAAACCGAACCGAGCCGCGATCCATCCGGCGGCAAGATTTGTGACCATACCAGCGACCTCATACAGCACAAACAGGTAGGCCAGTTGCACTGGCGAGAAGCCCAAGGTGTGAAAATGCAGCAGCACCAACATGCGCAGGGCCCCGTCGGTTAGCATAAAAGCCCAGTACGCCGCAGTAACGGCGATGTAGGCCGACAGACCTTCGGGCTTTTGTGTCACAGCGTGTTCCCAACCATGAACGCAACGTCGACAAGGCGGTGGGCATAGCCCGTTTCGTTGTCATACCATGCATAAACCTTCACCTGCGTCCCGTTCACCACCATGGTTGAGGGCGCGTCGATGATCGAAGACCGTTCGTCATTGGTGTAGTCAGTTGAGACCAGCGGGCGGGTCTCATAGCCCAGAATGCCCTTGAGTTCACCTTCGGCTGCGGCTTTGAAGAATGTGTTGACCTCGTCAACAGTGGTTTCCCGTTCGACTTCGAAAACGCAATCCGTCAGCGAAGCGTTCAGCAGCGGCACGCGCACTGCATGACCGTTCAACCGCCCTGTGAGTTCGGGGTAAATCAATGTGATCGCTGTAGCTGACCCCGTGGTGGTTGGGATCAGAGAATTCAGTGCTGATCGCGCGCGCCGCAGGTCTTTTGCAGGACGGTCTACGATGGTCTGGGTGTTGGTCACATCGTGTATCGTCGTCATCGACCCGTGACAGATGCCCAGGTTTTCGTGGATCACTTTCACCACCGGCGCTAGGCAATTGGTGGTGCAGGACGCTGCCGTGACGATGTGATGAACAGCAGGATCATAAATGCTGTCATTGACGCCCATGACAATATTTGCGGCCGGGCCGTCCTTTACCGGGGCTGACACCACAACCTTTTTCACCCCGGCTTTGAAATAGGGGGTCAGCTTGGCTTCGGTCTTGAATACACCGGTGCAATCGATCACCACGTCGACGCCGCTCAGCGGTAACTGGCCGATGTGTTTCGTGCCAATGAAAGGCAGCCGGGTTCCGTTGAGTGTCACGCTATCGGTGTCGTGTTCGAAACGCGCATCCCAGCGGCCATGAACTGTGTCGAACTCAAGCAGATGCGCATGCATCGCCGGATCGCCAATACAATCATTGATCCATGCGATCTTGGCACCCTTTTCAAGCAACGGTTTCAACGCCAGCTTTCCGATCCGGCCCAGACCGTTTACCGCAAACGTCGTCATTTGATGTCCTCAAGGGGTGTTCTGCCGATGTCATCGACTGCGGATTGCAGTGCAATCCGGTCAAGGCTTTCGACGGGTAGCGCGGTGAAGGCCTGTATCCGGCGCTTGAGTGCGCCATAGGCTCTTTGGAACGCGAGGCTTTTTTCAGCATCAGTGCCTTCAGCTTTCACCGGATCTTCCATGCCCCAATGGCCGCTGATCGGCTGCCCTTGCCACGCTGGGCATTCCTCATTTGCGGCCTTGTTGCAGACGGTGAACACAAAATCCATTTCTGGTGCGTCAGGGCCGGAAAACTCTGACACTGTCTTGGACCGGAGCAAGGACGTATCATGCCCCTTGTCCGCCAGAACCTGCACCGCAAACGGGTTCACTTCGGAAAAAGGCCTTGTCCCGGCCGAAAAGACGTTGAACCGGTCACCGCCGAAATCCCGCAGAAGCGATTCAGCAAAGATGGAGCGTGCAGAGTTACCGACGCAAATGAACAATACGTTGAATTTCCGATCTGTCATTGTGCCTTTTCCTTGCTGTAAGGGCATACAGATATCCGGGCGACCCCGGCAGCAATCGTTCAGCAGAAAGCCAAGCATGTGCTGCACGTTCTTCATATCAACCGAATAAAGCAGAGAAGTTCCCGACCGTTCCTGCGTTACCAGGCCCGAGCGTTGAAGCGCGTTCAGATAATTCGACAACGTACTGGGTTTGATGCCCAGTTCGTTTGACAGTTCGCCCGCGGGCACAGTGTCAGGAAAGCGTCGCATTAACATGCGAAACACTGAAATACGTTGCGGGTGGCCGAGAATGGCCAGTTGGTCTGCAATTTTTTCTAGCATATTTCATGAAATATAGAAATAAGGTCCATGCCGCAATCCTTAATCGGCGCTGTTACAGAAAATTCACAATCGAAAAACAGGGACAGACAGATCAATAGCCTTTCGAACTTGCTGCGTCGCATTCGGTGGCATCCATGGTTTTGAAAAGCAACTTATGCAATCCGCAGAAGGAGGCTTGCGCGTTTCAGCCTGACCGTTTACAGAACAGTCGCCTGCCTCAATAGCTCAGCTGGTAGAGCAGGTCCTTCGTAAGGACAAGGTCGGGGGTTCGAGTCCCTCTTGAGGCACCAAGTATATTCTCAATATACTGATAATGCTTGTCGTTTTCGAACAATCGTATTTTGTCCCTTGATATATCCCCTGTATTTTCGTCCATGCCTGCGAAGTCCGAGAAGACGGAGATTCCATGTTTTGACTTAGTTTGCTTTGCTAGGCCTGTGAATACCGCTATTGCCGTGCATCCGTCAGCCATTCCAACCTTAAACCGAAGGATTCTTGAAACGAAAATCTGTGCGCTTTGATTTAGCGGTGCATCGAGGGGCTGAAGCGACACCGCAAAGCAGACGTTGAGCAGATTTCACTGAATGACTGCACTGAGCCCACTGCCGACAAGGTTTCCGAAGAAGGAAAGACAGCTTTGCCTACCAGACCGGAATAAAATTGGGCTCGAGAACCGCGTGTGCCACCAAGCCAATCGGAGGCTAGGTGTGGCTGTTGAACACCTCAGCCGAGCCGTCGCACAGAACGAGCAGTGTGTCATAAGCGTCGCGCTGGTCATCCATTTCCATTCCGGGCGAGCTGATCGGCATGCCCGGCACCGTCAGGCCAAGCGCGTCGGGGCGCTCGGCTAGCAACCGCAGCACATCGCCAGCCGGCACGTGACCTTCGACAAAGTAGTCGTCGATGATCCGCGCGGTGTCGCCAAGCGCCGCTTCCAGCAGTGGCGTCTCACCCATGTCCGCGACGCCGTTGAAGGCCCAGACCTTGCTCTCCGCCGCCATGTGACGCATGAGGGATGACCCGGACTTCGAGTAAGCGCTCATCGACGGCACTATCGTTTCGGTCCACCAGAAGGCGACGGGCGCAAAAGGGGGACTCAAGCTCATTCCATCGGGCGTTCGCGCGGCGAGCTGACGACGAAGATCGTGGCGCTCGTGGATGCGCTCGGCAACCTCGTACGGTTCCTGCCGCTGCCAGGTCAGGCGCATGACATGAAGGGGGGCGCGCCGCTGATCCGGAGCATTTCCTTCGGCGCGTTGCTGGCCGACAAGACGTTCGACCCAAACTGGCTTCTGGAGGAGCTGGACGCGCGTGGGGGGACTGCAGTGATCCCGCCGAAGTCGAACCGAAAGAACCATCGAGACCATGATGTCGACGCCTATAAATGGCGGTATCTGATAGAAAACTACTTCGCAAAAAGAAGGAATTTAGAGGCATAGCCACGCGCTACGACAAAACCGATTGCAGCTACGCGGCCAACTGGAACTTCATCGCCTCAAGGTGATTGTCCACAGGCCCTAGTTTTGTCACTTATTCTTGATCGTCGCCACTACGAAGAACCGTTCGGGCGGCTCGACGAGTTATCATCATGAGCACGCGCAGCGTTTGGGCAAGCTCGATCCGCAGGCGTAAATCTTCGGCCCTTCCCTTGTCATCGGTCGTCAAAACCTGTGCCGCAGCAAGCGATGCGAAGGCCCGTTCTCCGGCATCCTTGTATCCGAGCACGCGCATAGCTGCGTCTTTGTCTCTGTCGCGAACGGCGCTGACGGCGTCCCGAACCGACATTTCCATCAACTTATACATATCGGACAGTCCTAGTTCTTCGTCATTGGAACGTATTGTACGGAGAACGGGCAGGATCCGAACTTTGAGGATCTCCGAAATCATGTTGAGTTCGGTGGCTGCAATGGCGAGATTGACCCGTTCGTCTGCATCCGCTTCACGCAGTTCGCTTTCACCAACGCGCGCCACAAAACGCGTAATCTGCGGCAGCAGTGCCGTACCCCTTTTTGCCTGGCTTTCAGCTTCGTCGAGTCTGGCGTTGTCCCCCGATTGTATAGCTGCCCAAATCTCGTTGAGCATGTTTTGGGCAAGACCTCCTAGCCGTGCCGTTTCTTCACGCGCGGCCTGCAGCGCCATGACTGGCGTGCTCAGGAGCGCGTCGTCAAGAAACTCCGGAACGACAGAATCTGTTGCCTCTGCAGACTTCGACTCTGGGACCAGGCGGATGGCAAGAGCGGCGATCTGCTGAGTGAAGAACAGGAAGATCACCGTGTTGATAACGTTGAAAAGCGTGTTCGCATTCGCAATCTGCCGCGGCGCTTCAACGGCCAAGCGCTCCGCACCGACAAGATCCGGGTAGCTAGGCGAAACAGAGACCGTCAGCGATGCGAGTAACGAAATCAGGGGCAACCAAAGCAAAACACCCGCGACGTTGAAAATGACGTGTACTGTCGCTGCACGACGCGCATCCAGCGGTTTGCCGAGCGAGGACAGACCGGCTGTCACGCATGTCCCGATATTGGCGCCGAGCGCCATGGCGATTCCGGCCTCCAGAGAAACCAACCCCTCGCTCGCCATGATTACGATAATGCTCGTCGTGGCCGAGGAGGATTGCACAAGTGCGGTGAAGAGCGCCGCGATCGCAATGGCAAGAACCGGGCTTTCAGCCATTGATTGCATCAGACTGATAAATGGTTCGTAGCCACGCAGCGGTACCATTGCGAAGCTCATCATGCCCATCCCGAAAAAGACTAGTCCAAGACCCATCAAGATAGACCCAAGATGTCGGGTTTGGTCTTTTTTGGCGATGAAGTTGGTAAAAAAACCCAGCGCGATCATCGCCGGAGCGTATTCTTCAACGCTAAAAGCCACAATTTGAGCGGTCATGGTTGACCCCACATTGGCGCCCATGATCACACCAACAGACTGCTGCAGTGACATGACGCCGGCGGACACGAACCCTACCACAAGTACTGTGGTGACGGACGAAGACTGGACCACGGCTGTCACGCCGGCACCGGTGATGGCGGCCATCACCCTGTTCTTGGTGAACTTCTGGAGCACAACACGCATCTGATCGCCGGCAGCGTTCTTGAGACCATCTGACAGGAAGTTCATTCCAAGAAGAAAGAGCGCCAATCCACCGAAAAGTCCCATCGACATCCCACCGAAATCGAGCGAAAGGACGGCGACGGTTGCATCAACCGTTGTCGCGGCAAGCAATACTGAAGTGAAGGCGACAGCGGCAATCAAGCTCATTTTCCCAGATTACCTCAGTGCTTCGACAAGCGGCTGGCCCAGCGCGCCTGAGGGCGGCTTTGTGCCCAAATAGGCTGCTATCGTAGGGGCAACGTCAACCGTTTCAACCCTTCGAGCGACCCGGGCAGGGTCGATACCAGGGCCAGCAACAATTATTGGCACGTGCGTGTCGTAAGTCCAGGGCGAGCCGTGGGCGGAAGCCACATGCAGCCCGTCGAAGTCGGCGATGAACCAGTGCGGCTCGAAGACGATGTAAATGTCGCCCGAGCGGTCGGGGTGGAAGTTGGCCAGAACCGCGTCCTGAATCTTGCCGCGCGGCACTGCGCCCGCGCGAAGGTCTGAGCTGGCAATGGCATGGGCGATGCCTGGCAGCCGCTCCAGTTCCGCGGCCACTGCGCGCTCCACCAAAACGCGGTCGAAGCCGCGGGTCGCGATTTCAGCCGTATCTAGATAAAGGTAAGGGTTGGAAAAATTAAGGATCAGGTCGCGACTCTCGCCGAATTCGGCGGCCAAGCGCACGAAACCCGGCTCGGTGTCTACGCGCTCGAAGTCAAAGGTTCCGGCTTCGATGCCGAGTGTGGCGAGGTAGTCGGGATGCTCTGGCGCGCCGTGGTCGGCAGACAGGACCACGAGCGTCCGGTCCAGCCCGACACGTTCGTCGATATGTGCCAGCAAGTCGGCCAACGTCCGGTCGAGCCGCAGGATGTTATCCTCCGACTCCAGGCTGGAGGGGCCGAAGACGTGGCCGACATAGTCGGTGGAAGACAGGCTAACGGCGAGGTAGTCGGGCACATCATCCTGCCCGAGCCCCTCGGCGTCAATCAGCGCCTTGGCGAAGTCGGCAGTGATCTCATCGCCGGCGGGGCTCAGCGTCAGGCGCGTGGTGAAATACTTATCGTCTGCCGTGCCGAACGCGTGCGGGAAGGTGCGCCCGAAGCCAGGGAAATCGGTCTCCCATGGCTGATCGTCGCGTGTGCCGAACATGTAGACGTCGGGCATGGCGGACAGCTCCCACGCGGTGTTGGCGTAGCGCGCCACGACGGCCTTCGCCTCCCACTCGGTGATCCATTCCGGGTAGGCATTGCGGTAGAAGGTGCTGGTGACGAACCGCCCCTCCGACTTTGAGAACCAGTAAGCGGTGCCCGCGTGCCCGGCCATCGAGATGGAGCCGCGATCCTTGATAGAGACGCCAAAGATTTTCGTCTCGGGGCCGAACTGCAGCGCAATCTCGTCCGAGATCGTGGAGGTCAGGATGTTGCGGGGCGAGCGGCCATCCGTCGTCGCGGCCCTCTGGGTGGGGTCGATCTCGGCGTTGGTATCGACGCCCTCGGCGCCTACGAGCGGAAAGTCGGGATCCTGCACGTTGTAGAACTGCTTGCCCCCGATCCGGTCGAACCACAGGTTCGCGACCATGCCGTGGATCGCCGGATCCGTACCGGTGGCGAGCGTCGTATGCCCGACGATTGTCTCGGTGTTCGCATGTCGGTGATGGGCATCGACGAAATGCACGCCGCTGTCAATCAGGCGGCGGAACCCACCATCTCCCAGATGCCGACCGTAGCGATCGATCAGGTCGCCACGCAGTTGATCGACGGTGATCTGCAAGACCAAGCGCGGCTTCTCTTGGGCGGTCGATGTACTTGAGAGAAGCGTCAAGATACCCGCAACCAAATACAGCGTCTTCATTTACCTCTCCTTCTGTTCGATGATCTCTTGGTCACGGCATCCCAATGAGGGACGCCGTAAACAGTCTTTTTTCGGTTGATCACTGATAGGCTGGAGAGATGATTCCCTTTTCAGTGATCTCCTTGAGGACCTGAATAGCTCGCAGCGACTGGTAATTGATGCCGCTGGCATTCAGAACCTGACCCTCTCGGAAAGGGTAACCGTCCATAGACGCAATGAAATCGCGGATTTCTTCTTGGATCGGCACGAAGAGCCACATCTGATCCGCCATCCATCGCAGGTACATATCCGACTCTAGCCACATTTCTTCGAGTGGGTCGGATCGCAAGTGAACGATCTTGGGCCAGTTCGAAGCAAAGCGCACGGCGTCAGTGATATTCCCCTCCAGCGTTGCGAAATGCACCTTCCAGTCATTCCACCTCACTGCATTCAATTCACCGTTGGCCGAGAAGTAAAAAATCTGATCGCGCGGGCTCTCTTCCACCTCGCCCGATAGATACGGCATCATATTGTAGCCGTCGAGATGAACGCGGAAATCCTTGCCGTTCGCAGTGTGGCCTTCTAGCAGCTTCTCCTTAATGTCCGGTTCGCCGGCAGCCGCCAAGAGTGTCGGCATCCAGTCTTCATGGCTGATGATGTCATTGAACTTCGTGCCCGGGTTCACTGTGCCCGGCCAACGGATTAGCTGCGGAACGCGGAAACCACCTTCAAATGTTGTGCCTTTTTCTCCGTGGAACGGCGTTATGCCGCCATCCGGCCACGAAACCTTTTCTGCGCCGTTATCAGTAGAGTAGATAACGATTGTGTTATCCGCGATTCCCAGTTCGTCAAGCTGGTTGAGCAACTGCCCGACATGCCCGTCATGCTCGGCCATACCATCCGGGTAAAGACCCATGCCAGTCAGGCCGACGCTTTCCGACTTCAGCCGGGTCCACACATGCATTCGCGTTGTGTTCATCCAAACGAAAAAGGGTTTTTCTTGTTTCACAGACCGATCAATAAAGTCCATTGCACTCGCGAGAAATTCTTCATCGGCAGTTTCCATACGCTTCCGAGTCATTGGACCCGTGTCTTCAATCTGGCCATCCGCCGATGCCTTGATTACGCCGCGCGGACCATAGCGTTCCCGAAATGCTGGATCTTTTGGATAGAAATAGCCCTCAGGTTCCTCTTCAGCATTGAGGTGATACAGGTTACCGAAGAATTCGTCGAACCCATGGTTCGTCGGCAGGTGCTCATCTTGGTCGCCCAAGTGGTTCTTTCCAAACTGCGCGGTAGCGTAACCGTGGTTCTTGAGCAGTGACGCGATCGTAGGCGACCATTCGGGCATTCCATGCTTGGACCCGGGCATGCCGATTGTTAGAAGACCAGTCCGGAAAGGATGCTGGCCTAGGATGAATGAAGCTCGTCCTGCGGTGCAAGACTGTTGAGCATAGGCGTCAGTAAACATCGCGCCCTCGGCTGCCAGGCGGTCGATGTTTGGCGTCTGGTAACCCATCATCCCGTGGTTATAGGCGCTGATGTTGAACATGCCGACATCGTCGCCCCAGATCACGAGAATATTGGGTTTTTCCGAGTTTTGCGCCGTGGCGGCCCCGGACATTAGTCCCAGCGCTGTCACCGTTATAGCGCATAGTCTGGTTATCTTGTTGAATAACATGATCTTCCTCCTTTTTTTCGAGCGGCGCCCGACACTGCTTTCCGCCAGTTGCGCCTAGTTGCTTTCCTGTTGCGCGATCTCGCCAGAAACGACAGTCACGGCGGAGTTCATGATCTCTCCGGCGGATTTATCCATGGACTGCCCGATGATGACGGAATGACAGTCGTCCGATATGAAGCGGTCCCCTTAAGTTGCCGCTGCTTTCGTCTTGTCCTTACTAAACGCCAGTGCGAATGAAGACACACCGTCGGCGATAAGCTCTACCCCGAGGAGTATGCCGAGAGTCGAGACAGCGGAAACTGGCCAATCCATGAAGATGATGACGCCGAGCGCAAGCGAGGCGATACCGGAGATCAAGACCATCCAGAAAGCTCTTCGATCCTCCAGCGCAAATGCATACGCGATCTTGGCCGCGCCGCCAAACAGGAACGCAATGGCTATCAAAGTGGTTAGAACCACCATGCCCATCAAAGGCCGACCCAAGATCATCAAGCCGATGAGAACCCACATGATCCCAAGAAGGATAGTCCAGAACTTTACGGTGTTTGTTTCATCACGAAAGGCGGCGATCACCTGAGCGACGCCGAAGGCAATAAAGACAAAAGCTATGACTACGGTCGCGAAACCACTGGCCAATACCGGATTTGCAAGGGCAAATAACCCACCCAGCAGAGATACAATCCCCATCAGAACCCAAAGAAACCTGTTTTGCATGTCGTTACCTCTTGAGTTGGTTCGGCGGGCTTTTCGGCTGATCTTACAGGATCGACCGAAAAGCCCGGTGTGTCTTGGTTCTTGTGTGTCTCCCGATTTTCCGCTCCCGGCAGATACTTTACCCAATGGGATAGAAAGGATTTGCGGGTTTGGACCTGCCCGGGAGCCGCCGTGAAATCAGGGCTTCAACGCCTCGCGCGCCAATTCGGCAGAGTTTTTCAGCTTTTCCTTGCGGACCTTGTACTCTTCCTTGATCTCGGCCTTGCGCTTTTCAAATTTTTCCTTTCGTTCAGCAGAGGCTTTGGCGATCTGCTCGTCAAGAGCATCCAGACGCGCGTCCATTTCTGCATCCATGGCGTCAAGGCGCTCATTGATCTTCTTGTTATTTTCCGCGATCCGCGACTTCACGGTATCAACTTTTGCCTTGATTGCGGCCTTATTTTCTTCATGCGCAGCCCGCATTTCCTCGTCAAGTTCAGCGAGCTCGCGGTCCATGGCACGCATTTCCGCTTCCCATTGCTCATCGACGGCATCAACGCGGGGCTTGCGGAATATGGTCCCGCCATGTTCAGCCATCTTGGTATCGAGGGGTGCCGTCCATATCTCGTCAACAGATGCTACGATGCAGGATTTGCCCGGAAGCAGTTCCATAGAAACCTGATCGAGCATCGTCATATCTACACCGGAAACCCAAAGATCGCGATAAACGCCAAAAAGACCACCTGTCATGCCGCCGACGGCCATCCCGCCAAGCGCGGCTTGGCCTGCAGCAGCAGTGCCAGCTACCACCGCGCCAGACGCGATCGCTGCTGGCCCCGCTAGAACACCAACCATTGCGCCGAGCATCATGCCAAAGGCCGTGCCGATTGGACCTTCATCCTGGGCTTTCTTGATCGCTACCTGACCGTCTGCGTCTTTACCGATGACAGCAGCCGCGTATACCGCCAGTTCACCGTTCCGATGCAAATCCCGTAGCGCCTCTGCCCCTTTGAAAGCAGCTTCCTCTGTGTCGAACACGACTGCTACAAACTTTTCCATGGTATTGTTCCTCTTTCAGGATTTTGGTTAGGGATAGTATTTGGATGGAGGCCGGAGCTCCCGGCTATTTCAGAAACTGCATGTTCAAAGCCAGGTAGATCTGCCATTCCGGCACGCCGGCCCCGCGCTTGGCAACGGAGTACTGGGGTTCGACAAAAACGTTGAAGACAGTCTTGTCTCGCCGGGTCACTTTACCCAGTCTCAGCCCCAGCGGGACTCCGTAGTTGTCGTTCTCGAAGTTGTAGCTCCAAATCGGGGCGCCTCCCGTATACCAACCTTTGCCCAGCTGATAAAAAACAAAGGGTTGGAACGCGGCCACGCTGGCACGGGGTTTGCCATTCGTATCACCCACACCTCCGCGGTAGGTCAGCAGGTAACCGTACTGAACCAATGGCGAGGTCGCGTTGAAGTAAACGTTGGCGAGACCCAATTGCCACTGGTCCGCCCCAAGGCCATTTTTCCCTGAAGGCGCCACGATCTGAGGCCCGATTGCAAAACTGGTTGCAGGGTTTCCGGTGTCGAACTGATAGGCAGCAAAGATATCCAGATCGCCGATGCCGGAGACTGTTGAGAAACCCGGACCGACAGGTAAAGAGTTCAACGGAAGCGAGGCTCGTATCAGCCAGTTCGAAGCCCCGATCTGCAAAGGTTGCGCATAACGCAGAACGAATTGGTTTCCTGAGCCGTTCGGCACGCCATTGAACGCGCCAACATAGTAGTTTTGGAGGTTAAACGCACGGATGTCCGCCAGGGGATTGTTGGCCTGGGCAGCGGCCTGATTTTCGCTGTCCGGCGAAGCCAGGGCGTCACCCGCAGTCAAGGACAAACAGATCGAAGCGACCAAGGTGAACGCTCTAATCGGAACGTTTGCAGACACCGCTCTGGTTATGCCTGCAGTCTGCGCTGGCGACACTGCGCAGGCCCTATGAAAAATCCGTCGAAGCATCTTTTGGGAAGCGTTCCCAATGGTCATCTGGCCAATCCTTCCCGGATTACTTGTAAGCGCCCACGCAGAGCCCGATCGAGCCTCCGCACTCCAACCCGCAACAAGCAGCTTTCTTCAGACCGGTGACACGAAGAGGGCCAAGCGCCTTGATAACGCTTTGCCGCACTCTAAAATCGAATTCACACGACCTGCTTTTCTGCCCGCAGTGATTCTGCAGAAAAGAATAGATCACAAGGGCTTGGGAAATGTCGGCAAACGCGCAAAAATCGAATGCTGAGATCCTGGAGGTGGAGAAACCTTCTATGGTCAGGTTGGCGCTAATTCGTGCGCCCCTTGATCTTCTGTCGCAAACGCACCCCTCCAGGGCGGCGCGGATCAGGCGGGACCTGAGAGACAATGTGGATCAGTGGTTTGCCGAAGCACAGCTTTCCTATATCGACTATCTGCAAGCCTTGGCGCGTATCGGTTCCGAAGACGAGGACAGAAATCTGTTCTTACGGGCCGGAATGGCGCCAAATTTGGGAACGCTGGGTTTATTCGGAAAGGCCTGCATCCACTCCGACACCTTATGGACAGCTTTGAAAACAGCACAGCGACTAATGGGCGGCCTTGTCTACAATGGGCAAATGAACATTCGTTTGCAACGAAACCGGTGCCGAGTATCGGTGTCTACCGCGCCGCTTGTTCATGATAGCTTTGATGCTAACTCCAAGTATCTGATTGCATTAACTTGCTATCTGGTTTGCCTTTCGGACAGAGTCGAGAATGCTGATCTCAAAATGTTTTTCCCGGGTGCTTCGTACAAGCATCAAGGCATTTTACCAAAAGTACAGCAGTTCGTCCCTGCTTCGGAATATGCTTTGGAGTTCAATGAACATTTGCTGAAAAGCCCCCTGAAACTCTCGAACCCGGAACTATCCGCTTTCTTGCCCTCGATCGTTGAAGAATTGAATGAACCTGCGAACGCCGCGGATTTAGCGGTGATAATTACAAAGATGAACGCCGCTGCTTTGAAGGGGCTTTATCGTCCGCTCGGATTGTCCGAGGCAGCTTACCTGCTCGACACCAACGCGCGCACCCTTCAGTTGCGCCTGAAAAATCAGGGGACGAGTTTCAGCGTTCTGCGAAACAGGGCCGTGCACCAAAAAGCGCGGTCAGAACTTGCGTCCGGACGATCGGTCAACGAGACGAGCGAACTCTTGGGTTTTGAACATCGGCAGAGTTTTTCTGAGGCTTTCCATCGCTGGGAAGGAACGTCCCCATCCGCTTTCGTATCTCTTGCGAGGGGTGAAAGACAGTAAGCGCGAAAGGACCGCGGGGAAAGATGTGATGGCGGGTTGCAGAGCACCTGGCGCTGCTAAGCATCATGCGGTTTTACTGTCTTTGGTTCGAACGGCAGGCTGGGATTGGACGCAAGCAGATCTTAGAGATCTGATATGGCTGAGTGGTGTCCCCAGGCTCACCTGGAACGATTCTTTTCATATTCTTCCCGAAGCCGATTGGCCTCGAGCTCCAGATCTGTCTGCCCGGTATTCTCAGCATCGTCGATTATGGGCTTAACGGACGCTGTCTCTTGATCGGGTTTCGAAAGCCTTCCGTCGCCGGACATCAAGACAGCCGCCCATCTCAGGCCGGGAACGTGAGCAAAAATTATCAGTATGCAAACCGTAATGGGAACGCTGAGAAAAGCGCCAGGCAACCCCCAGATCGTCGTCCATGTCGTCAGGGCGATAATCACCATCATCGGGGACAAGTTGAGAGATTTCCCAGTAAACGCAGGCTCGACAATGTTGCCTATGACGAATTGGACTGCCCCGCAGCCCAGAGCGATGATCAGGAAGGCGGAATAGCCATCGAACTGGACCAGCGCCACAATCGCAGGGAAAATCACGGCCAGCGCCGAACCAATGGACGGAATGAAGTTCAGGGCAAACGTCAGGACGCCCCACGTTTCCGCAAAGTCCAGGCCGACGTACTTCATGATCGCGTAGCACAATAAGCCGGTCAAGGCGCTCACAAATGTCTTGATGCCCACATACCGTTGCAGTGAATCCGAGATGATAATGACGGTCTTGCGTATTTCCGCACCTAGCTCTGGATCATTGGCAGATATCACCAGCTTTTCCCGCATTGGGCGGCGTTCAATCAACATGAACGGCAAGTACAAGAAAACCAAGAATACGCCGGACAAAAATGTCTTGGCCGAACTGACGGTTTCCACTGCGAACCCCTTGGCATCGAGGTCCTGTATGACGTTAGAAACCGCGGCTGCATTATCGTCTCCGATGATCTCGACGATATGCGCAAGTATGCCAGCGAATCGGTCTTGATATCGTGGGACCGCGGCAGCCACCTCCTGTGCCTGAGCCGACAGCACACTCAAGATAGCGAGCATACCGGCCACGATAAGCAAGAAGCCCAAAACATATGACAGCCAGATAGGAACCGCACGGCCACCGATCCGAACGGCCGAGATGCGATCAATGACAGAAGCAACGAGCACGAATAGAAGGCCAGAAATGGCCAGTGGTATCAGTAGCTCCTTGAGAACGAAAAGCCCTGTGACGGTAGTGCCAACGATGATCGAGGAATAAGCCCAGAACGCCAAGGTCGTAGCGGGCCGGGGAGACGTGTTTTGGTCCATATTGCGTGGTCCCATCCTTGGATCGCGAGAGCGGGTCGACCTCGACGTCATTCGTCAGCGAGAGTCTAGCCTTTTTCATTTTGAAGCAAACGGCTTTTAAGCAAACCACCTTAGCCGCATTCGGCTGAGTGCTCTAGACGCAAAAAATCTGCCGCTCGTTTGTGACACGGCGACGCTCGCGCAGCGACGTCCGCAGATCGCCAAAAGTAAAGGTTTGATGTATTGTTAAGACGGCACTACGGTCTCAGCATGTGAAAACTCAGGAGGTGTGGGAATGGACATCACGGATGTATTGGCAGACCTGCAGCAGCGTCGCGACGAGTTGCGGCTGCAAATGCACTTGGCGACGAAGGAAGCCGAGGACGAATGGCAAGAGTTGACCGCTCAGTGGGACAAGTTCCTGACACGCGCCGAGTTCGAAAAAAGCGCCGAGGAAGTTGGCGAGGCGGCGCGGGTGCTTGGTCTGCAGATGAAGGCGGCCTACGACAAGTTCAAGAAGTCTTAGATCCGGGCTGACCCGGCCGCGCGCAGCGAAAAGGGGCCTTGGGCATGGATTCCGGCAAGACTGGCGATGGGAAACGTCCCGAGCTGAATGATCAGAAATGTCTCTGCCTGCCGAAGGGTCCGGTTTCACCTGCCTCGATCTCGGACAACGCAATCAAATGGGAGATTGCCGCATGGCTACAAAAGCTGAGCTCGAAGCGGAACTGGCGGTTCTTCGCGAGAAGCTCAAGGAACATGGCGGTTCATCAGCGCAAACGCCGGAATTGCCCGACAACATCGATGAAGAGGGAGAGCCGGGGGGGTGGGACAACGAGCTATCCGAGCTTTTGGCACAAATCGAAGAACTGCCGAGCAAACACCCCCTGCTTCTTGCATTGGGAATATTCGCCCTAGGATATATGATCGGTCGTTCAAAGTAGGGAGCTGGCAATGAACCGCATCTCCAAAAACGTATCTATCGTCCTCCGTTCCGAGCGACTGATCGCTCAGCGGCACTTAGCCGTATTGAGGCGACAAACCGGTCTGATGGCGGCGGCGGGTATCGCTGCGGCAGTCGGTTTGATCATGTTGAACGCGTCGGCATACTTGGCCCTTTCACAAAGTGTTTCGGCGCCAATTGCGGCTTTGGTTGTGTCGCTGGCGAATTTGATCGTCGCCGCGATCTTGGTTTCGATGGCAGGCAAATCCAGCGCGGAACAGGAAACAGCACCGGTCGCAGAGGTGCGCGACATGGCCCTTGAAGACATCGAGGCCGAGATCCGAGCCTTTTCCGAAGAAGCCAAGGCCACGGCGGAAGCCGTCAAGAAAATGGCGAATGACCCGTTGGGTTCCATCGCCCCCAAAGTTGCAAGCAGCGTGGTCAGCGCCGTGATCAGGAACGCCAAGGAGAGCTCTAACAAGGACAAAAGCTAGCGCAGCGGCTGCCTCCAAACCAACCGGCGCCTCTGTGTTTTTTTGCGCCGATTATCGATGCCGCGGGCGCGACACCTGGCCTAAAGAGGCGGTTTCTAACAGCAGGCTGAGAGCGGGTAGATCTTCGGAAAGTCATCAGCCAAGGATCATGAAATCAAGCTGCTTGGCGAATGTAATCTATGGGAAGCCTTTTGCTTTGACTGCTCACCTGGACAACACCCTTGGGAAATCAAGCATAGAGAAAGCTGCTGAAAGCTTGTCGAACTGGGTTGAGAGTATCGACCCTGTGCTGGCGGTCGGCTTGCTGGCTGTCATCCTGTTTGTCTACTTTCTTCGAAAACCACTAACCGAATTGATCTTGCAGTTCCTGAGTTTCCTCATGCACCGCTTGGAGAGTGCAATATCAGAGGAGATCCGCGATAAGCTGCGCGAAGCCATCCAAGTGCTTCTTGTCACCTTTTCCCTTTTCCTTGCTGTCGAGTTGTTTCACCCGCCTGAACTGCTGGGTGGATTTTTGCGTCGAATATTAACATCCGTCAGCATCATTGCTGTGTTTACTGCGTGGTACCGCTTGGCCGCAGTTTTCGTTTCAATGCTAGGGAATGAAGACCATGCGAAATCTATTCGTCTCGAACAGGACTGGACTGTTAGAGTAACGCAGTTCGCAGTTGTTCTATTCGGTTTAACTGCGTTGCTCGAGGTCTGGCAGATTGATATTTCCGGCGCGCTGACGGGCGTTGGCGTGCTTGGCGCGGGGCTGGCTATCGCCTCGCAGGACCTTGTCAGGAACTTGCTGGCCGGCATGACCAACAGCAGCGAAGAGCGCTTCGTTTCCGGAGATGCGATCGATGTCGAGGGTCTGGTCACCGGTGTTGTCGAGCGGGTGGACCTGCGCTCGACTCTGGTCGTCGGCTTTGACCAGATCCCGCGCTTTGTTCCGAACGCGGAACTGGCCAACAGCGTGGTGCTGAATTATTCCCGGATGAAGCATCGTCGGATCATGATGACCTTCGGCCTGGTACTCTCTGCCAGCGAAAGCCAAGTGATCGCCGTTCGTGACGGGCTACGGCGCTACATGGAGGAAAGCGACGATTTCGACACCTCGGATGCCGCCCCCTGCTACGTACGGGTTAAGGGGCTAAGCGACCATTCCATAGACATCCTCTTCTATGGGCGCACTCGGTTACCCACCTACTCGGATTTTCTGCGCGTCAGCGAAAACCTCAGCCTGAAAATCCTGTCTCTGGTCGCTGAGGTGGGAACCCAACTGGCTTATCCGACCCAAACGATCAAAACGGTTTCCCCGGAACCTCATCAGACGCCCGGCCCGGATAAGGAGGTCCTCAATGACTGAGTTCATCCTGGTCTTTCTGGTTGTCCTCGAAGGGGTCGCCATTTTCTTCGCATGGCGCGCCGTACAAACCGCACGCACGCCGCAGGGGGCGGTGGGCTGGGCCATCCTGCTGATCGTCGCGCCTTACCTGGGCGTGCCACTCTACCTATTCTTGGGCCATCACAAGTACCGGGGGTTCGTCCTTTCCCGCAAAGGTAGCGAACGCGTGATGGAAGGCCTGCGCATCCATGCCGAAACGCATAGGCCGGCGGTGTCGCTGCCGGTGTCGCCCCGGCCGCTGGAGGCGATTTCCGGGTTTCCGGCAGTGCGCGGCAATTCCATGCGGCTGCTTGTCGATGGCGAAGAAACATTCGCAGACATTTTCAATGCCATCGATGAGGCCGAGAATTACGTGCTGGCGCAATCCTACATCGTCAAGGACGATGGCGTCGGGCGCGCACTGGCCGAGCGGATGATCGCGGCGGCAGGCCGGGGCGTCAGCGTGCGGTTCCTCGTCGATGCGGTCGGCTCGATTGCGCTGCCCGCAACCTACTTCGACCGGTTACGTGCGGGCGGCGTAGAATTCGTCGACCCCAAAAAGATGCCCGGGCCCCGAACGCGCTTTCACCTCAACTTCCGCAACCATCGCAAAACCATCATCGTGGATGGTAAGACAGGCTTTACCGGCGGGCTGAATTTCGGCGACGAGTATAAGGGGCTGGACCCGAAATTTGGCGACTGGCGCGACACCCATGCCCGGCTGCAGGGGCCGATCGTGTCACAGCTGCAGCTGATCTTTGCCGAGGACTGGCACTGGGCCACCGAAGAGGTGCTGCTTGACGACCTGCTCTGGGATGCACCCCTGGCCGGGGATGACATGGCCGCGATGCTGATGGCGACCGGCCCGGCGGACGAGATGGAAACCGGGGCGTTGTTCTTCTTTGCCTGCATTTCCATGGCCAAGGACCGCATCTGGATCGCCTCGCCCTATTTCGTTCCGGACACGGACGTGATTGCGGCCTTGAAATTCGCCGCGCTGCGCGGCGTTGATGTTCGGATACTTGTTCCCGAAGTCGTCGACCACAAAGTGCCTTGGCTTGCAGCCTTTGCCTATTTCGACGAAATCCGCGACGCGGGGGTCAAGGTCTTTCGATACGATGCAGGCTTCATGCATCAGAAGGTCGTCCTGGTCGATCATACCGTGGCGGCAGTGGGCACAACAAACATGGACAACAGGTCATTCCGTCTGAACTTCGAGGCCATGGCAATGTACTTTGACACTCGCGCGGCTTCCCAGTTGCACGCGATGCTCGAAGCAGACTTTGTGCGGTCGTTTGAACTCACAAAGACACTGACGGAGCAACCTTGGAGAGTTCGCGTTGGCGCTCCAATTTCGCGGCTGTTTTCCCCATTACTTTGACTGCTTTGCTGGGGCGATCTTTGAAGTGTCATTCCTTCTTCAAAGTTCTTCGTAGATTGTATGATTTTAACTTGGCGTTAAGCATCTGGCGTATCAATCGCGCCGGGTTTGCCGGAGGGCCTGCCGGTGTAACCGCCGAGATGGCTGATCGGCTGAAGGCGCCGGAGCGGCATGCCATTTCAGAGATGCCGAGACGGCATTCGAGAAGACCTGAGCTGTGGTGAAGTATGCGAAGATTTGCGCACCAATCACACAGGAGCCGACACCGGCACTAGAGAGGGTTCGCTCCCGGTCCCATCCCCTCAGTCAAATGGCCGCTATCCGGTGAAGTGTCGCCAATCAACCAGCTTTGTTTTATGACCTATAGGTCCGCAACTCAGACCTTGAACCTTTTTCAAGGAAGGCCTTCCTACACCGCTAAGCCGACCTTCGCACACAAAGGCGCGGAACAGCGACAATCAACGACCGCTTTCGTCAACAGCTGCCATTCGCAAAAACCTGGTGAAGTTCTGAGTTGCGGACGAAGCGGACGTCTACACAAAGGATTGTTTATCTTTCTGACGCTGGCTCTACGCTCAGGACTCATAACCAGTAGATGACGAGAGCCGCGAGGGCGATTGCGGACAGAAAGACTTTCGGGCATCGGT